>PBBX01000017.1 GCA_002716725.1 bacterium | reverse complement strand
TGATCTAGACGAACATGGAAGTATACATACAACAAATGAAATAAGCCATAAAAATAATGAAAGGACAGACCTATTAATTCCTATCTGCGCCCAAACACATGAAATAGATTTAGAGTCCCTACAAAAAAGGCTTCATAAAGTAGCTCACGTAGCACATATATTACGTCATGCTCTTCATAATCCCGTAATAAAAATAAATGATGAAGCATGAAAAAAAGAGTTGAAACTAAGCAAATATGACAAAAAAGTTCCTAAAACCCAATTAAACTTCTAATTATACATACACAATCTCATTGGCTATAACATTAAACTAAGTTATTAAGATTATACTTTTTTAAATCAGCCCAAACTTTATGTGTTGCCTTTGGAAAGGCATACTCATTTAAATCATCAACGTTAACCCATTTCACATCCACTGCAGAAAGAGGCTGAGGCGTACCGGCTGTAATTTTACAGCTATAGGCATAAAGCTTAATTTTAAAATGAGAATAAGCATGCCGAACCATGCAAACCTGAGAACCAACCTCACTATCAATACCCAACTCCTCTCGTAATTCTCGATATAATGCTTGCTCAGGACTCTCATGTTTCTCAATTTTACCTCCCGGTAATTCCCATAACCCTCCTAACATCTTATGATCAGGGCGTTTTGTAATTAATAAGCAATTATCATTCATAATAACACCCACAACAACATCCACAGTAGGCACTTTTTTTGCTGGAGACTTTACCGGTAATTCTTTCTGCTTATGATGCACATAAGCAAAACAATCGATTTGTAAGGGACACTGCGTACACAACGGCGATTGAGGCTGACAAACAAGCGCACCACATTCCATAATAGCCTGATTAAAATCAGACGGCTTAGCTTCTTTAATATAGGATTCAAGTTTATGAAATAACATCGTTTTAACCTGATTATGACGAATATCATCGTAAATACCCCAAAAACGAGTAAAAACACGTAAGACATTTCCATCCACAACAGGAACAGGCTTCTCAAAAGCAATTGATGAAATCGCTGCAGCTGTATAAAAGCCAATACCTGGTAAACGTTGTAATTCCTCAAAATCACTAGGCATCACAGCCTGATAAGACTCAACAAGAACCTGAGCTGTCTTATGAATGTTACGAGCCCGTGAATAATAACCAAGCCCTTGCCAATGTTTTAACACATCATCTTGATCTGCTTTTGCAAGAGATTCTACCGATGGAAACGATTGAATAAATCGTTGAAAGTAGGGGATAACTGTTACAACTTGCGTTTGCTGTAACATAATTTCACTAATCCAAGTGTGATAAGGTGAAGGATCAGATCGCCAAGGCATCTCCCTTTGAGACTCATTAAACCATTGAAGTAATGAGCGAACCCAAGCCGTCGTCATAAAAAATCAAGAAGATATTAGTGTTTTTAATTCCCCCGATTGAAACATTTCGGTAATAATATCACAACCCCCTACAAATTCTTGATTCACATAAAGCTGAGGAATCGTTGGCCAATTGGTATACTCTTTAATACCTTGTCGAAGCTCTTCGTCTTGTAATACATCACGTGTTTCATACTCAACTCCAACATTATTTAAAATATGAACAACTTGAGCCGAAAAACCACATTGTGGCGCCATTTTATTACCTTTCATAAATAAAAGTATCTTATTGGCTTTAATATCATCTTCAATTTGATTCTTAATAGTATGTTCTGTCATATTACTGAACTCCTTTATAATGATCTTTTACTAACTCCCACTTTTCTGGAGTAAATGTTTTTAATGCTAATGCATGAACAGACGTTGCAAACTTATCTGTTAATGCGGTCATCACAACTTGATGTTGCTTTACTAATGATAAATCACGAAACGTATCAGAAACAACAATAGCCTCAAAATGCTCGCCATCATTATTAGGATCCATCACATAAACAAGCGCCTCTGGAAGCGCCTCTAAAATAGTTTGCTTGATTTCATTAACTAACATTAATAATTCTCCTTAAACCATTGTATTATATCCTCAGACTCATATAAAGGCTCTCCTTTAATAATTAAACAAGGAACCTGAGCCTTCCCACCTAAACTAGCTAACTCATCTCTTAATGATGCATCTTCATCAAAGTATACTGTTTTAACAGAAATATCATGATCAGCTAAAAAGTTTTCTACCTTATGACAATACGGACAATAATTAGCTGAATATAATAATAGGTCATCCATCGTATTAATACGGTACAAAGGAGTAAAATACCTGTCAATATCAATTAAATACAAAAAAAATTTAATGCAGCTTATCTAGAAATAATTTAAAATCACAAAAACATAATTCAAAAATCAACTAGCAATGGTTAATCTTTAGTATTTAAATAATTAGTAAGTACATCAATATTATTTTGAATCTCTATTTTTTCATTATTATCATGAGCATGAATCAAAGCCTTTTTATAAAACCTTAATGATTTTTTAAATTTTTTTAAATTAGAATAAGTAGCCGCAATATTAAACAACACAATAGAATCGCTTTTATTACGCTTATAAGCCTTTAAAAAATACTTTAAAGCTTTCTTATCATCTAGAGAACGTGCTAATAAACCGCCTTTATTAGAAAAAGGCTCTGCTTTTTTAGGAAAATAGTTTATAAGAAGATTTACATATTGATGCAAAAACAATTTTTTATAAATCGAGTTAATATCTCTAGACATCCGAACAAAATTATTTTGTAAAATACTAAAAACATGGTTTTTTGTATCTACAACCATACGTTCACAGCAAGGAACAAGCTTAATATTTTTATCTTTATAAATAACTAAAAAATCCTTAAATTGTTCAATATAAGATTCATAATCTGATTCATTTTCATAATAACGCATCAACATAAATCTCATTTTGATAAAATTTGGAAATTTATCAATACCCTCCTGCAGATGTAATATATATGATTTCAAGTTGCGCTGATCATAATAAAAAGCATCCGTAAACTGGACACGTGTCTCAGGAAATGAATCAAGATCAAAGATAATTGACTTATGTGAATTTATTCTTGGATACATTAATTGCGACTGCATACCAGGCGCCATGGTTTCAAGACCCTCGATCAAAATAGCATTATTTTTATATTTTTTGAGACCAAAAATAAAATTTGCAAAATAAAAATAAGGATCTTTATCAGAGTTATCCCCCCAGTTTTCAAGAATAGATGCCGATTCTTTAAAATCACTACTATCTAACGCAACTAAAAATTGATTATATCTATTACTTAAAGCAGAGGCCGAAAAAGAAAACAAAAAACTAAAAAAAACAAATAAAATAAAAATTTTCATTTTTTATAAAAGATATCACAAACCACAAACAAAATAAATAATAAACAAGCCCAAATATCCATTCTCAATGGTAACAAGACCATGATAAAATTTAATTAATGCTCACTGAACCCTGTCCATGCCAATCCAAAAAAAACTATCAAGACTGTTGCCAACGCTACCATAAAGACCCAAGCAAAGTACCGACTACCGAACATTTATTACGAGCACGTTATACAGCATTTGTATATAAACTACCAAACTTTATCAAACAAACCATGATAGAACCCGCCCTAAAAGCCTATGATGAAAATTTTATTTTACATAGCCCTGCCCAATGGAAATCATTACGTATTCTTAATAAAGATAAGGGAGGCGAATTTGATAACGAAGGAACAATTCAGTTTATCGTTACCTGTTTAGAAACAAAAGAATCAACCAAACCATTTTCTGTTAAAGAAAATAGTTTATTTAAACGTATTAATGGATTTTGGGTTTATGAAAAAGCTTTATCTATTGAAAATAATCCTATTTCTAACTAACAAAAACTATAAAATAATATAAAAAATTAATTTAACTGAAATTATTTAATACGTTTTAACGATAACTATATAACCCCTTTAACTAAAAGGGATAGAATAAAAAAGAAACGATTATGTTAACTAAACAAGAATTTAATGACGCTGAAATATTACGAAATACTCCCTTTACTAAGGGTACTATTCGCTATGGATGGACACCGCCTGCCTTTTTCAATATGACTATTTGCCTACTCTAGGGGAAATTAGTATCTTTTTTTAGTAATTATTATGTGACTACATTCTAACATTTAATTTCCTTTAGATAATTTGATAAGAACACCGTTTTCGGTGTTTTTTGTTTTGTCACATTAAAAAAATAAATAAATAAGAAAGTAAAAATTAACTCATCTTGTTAATTAATAAAATAAAAGGAAATATAAAATGTTAGGAAGAATAGAACCAGGCACGATACCTACACTAAAAAAGAACCCCCCACCACAAACCGTAGATAGACAAGAAAACAATATATCATCACTACATTTACCTGACATACCCGATGATCTAATAGCTAATATTTTAAATAGGCTTAATCCTATCGAATTAGCCCTGATGCCTTTAAATAAATCCTTGGACAAGGTTATTAAAACTAATAATTATCTTAATAATAAATTAAAGATTGGAATAGATAATTTAAATAGAGATATTTTAGATACATTTAATAATTATAATGATATCTATAAAATGAAACGGCCTTATAGCGCTATTTTACGAACGAGGCGTAGTACTATCTTAAGAGAATTTGCAGGTTTAATCAAAAAAGGACCCGATATTAACCGAACTATACAGTTTCAAGTTGGAAAAAATCATTATGTTAAAGACGGTATGTGGCTACAGTGCAATTCAAATTCTCCCTTATATAACATAAAAGGAAATGTATTAGCAATGGCAATAATTTTGGAATTGGCATCTGTAGGCATAGTTGAATTTTTAATCAGAACAGGAGCCGATGTTAATCAAACGATAACGTTGAATTCAGGCCCTTTTTCGAATAAGAAATATACCTGGACCTTAAGCTTATTAGCATTGGCGATTTGGTATAACGCATCAACAGAAATAGTGGAAGCTTTAATAAATGCAGGAGCCAATATTAATAAAGCTGTCACTAAAAAAAAAGAAAAGTATGGATGTGTTAGTACAACAAAAAATATGACAATATTAAGTTTGGCATTTACAAAAAATCCGATAAGAAACTGCGTATCACCAAAGACATTCATAGTTTTATGTAAGGCAGTAGCCAGATTTAGAGAAAGAAAATGAAAATAAAATTATTAATTATATGAATCACTTGTTTGACACATGAAACTTATTCAACCAACTAAACACCATCAAAATCAACACCTATTTTGAGGAATAACCTCAACCATTTTCTATCAAATAAACCCGTTTATTTAGACGAGTTAAGTGACTATGCTGTATGAAGAAAAAGCTTTATCTATTAAAAACAATCCTATGACAGATTAAACCAAGTCTAAAACTACAAAAAACTGTTCACCTCCCCAAGGCCGAGCTAAACCAGGATAATAATTAATAGCAGCAATACAGTTCCGATACGATTCATTTAAATTATTTAGAATAACTTCAAATGAATCGTGAGAAAAAACTTTACCAAATTCTAAATAACCATTTTGTGATGCATAATAATGAATGAACTGAGTCGAGTCATTCACCTGTCTAAGACCAAAAATAACCTTTTGTTTAGATACCTCAATTAAGTTCTGAACAATCGTTTCCTCATCATATAAAAACATCCCCAAGGAGTTTTCAAAACAACATGAAATATCAAAACAGTCCTTTTCAAAGGGCAGTTTAAAAGCATCTGCGTGAACATATGATAACAGATCCGTTTGATGTTTCTGAGCTAAAGAAATACTTTCTAAACAATTATCCAGTCCAACAACCGTATTCCCATCCTTACACAAATGAGATGTCACCCGTCCATTACCCGAGCAAATCTCTAATATACGATTATCAGAAGAGGGAATCATATGGTCAATAAACAAAGCTTCATCAGGCCATATATCCTGCGTTTCAAAAACATCCTGATCTGCATAAAAATGTTCATTAAACAAACCATTCGCATCAAGAATTTCTGCGATATTAAACGAATCCACACTATAAACGATAACAACATCGCCCTTCGAAAAAATCGATTCTTCATTCGTAATAAAAAACAACCCTTTACTATCTTGTTTTAAAATACAATTAATAAATGTTTTAGAACGAGTATACAAACCCATAATAGCCTCATAAGACATCGCCTCTTTTAAGATAATTTTTTGTCGAAATTCCATACCCATAATTGTACAATATAGATATGAAGAATCTAATAAAAAATAACGATAACATAGACTGTTATGAAGATTGTGATATAGCACTATTTCGAATCAAACTATTAAATAATATCTTAAAAGACACCTGTAATTACCCGTATTTAAGTATAGAAAACAAAAGTATATGTCACATGTTACAATCACATTTAAATAAACAAAAAAAAAGAATACACCTATTAAAAAAGAAATTTAATAGCAGACAAAATGCACGATACCCACTTCGCTTTAAAATACAAACTCAATTAAGACGCCTCGACAAATCAATTATCTCTTTATATACCAATCAAAGCTGGCAATCTCCCTCATTAACAAGTCCCTACAATCAAGGTATTAATAAGCCCTTTACTCAATACGAATATCATAGAATGGATTTAGACCGAACAAGGAGTCAACAAAAATTAAATCAACATCACAAAAAACTACCCCAAACATTTCAAGAAACACTACTAGTAAATTCTGGAATGGGGGCATTCACATTAATTATAACAACCTTATTAGATCACATAAATCAGACAAAAAACTATATTAGCGTAGGTAAAAACTCATATTTTGAAATTCTATTATTTTTTAAAGAAAACACATTTATAAAGTCACTATTCATAGCTGAAAATAATATTAATGAAATAATAAAAAAGGCTGAAGATAGCAATTGTATCGCAATCAACTTAGATGTCATTACCAACACATTACATGCAACTACAATCAATCTAAAAACATTATTTAGTAACTTAAAAAAAATAAAACGAAGTACCCCCCTCTACCTTTTATTAGATACAACCTTAGCAGGACCTAATTTTCAGTGCTCAGATTATCTTAAAACGCTACCAAATTTTTTACACATTATGTTATATAAAAGCTTACAAAAATTTGACCAATACGGCGATGATAAAGTTAGTGGGGGAATGCTAACCTATATTACAAATAAAACAAATAGCCCTTTAGCATTAAATAAATATAGAGGTATTCTGGGTATTAACATACCTGAGATCAATATCCATTCACTATGTAATAACAAACTCATTACAGAAAAACGATATAATCGTATTAACAGAAATGGAGAACTCATATTTAAATATTTAAAACAATATAAAAAAGAATTTAAAAAAATTAGTTTTAATAATGGTGGCGTTGTATTTATTCAATATCACTATACATCAAAAAATAACTATGAAAAAAAAATAAACAGCATTATCAAACACGCCTTTGAGCAAGGTCTATTAATTTGTAACAGTAGCAGTTTTGGATTTAATTATACCCATTTAATGTATTTAGAATATGAACATGAAAAATTTATTAGATTAGCACCAGGCATGGAATTTAGCTCAGAAATACAAACTCTTAATCCCTTATTACGTCCATAAACAGAAAATAGTTAAGTTAAAAACCGGCTCACAAGTTCATCTTCATGAGCATATCCATCCAAGGTATTTAATTCTTGTAAACATGTAGGTGATGTTACATTCACTTCTATTAAATAATCTCCAATCACATCAATACCAACAAAACGTAACCCAAGAGATAGTAACTGTGGTTTTAAAACATCAATAATATCCTGATCCCGACCCGTAATCTCTGTCGCAAAGGCCTGTCCCCCCGAATCCAAATTATTACGATGATCATCCACTGAATGTACCCTTAAAACAGCTCCAATAGGCTCGCCATCACATAATAAGATACGTTTATCACCTTGTGCAGCATCAGCAAGCACTTCTTGGGCAACCACATAAACAGTATTCTTAGCAAACATCGTATCTAAAATAACATGTTTGTTAACATCATCTTGCAATAACAAAAAAATCGACTGACCACCAAATCCGTTGGTTGGTTTTAAAATAAGTTGACCTTGTTCAGATAATACAGCCTCTAACATATCACGAGATGTTGTCACCCAGGTCTTTGGAATTAAATCCTTAAACTGGGTTAACCAAAGTTTTTCATTAACGGTTCGAATCCCCGCAGGAGAATTAATACAACGAACACGATCAGACAAACGATCTAACACCCACATATCATGTAAATAAGCATCATCAAACGGCGGATCCGTCCGAATAAAAATAACATCAACATCATTTTCATGAAGACGCTCCCGTTGCCTAACATCAAAAGGAAATTCTTTATTACCCGTACAAGCTATTAAAATACCATCAAAAACAAGTCCATCAGGCGTAACAGAAGCCCCCCCTTGAGGCAAAAAGTAAATATCATGACCCAAACGCTGAGAGGCTTGCATCAGTAAAAGCGAGGTATCCTTATCAGGCTTCACATAAGCTAATGGTTTCATTAAAAACAAAATTTTCATACGTAACTATTTTCTAATTGCTTAATCTCTTGTTGAGCAGCATACACCGACACTAATCCCAAAAATCGATAAAAGTACAAATCCTCAATAATTGGATACTCATGCATCATATCCAATCGATCACTAGAATAATCCGTATTATTATCTACACACATTTTTTGAAAACTCATACCTCGTGAATTTAAATTATCACGATCTGATTTTTCAGAATTTAATCGAAAAAACCCACCTAAATAATGACGACTCGCAAAATATAAACAAAGCTCTGCAACCTGATTATTAATACGTAACGAAGAGGGGATACCTTCTTGTAAAATCAAATTATTAATAACTTGCCCCTGCTTTCCTTTCGTCAGTTGATGTCGTTGTTTTCGATTAAATTCTAAAATAGCTTCTGGCGAATCAATCGAAATAACACCCATCCCATAAGATCCACTATTGGCTTTGATAAATACATGAGGTTTTTGATCAATCCCATAATAACGATACGACATCTCAAGCTGAGAAAACAATACGGTTGCTTTCTCATAAAGATCTAAACGATCATGCTGGTCATTGATATTACAATCTGAACATTGCATAAAAGATGTGGTTAAAAAAAAGGGATCGATATCAAATTTAGCTGAAATTTTTTCCATTATGCGATTTACTTCTTGAAAATGATGAGATTTATTACGAGAATGCCACCCTGCAGCTAAAGAAGGATATATAGGAACATTAATTTCTTTTAGCATATCCGGAACACCTTGAATTAAATCATTATTTAATAATACAAAATCATAATAGGATGCTGATAACTTATCGTACAAAAATCTAAGATTGTAAACACCCAACTGATTCCCCGTTGCTGTTTTTAACTGAGTTAATCCATCCTTAAATTCAGCTACCATTGACTCATCAAACAAACTAGCAATATCTACCTCATAAGAAGCCTCTTCTAAGTAAGTTTTAAGAGCAAAGATATTTTCTAAGTAAAACGTATTACGAGTATGACTTTCAGCTAAAATTAAAATTCGTTTACAATTAGGCAAAAAACTTGAAACCGTTTTTTTAAACAACAATGGAATTTCATCATAACTTAACCGACATAAATTATTAAACCCAGCTGGAAACAAATTCATATCAATTACAGCCGCTTTCACATCATTCATACGAATATCAGCCGATGAATATAAAGGTAACTGTAAATCAACACCGTTCATATCTAAAAAAGATACTAAATCATCATAATGACGTGTTATGGTTTGCTTTACAGATCGTAGGTTCATCATTAAATTCCTGCAAATTGCATATTAAATAAGTTAGCATAAAACCCAGCTTGTTTCATCAACGTTTTATGGTCCCCACATTCTATTACTTTGCCCTCATTAAGCGCAAGGATAATATCAGCATGTTGAACCGTTGATAATCGATGAGCAACAACAATAGCCGTCTTTTGCGCCAATAGAGCATCTAAACCCTGTTGAATTGCTTCTTCAGCAATAGAATCAACAGAAGCCGTTGCTTCATCCAATAAAATAACAGGCGTATTACTAGCCAAGGCTCTTGCAAACGAAATAAGTTGTGCCTGACCTGCCGATAAAGAGTGATTTCCTTTTTCTAAACAATACTCATACCCACCTGGCAAACTCATAATAAACTCATGAATAAACACTTGTTTAGCAGCCTCTATCATAGCATCCGCAGTAATAGCAGGATTTCCAAGAGTAATATTAAAAGCAATACTATTAGAAAATAACGTTGTTTCTTGATTTACAACAGCAATAGACCGTCTAATATCAGGCAATTCTAATGTTGATAAATCATAAGAATCTAACGTAATAGTACCGGTATACCCATCATAAAGTTTACTTAATAAGCGTAAAACGGTTGTTTTACCAGAACCGGTTGGTCCAACAAGCGCTAATAACTGTCCCTTTTTTAACGTAAACGAAACATCTGATAAAATCAGTTTATCTTCAAAGCCTTTATAAGCATACGATACGCAATCAAAAGTAATATTACCCTCAAAAGAATCCAAACGTTGTTTGCCCGAACACACATANTCTTGAATATCAAANGTCGAAAATATTTTATCTAAAGANGCTAAAGCATGTTGTAAAATAGCAAATTTTGTAGAAATCTCTTTAAGGGGTGTAAAAAAGCGATGAATATAATCAATAAAAGCAACTAAAACACCTAACGTAACAAAATCAGCGTGATAGTGTCCCCATCCATACCAAATTACAACAGCAATTAAAATAGAATTTAATGAATCAATAAGCGAATAAAGCATGGCATCATAAGATACCGATGATAAGGTTGATTGTTTATAAATATGATTTAAACGTTGAAACCGTTTGATACTATGTTGTTCTTGCTGAAACAATTGTATAACAGAGATCCCCTGAAACTGTTCCTGAATATACCCATTCATTTTACCTAACGTGGTACGAATCATCTCAAAGGCTGCTCGCAATTTAATACGAAAAAAATTAACAACAACCACCATAGGGGGCAAAATTAAAAGCGTAATCAACGTTAATTTAGGACTTAATAAAAACATAACACCAATAATACCTATTAAGGTTAACAAATCAGCCAGTAAGGTAACCAAACCACTAGCAAAACTTTCATTAAGGGATTCAATATCCGATGTTAACCGAGACGTAACCACGCCTAACGGTGTACGATCATAATAGCGAGCAGAAAGAGTTAAGACATGTTGAAATAAATCAGCTCGAATATCCTGAACCGTTTTCTGACCAATATACTGAAACAAAAATACTTGCAATGTTCGAGATAAAAAATCAAATAAAACACAACAACCAAACAACACAGTAATAATCTGTAGCAATGGCATATCACCTAATAAAATAGCATCATCAATTGCTTTTTTAATAAGATAAGGCTGCGCTAAATTAAAAAAAGAAAGTAAGGGAATTAACGCAAGGGCAACACCTAATAAAAATCGATACTTTTTTAAATACTGCCAATAACTTAATAAATACCGTTTATCATGTTTCATAATTGATCCACCAATTTCTGATAACGCCATGTATAAGCATAAAGCCCTTCTTTTTGAATTAACTCATTATGAGTTCCAGCATCAATAATAGAACCATTTTGAAACACATAAATATAATCACAAGCTAACAAAGCACTAACACGGTGCGATACCATTACCAAAGCCTGTTCTGGCAATTTAGCAGTCATCATATTTGTAATCATCTGTTGTTGTGTATCATAATCAATCGCCGATACAATATCATCTAATAATAATAACGACGACGACTTATAAAAGGCACGCGCCAAAGCAACCCGAGATCGTTGTCCCCCTGACAATACAACACCTTTTTCCCCAATTAACGTATGAAACCCATCTGGAAAACGAGTGATATCATCGGTAACACATGCTTGGTCTGTTAATAAACGTAACGATTCACCATGACCTGATTGATTTGAATGCTTAGAAAAAAAGCTAATATTATCCTGAATAGATGCCGAAAACAAAAATGGATTTTGAGAAACAGCACTAACATAGTATTGATACTCTGAAATAGAAAGCGTATTTAAACAACGACCTCCAATCATAACCTGATCATCCGCCACTTTTTTGCTACCTGATAAAATATTAATAAGCGTTGATTTTCCAGAACCTGAGGGCCCAAAAAAACCAATCACCTGACCTTTATTAATTGTAATATTAATATCCTTAAGAACAGGCTCCGTAGTATCATCATATGCATATGAAAGATGCTGGCAAGTAATAGGAAATAAAGAGTCTGGTTCATCAATAGCAAGCTGCCCCCTAAAGTCATTTGTTTCATCTAAAATATCAGCAATTCGAGACCAAGCTGCTTTTCCACGTTGAATAATATTAATAATCCAAGCTAACGATGCTGTAGGCCAAGACAATAAACCAATATAGGTTCCCATCGCTACAAATTCGCCTACCGTTAATCCTGCATTAATAATAAGTTTTCCACCTAACAACAATAAAACAAAACTACCAATAGACCCAATAATGCCTATAAAAGGAAACATAGCCGCTCGAACTTTGGCTAACTGAATATTTTTAAACACATAATCATCATTTTTTTGATGAAACAAAGCTAAAACAGCCTCTTCAGCAACCGCTGTTTTAATCACTTTTATATTACTAAACATTTCAACAAAAAAGTTGGTAATATCACCTAATGCTTGCTGACATTGATAGGTATATAAATACATATATTTTACAAAAAAACCAACAAAAACCATCGCTAACGGAATTGGCAACACAACCCAAAACGTAAGGCCCCCATGAATATGCATCATCTGAACAATCACAAAACTATAAATCATAATCGTATTAATAATATGTAAAAACCCTAATGCAGCTGTTGCACGTAAACTTTGAACATCATTAATCATCCGAGAAATAAGATCCCCAATCTTTTGATTGTTATAAAACGTGTCTGATAAGCCCAATAAATGAGAAAACAAGCTCCCTCTTAAATCATATTCAACAAAGCGACCTGGAAAAAAAATTAAAACACGAGACAAGGTACGAACAACAGCTAATAACATAGCAAACCCAATAATACGAATTAAAAAAGGCCGAATAGCATCAAAAGAAGCCTTATTTGCTAATAAATCAACAGCTTGCTGAATATATAAAGGAATAATAGTAGCCACATAATTGGTTGCAATAAGAGCAAAAAATCCAGCACAATAATAAGACCAATATCCAACAACGTAACGTCTGATAAACTGTAACATTAACTATCCTTAACTTTAGTGGGTTAATGGTATCATAAAAGAGGGAATAATCATAAGAAATGAAAGCACTTATTAGTATAATCATCATCATTGGATTAGTTAGTTCAATCCATGCCAAAACAAACAATATCAGTAAAAAAATTGACATAGAGTATGTGCGTTATGATTATTTAGGTAGCTATAAAGCAATTATTAGTAAACCAAAAGGAAATAAAAAATTTCCTATAATCATATACAGTTACGATGAATTTTATGACTGGGCTGGAAAAGACTTAGCCAATAGACGAGGCTATAATCTCGAATACATAGCCGCTTATTTTGCCCAACGTGGGTATGTCTGCATTATACCTATCGAACGATATCGCAAGGTAAAAGCTATTATAGGTGTTAGTAATTACATTAAAAACAAACCCTACGTCAATCCAAATAGCATTCATTTAATAGGAATGTCTGAAGGGGCATTTTTAAATATCATTGCAGCCGAAACAATCGATAATTTTGCAAGCATGACTCTAATTGGAGGCATTGAAATAAACGACAAAGGACACCTTTCTAATTCAATCTTTAAGTATAAAAAAGCGCTCAATCCCAACCTACCCATTTACTTTATGTTAATTCATGATGTTAGTTGGCGTATCAAGCATCAAAAAAAGCTCTATACAAAATTACAAACATTCTACAAAAACATCACCTATAAACGATTATTCAAAGAAAAACGCTGGTTTTGGGATATTGATCGATACGGAAAAGACATTAACCTTTTTATCTTAAAACAGTATAATCAAACCCATGAAACGCGTCAGAACACATACAAACCCCCTCAATATCAACCATCGTTTTAACTCACTATCCTTACCACAAGACAATAAAGAAATAGATATTGAAATTGGTTTTGGGAAAGGAGACTTCTTAATTAGATGGGCAAAACAAAACCCTAACCATCACGTCATTGGCATAGACGTACGTAAACCCATAGTCATATTACTTAAAAAAAAATTAGAACAAGAAACACTAACACATACATCCATCTTTCATGGAAACGGCCATTATTTTATCAACGATGTTCCTCATGATAATAGTATTAATAGACTGTTTATCTTTCATCCAGACCCCTGGTTAAAAACCAAACATCATAAACGTCGAATCATCTCCCACGACTTTTTAGAATTAGCATTAAAAAAATTAAAAATAAATGGAAAAATTTATATTAGCACCGATGTCAAAGCACTGTTTGATGATATAAACAAGCAATTTCAAGCATTTAAAACGTTTAAAGCCATCAACGATTCATTCTGGGAAACATCCTATCAAACACACTGGAGCTTATTCACTCAAAAAGATAATAGAGTTTGCTTAATGCAAACTTACGAAAAAATTAGCTAATAACGATATAGCTATTATCAAATAGTACCCGTTAAATAAAAGCCGGAATCAAATGACTATAGTTAAAAAGTACTTTATCCAATTTTTTTGCTTCTAAATCTTTTTCTGCTTTTACTAATTCTTTTTTTTCACGTTCTTGTGCTTTTTCTCGCAGTATAATGTTAGTTTGTTCTATAGTTTGTTCTATCGTTGAAACAATATTTTTTGCATCTATAACAGCTTTCATGGTTTGAGAAACAAACCCCTTACTACCTCCATCTAGATTAATAACGTATTCACAAAATATCCTACGAATTATACGATTACCCGTATCATCACACATGTTAATGAATTTTAAAAAAAGACATGTAGGTAATATCCCTTTTTCTATATTATTAATTTAATTTATCACAAAATTATACTAGTAATTTTATATTATTAAAACATAAATAAAACAAACTCGTTACGCTTGCACATTTTTTAAAAACAAACTTGAAATTACTTAAAAATTTTAAAAAGACCTCTAATCAAGACCATTAAGAAACTAAAGATACGCTTACTACTATAAGGTGTAGTTAAATTTGTTGCAATAAACACATGGCTTAAAAAAATTTTTGAACTTGAGCAAAACTACACTATATCAACAGCATGAATCGTTTATGTATAACATTAAACAAAAAAACATAGTAGTAAGATAAGCAAAACCATTATTAAAAAAAACTAATCTATAATAAACTCACCATTTTCATAAATTAACGTATTATCAGCAAAAATTTGACCCTCTACTTTCATATCTTTAATCATATCCCAATGAACAGCAGAATCATTATTCCCACCGGTTTCTGGATACGAAGCTCCAATAGCCATATGAATAGAACCGCCTATTTTTTCATCAAACAAAATATTTTTAGTAGCACGTTGAATCGAATAATTTGTTCCAATCGCAACTTCTCCAAATTGGCGAGCCCCTTTAATTGAAAAAACACGATCTAAAACCTCCTGCCCCTTCTCTGCTTTCCACGTTGAAACAACACCATTATTAACTTCTAAAAACACCCCCTCAACATCAGCCCCTTCATACACAGTAGGATATGAAAAATAAACATGACCCTGAACACTATCTTCAACAGGCCCCGTAAATACTTCCCCCGAAGGCATATTATAATGGCCATCCGAATTAATCCAAATTCGATCTTTTGTACTAAAAGAAATATCAGTATTAAGCCCTACATAACGAACCATAGATACCTTATTTAAATAATCAACAATATGCTGTTGTCTACGACTCAAATCTTGCCAAGCTGAAATAGGATCATCCATATCCAACATACACGACTGATACACAAACTTTTCATAATCAGCTAACGACATCCCACATTCTTGAGCCGCCGCTTGCGTAGGATACACACACAACACCCATTTTAGCTCTTTTTTAGCAGATCGCTCCATATAACGCTTACGTAAAGGTGCCATAGCCTCTTGTAAGATACGTTTTTTATCAGAAGACACCTCTGCTGTAGATTTTAAATTAAAAGGGGCTATAACACGAATTAAAGCATCAAACTCTTCCACAGCCTTATTATAAAAGACAGGTAAAGTTGATAACTGATCACTGGAACTAAAATCATACATAATTTTATCTTGATCTTGAAACGAAAGATCAAACTCTACACTACACCCACGTTTAAGTAATAATTGATACAATATTTGTAATAACGGTTCTGCTAAATACGTAGATTTAACTAACACACGTTGTTTTGGCTCTACACCAACACAATAATCTACTAACAATCTTGCATATTTATCTAACATAACATACCCTCCAATCACAGTATTCAAGTAGAATTAATTATTAATAGTGTAACCGAATCCCCTTTAATTCGCATTGTTTTTTTAGGTCAATAAGCAAGGGATCAAAAGGATCAAACTGTCCTGAAATATCCAAGCGTTTTAAACACGATTGCTGAGCAACAAAAGTCATCAAAAGAGGTAATGCTTCAAGCGATAACTGATTATTGGCCAAAAATAACGATTCTAGGGTAGGGTGATGATTAAGTCCCGCTAATAAATCCGTTAATCCACGATCCGTAATATAATTATGCGATAACACAAGATGTTTAACGGATTTATTATGAGCCAAAGCCAACCCTAAATGTTTAGCACCTAAATCACTAATATCGTTATGGTTAAACACTAACCAACCAATAAAGCGATTTACCTTTAACAAGTCCGCTAACCCTGCTTTAGCAAACTCATTAAAGCTAAGAGCATTATGAGATAAAATCAAATGTTTAATAGTGGTGTTTTCTTTTAAAAATGCCACTAACTCCATAAAACCTTGATCGGTAATATGATTATGAGCTAATAGCAAGGCTTGCTGAGGAGTTGATTGCAAAAACTGCTTTAGAAGCTGAGGTATATCCTGATCAGAAATAGACGAATAAGCAAATTGAAATCCATAATCTGATAGGGGAGGGCTATAAAACTCTCGTGTATCCGATGATTCTTTCTGAAACATATCCGAAAATGAGTGATTGGCTAAATCACATTTCCTATCATGATTATGTGATGAGCTACCCACCTGTTTATGGTTAGCAAAATTCCAAATATTTTCGAGCATAATGAGACCTACCATCATAACATAAAAAATAAACATCCCAATAGACGAATAATTGCCAACAAAAAAAGGGTATGCTACTATTCTTTTCACCTAATTGTGGCCCTATCGTCTAGGGGTTAGGACACCAGGTTTTCATCCTGGCAGCCGGGGTTCGAATCCCCGTAGGGCTACCAACAAACGTATCTTAAGTACCCATAACAGCTATTTACTACCTATAAAAGAGCTAATTAGTTGTTATTATCTAACTCCTAATATTCATAATTCATAAAAAATTCGCTTATCAGGAAACAAATTTATAACATCAAGATTATGAGTATTGTCTTTCAAATCCAATATAAGAAAAAACACCTTCTCAATAGAACTACAAGCAGATGCTACCTGAGATAGTTTATTCACTTGATCACTCGTATTAAGATCCAAAAAAAGATAACGTAAGTTAGAACAGTTTGTTGTTAATCCGCTTTCATGATTCAAATCTACATAATTATCAGCTTCAAACATACCATCATCTCCAGCAATCCCAAAAACCTTTAAATTTAAATTAGCTATTAAATTATTAATCGTTGAAACAACCGTTGATGTAGAAAATGGTAACACTAAATATAAACTAGTTAAGGTAGGAAACATATCATCAATTAAAGCTAGTTCCCAAGAAGAATCTACTACGAGTGACGTATCTAGAGTAAAAATCCCAGTATCAGAAAGTAAATATTTCGTAATTTTATTATCTTCAAAATAAAACACACGCGAATCTGAAATAGACAATAATGTAGAAAGACTAACAGAAACACCCCCTTTATTCTTTGAAATTCGTGGTTTGAACCGAATAGCTGATAGAATCGTATTGTCTGCTGTATAATTTACAACAAACCAAAAAACGTCTACATCACCACCCGAAAAAAATATAGTGGTCTTATAATCATCCGAAATAGCCATATCTAGAAAAGGCTGAACAGATATCGAATCGATATCTAAAAACCTATCTTCTAAAAACGTATTTACAATATCATTAGAACCTGAATATAAAGATGGTTCATTAGGTATTTGAAATAAATCAAGTTTATGAGGAAAATAAAAAAAACTATCCTCAGCAATAGTATTGAAACAAAATACAAAAAAAAGGCAACACACATTAAAAAATATCAATAATCTCATATCTAATAGTATATACGATAACTACTAAAAAATTCATGCATTTTTATTCTCCTCTAAAACGCCATAAACAATCCACCCCTTTCGAAATACCAATACGTGGATAGTGATTAATTGATAAAAACGAAGAAGAAACAGGTGTTTCACAAACAAACAAAGGACTCCTATCATAAGAACATCCATTTAAAGTAGGAGAAATCCCAAAAGCCTGAACTAATTTTGAAGGCCCATTAAGTAAATTATCTTTAGAGCAGTCTCGATTCTTTTTCATAAGATCCATTCCATGGGTAGGTATAAGTTCACGAATTAAAACAGCACACCCCTTACCTACTTCCTCACAAACAAAATTAAGACAATAATACATCCCATAAATCATATAAATATAAAGAGTTCCCGGTGATTCAAACATAGCTCTATTACGTTTTGTCTGTTTACCTAAATAGGCATGACATGCCGGATCATCTTGAGTATAAGCCTCTGTTTCTTTAATAACACCAGCCATTAACCCCTGGGAAGACTCATAGACTAACGTTTTACCTACCATATTACGAGCCACCATAACCGTATCATCATTAAAAAAAGAAGCAGGCACCTTTTTCATGATCATAGTATATCAAATCTAAAATAAAATAATGACTAGCGATTAATAAAATTGAATTACATCATTTTAAAGCTATAATAAAATAATGGACAAAAGCACATTTGAAAACCATATCAAATCTGAACATCAATCATCACCTTTTTCTATATATTTAGAAGAAGGCGTCTACGGTGGTATAGATGGTATTGTAACAACTTTTGCTGTAGTAGCTGGATTTTCAGGAGCAAATTTAGGTGAGCAAACCCTAAATCTATCTGTAATTACTGTACTACTATTTGGACTAGCCAATTTAATTGCAGATGGAGCCGCAATGGGATTTGGAAATTATTTATCGGTTAAATCCGCAAAATCCCTGTATGAATCTACCTATAAACAAGAATTAACCGAAACGAAAGAATCATATGAGTATGAAATTGAAGAAACTGAATATTTATTTCAAGAACAAGGATTTAATCAAGAAGATTCTAAAAAACTAACTCAAATTATCTCAAAGAATTCAGATTATTGGGTAAAATTTATGATACAACATGAATGTAATCTAGAAAATATGGAAAATAGCAATGCTATAAAAAATGGGATCGCTACATTTAGCTCATTTATGATATTTGGCTTCATTCCTCTGATACCTTACTTTTTTAAGTTTAGCCATACACATTCATTTTATTTATCCATCAGCTTTACAGCATTAGCATTAGCCCTCTTAGGATTTATTCGAGCAAAGATAGCCAATGATAATCTTATTAAATCTATTATTGAGACTATTATTATTGGAAGTCTTGCCGCATCATTGGCATTTATTGTAGGATCGTTATTTAAGCATTAACGAACATCAAACATAAGTGAGGTTATATCACCATAATCAACAATATAACGTCCTTTTTTTCCTGAAAACATCTTCCCTAAAGCTCCTGTAATAATAAGATCCCCTTGTGACACTTTCCACCCTTGAGTTAATGCCGTATTAATAGCCCACATCAAAGACATTAAATAATCATCAACATTAGCAGGTTTATCATAAAGCGATACCGTTTTCCCTAAATAAACCGCTTTAATAGGAAGTCCTTCTATAGCCTTTAAAGGTAACTTAGGTCCTAATAAATAAGAAGACGATAACGCATTCGATATAATCAGATCACCAAGCTGAACATTCTTTTTATTTAAAAATTTATAATCCACAATTTCAATAACAGGATATACCGATTTAATATATTGCTTTAATATATATAAACTATGAATAGGCTCTGTAATAGAATCCTTTAAAACAAACCCAAACTCCGTTTCAAAATTCAAATCTGTAAAATGACGTTTAGGAATAATCGAAAAATTATTAAAAACCTGATCTGAAACTAAAACACCTAATATCGGTTCACTAATATTATATTTTTTTTGTTGTTCAGATGATATTAAAGCAACTTTAAATCCTCGTTTTGGATGCTTGGTTAACCTATTTTGAACTAGTTTTTGCTGAATATCATAGGCCTGTTCTAATGATACAGAAACGTGTAACTCTGTTAATGTTTTATAGGGTTGTTGTGTATTATATGAATTAGTATAATGAGAAAAAAGTAATTTTTCTACATCCGCAAATAATACATCTACATGTAACATCAATAATAAAACATAAAAGAGTAATTTCATTAGGAAAAATTATACAATTTTTTTTAAAAAATTACAAAAATTCTCATACTATCTATTATTTAAACATAACTAGTAGCCTTATTTTACTATCCCAAAGCACCTTGTCATTTGCATATATTTAAAATAATGTAGCCTAAAATGATGACAAATTCATTGATTCAAAAGATGACTAATAATTTCCATCGTTTTACAACATTATCATTGATTAAGCCTTTTTCAAAGATAATCAGATTCACAAAAACAAGGAATACCCATCATTATCTGTTTCATCAAAAAACGTATATCCAATAGATTCGATCAACCTTGTAAAAACATCTAGCTGCTCCAAATCAACATGAATCCCAACCAAAACACGCCCATAAGCAGCCCCATGATTGCGATAATGAAACAAAGTAATATTATAATCGGTTCCTAAGGTACTTAAAAAATTTAATAAAGCATTAGGCCGTTCAGGAAACTGAAAGCGATACAATCGTTCTGATTCTAAGTTGTGAGGTTTGCCACCAACCATATAACGTAAATGCAACTTAGCAACTTCATTATATGTTAGATCAGAGGCTTCGTATCCTTGATCATTTAAACGTGCTAAAAAATCAACAGACCGTTCCTGATCTCGTAATCGAATACCAACAAAAATATGGGCAACATTAGTATCTTGATATCGATAATTAAATTCTGTAATCGATCGTCCTTCTAAAACATGACAAAATGTTAAAAAACTACCTTTTTTTTCATCAATAGACACAGCAAAAAGAGCTTCTTTTTGTTCTCCTAATTCAGCACGCTCTGATATATGTCTTAAACGATGAAAATTAATATTCGCACCACATAAAATACCCGAAAAAACCTTATTTTTAATACCATGCTGTTGACTATATTTTTTAATACCAGCAAGTGATAACGCCCCCGCAGGTTCAGCAATCGCACGAATATTATCATAAATATCTTTAATCCCAGCACAAATTTCATCAGTTGTTAACAAAACAGTATCATCAACACAATCATGAATTAAGTCATAAGGCAATTTTCCAATCTGCTTAACAGCAACACCATCCGCAAAAATCCCAACATGATCCAACACAACCCTTTCTTGTGCATCTAAAGCAGCATGTAAACAAGCTGAGTTTTCAGGTTCAACCGCAATAATCTTAATAGCAGGATTGCTATGTTTTAAATAAACAGCCATACCCGCCAATAACCCCCCTCCACCTACAGGAATAAAAACATAATCAACATTAGATTGCTGTTCTAGTAATTCTTTAGCGATGGTTCCTTGACCAGCGATGACATCCAAATCATCATAAGGATGAATAAAAACCGCATTAGAATCATGGATAATAGTCTGAGCTTTATCAAACGCATCATCATAACTATCGCCATGCAAAACAACCTCCGCTCCAAAACTTCGAACAGCATTAACCTTAATATCTGGTGTCGTTACAGGCATGACAATGGTAGCATCAATGCCTTTTTTCATCGCTGAGTAAGCCACCCCTTGAGCATGGTTACCTGCAGACGCAGCAACAACACCACGATCTAATTGATCCGCTGTTAAAAGTGACATTTTATGATAAGCACCTCTTAGCTTAAATGAATAAACCGGTTGTTGATCTTCTCGTTTAAGATAAATAGTATTTCCTAACAAAGAAGATATCTCATCCAGATAGCTAAGATCCGTTTGTTTGGCAACATCATAAACAGGTGAGGATAAAATTTGATCAATAATCTGTTGCTTCATACTCATATCACCTTATCTAGTATCTTATATGATCATACAATATCAATGATTTTGCAAAAGAAATACCCCATATTGCTTTAACCAGCGTTTTTTATCTTTATAGGCTGGCATATAGAACTCAACTAACTGCCAAAACTTTTTTGAATGATTAAAATGAACTAAATGACAACATTCATGAACAATAACATAATCAATAATATCTAAAGGTGATTTAACTAAAATCCAATTTAAAGCAATTATTTTTTTATATGAACAACTTCCCCAACGTGACTTAAACTGCTTTATTATCAATCTATCAACCTTAACATTCATACGATCTTTCCAATACTCAAGTCGCTTTGTAAAAAGATCCGATGCCATCTTTTGATACCACGATATAAGAAAAGCATATAATTTTTTTTGAACAAAAACCTCACTAAAACAAATAATAAGATTATCATCTTCAATAAAAATAGAGTGTTCCGGAGTCGTCATTAAAACAACCTTAAGGGGTTTTCCTAGATAGTGCAGCATACTTCCAAAAACAATAGGATTAGGAAACACCATATGTTGATAATGCTGATAAGAAGCCATGGTCTTCTCAATCCATTTATATTTAGATTGAATAAAAGAATTGATAACGTGTTCTGAAGTATAAAAAGGAGCTTTTACAGAAATCGTAAAATCTGGACAACACATAAGCTGAATATGCTTACGCTTTTGCTTTGTAACATGAACCGGGTATAAAACCTGAGACATTACGACAACTCAGCAACAATATCCTTAAAAATGCTCATGTAATCTGAAGCATTAAAAATAGTTGATCCCATCACAAATGTATCAACACCCGCCACCGAAATATCTTTAATATTATCTAAGCTAACACCCCCATCAATTTGAAGACGAATATCACATCCTGAAGAATCAATGAGCTGACGAACATCAATAATTTTCTTCATAACAGATGGAATAAATGCTTGACCTGAAAAACCAGGATTTACAGACATCAATACAATCATATCCAATTCAGAAAGGGTATGGTTTAACCATGATAGTGGTGTCGCTGGATTTAAAACCAAGCCAGCTTTACATCCTAATGATTTAATAAGCCTAATCGATCGATCAACATGAGTCGAGGCTTCTGGATGAAATGTAATATAAGTAGCCCCAGCTTCAGCAAAATCATGAATTAAATGATCAACAGGCTGACACATTAAATGAACATCAATGGGAGTCTTAACCCCTGATTTAATTAAATCCTGACAAATTTTGGAACCAAACGTCAAATTTGGCACAAAATGATTATCCATAACATCAAAATGAATTAAATCAGCACCCGCCTTAATAACCGCATTAACTTCTTGGCCTAACTGACTAAAATCTGCTGATAAAATGGATGGCGCTATCCAAAATTGTTTCATTTAATCCCTTTCCTATAATTTATTTTATAAAAAATTAATAAAATTACTATATTATACATTGAAAAATTTATATCAAAAATATAATATTGATATATAATTCTTATTTTATCATTAATTATAAACTAAAAGGGGCTGCTTTAAAATGAATCAAAGTGAAAAAAAATATACAGTCTATGAAATAGAAAAATTATCAAAAGGAAAGTTAACAAAGTACAAACTCACTAAAGCTATTCTTGCAGGAGAATTAAAAGCTGAAGAAGTAAAAGAAAAAAAACGAGGAAGAGGGCTACCCAATTATTTTATCTATGAAAATAATCTAAATAAATTTTTAGAAAAAATGGAAGAAAATAAAAAACATTTTATTAATATCCCTCAAGATTCAGTTCAATCTAAATACAATGCAAGCCAAGAAACTATCCAAGAATTACATAATCTTTTAAAGAAAAACATCGAAAACTTTGAAACTTTAGAAAATCGACTGAGCAAAATTCAACATGATTATGATCTTATTATACCCATGTTAGAAAAAAATAATATAACAATACAAGAAAATCTTGTAGAAAAAAGAAAAGTTATTATTGAAGAACTTGCAAACACCCCATCATTTCAAGTTAAAAAAAGAGAAGAGTTATTAAAAAAGTTAGATACAATAGGCTAGTTGTTAACAAAAATAAGTGTATTCAAAAAAAAGTTTTATACACACTTTTTACCTCCATTTTGCAGCATATGCACCAAAAAAAAAGGCTATATTTGTCTATCCTGTTACGATAAACTATCATTTTCTATTTCAAAAACATCTATAAATAAACACGAACACTTCTATCTTTCCTCTTATACAAAACCCTTAGAAAAACTAATTCATTCTATTAAATTTGATTACTATAAAAAAGCACTTATTCCTCTACAAAAAAAAGTTAGTACAGTCCTACAAAATAGTATTCTAGCAAAGCATTATGATGCATGGATTCCGATTCCATCCCATCCTTTAAAAGACTATCAACGAGGTTATAATATTATTGAAAAAATATTTAAACCCTATTTTGATTTACAAAATATACCCATAAAACATATACTAAAACGCTCAAAAAACACCAAAGCACTTGCCACATTATCTAAAGAAAAAAGAATAAAAACCCTAAAAGGCAGTATAACCATCCATACAAAAACACCATTTCAAGCAAAAAACGTGCTCTTAGTAGATGATATCGTAACAACCCAAACAACCATGAAAGAATGTATTAAAGTCTTAAATAGGCATACATGCATTAAAACACTGGATTGTCTTAGTTTAATAAAAACATAAAAATTTAGACACATCCCAATAATTACATCCAAAAAAATCATATTTTAAAACCATCCTAAAAACACTAGTTATATAGCCCGTAATCGTTGTGCAGCCCCCCTAATCAGCATACCCTTTGAATATAAAAAAAAAACTTATACAATATCAGCATAAAAAACATGAAAAAATTAGTTTTATCCCTAGATCAAACCTACTCTCAACATAAGATAATCAAACAGTTAGTTACATTAAACTATACAAGAACCAAATTAGTATTAGAAGTAGGCGACGTTGCCATACGAGGTGACATCATGGATATTTTTCCAGCTGAATCCTCCCATCCCATACGACTTGAATTTGATTTAGATACAGTATCTCGTATCCATTATTTTTCAACTCATACCCAACGTGTTACAAAACCATTACAAAAAGCTACCATTATCACATTTGATACAACCCTTCACAAACCAAAAGGCATAAACTTAAATGAAAGTTATATTGATCATAAAATCATCGAAAACTTATTTGAAAATGATTATGTGATCCACGAAGAATATGGTTTAGGAAAATTTAAAGGATTACGTTACAAAACATTTCGTAACACTCAAGGTGAATACATTATCTTAGAGTACAAAAAAGGAGATACCCTCTACATTCCTATTAACCAAATAAATCGCATTCATAAATACGAAAAAACAACAGAAAACCCACCTCTTAATAGTCTTAATGATGCCAAATGGCAATCCCAAAAGAAAAAAGCAAAAGCAGATACGCTAAGATTAGCTGAAGAATTATTTATAACCTACAAAACAAGAAATAAACAGCATGGGTTTGCCTATGCACCTGATACCGAACTACAACTAATTATTGAACAAGAATTTCCGTATCAACTAACACCCGATCAAGAAAAAGCCATCCAAGCCATCAAACGAGATATGGAACATACGAGACCCATGGACAGACTTATTTGTGGCGATGTTGGCTATGGAAAAACAGAGTTATTAGTTAGAGCAACCTTAAAAGCCCTCGATAACCAAAAACAAGTAGCCATTTTAGTGCCCACAACCTTATTAGCCGAACAACATTTCCAAACCTTTACAAATCGACTGAAAAACACCCCCTATATCATTAAGTGTTTATCACGATTTATTGCTAAAAAAGAACAAAAACACATTATTAAACAACTAAAACAAAATCAATGTGACTGCATTATCGCAACACATCGCTTATTATCTAAGGATATATCCTTTAGCAATTTAGGATTATTAATTGTAGATGAAGAACAACGTTTTGGGGTAACCCATAAAGAAGCCCTAAAAATGATTAAACCCAACGTTGATATTCTTAATGTAAGCGCCACACCTATTCCCAGAACCCTTTATTTATCCTTAAGTGGCAGTAGAGACTTTTCTGTCATAGAAACAGCTCCAAAAAACAGAAAACCGATTTTAACCTATATTAACCCGCTTGATGATCAGATCATCAAACAAGCCATTCAGAATGAATTAAAACGAAACGGCCAACTATTTTATGTATATAACAATATAAAAACCATTCAGAAAAAAGCAAGCTATCTTACTACATTACTCCCAACATTACGAATTGGAATCATTCATGCTCAACTCCAAGAATCTCATATCAAACACATCATGACAGATTTCAAACAAAATAAATACGATTGTTTATTATCAACAACCATTGTAGAAAACGGACTTGATATTCCCAATGCCAATACCATTATTTTAGATGGGGCCGAAACATTTGGCTTAGCACAAATTCATCAATTACGAGGTAGAGTAGGGCGGTCTAATCAACAAGCCTATGCCTATCTTTTATATAACGATAAAAAAACATTATCCGAAAAAGCAAGCAAGCGCTTAGAGGCTATCAAAGAATATGTCTCGCTAGGATCTGGCTATGATATCGCCTTAAGAGATTTAGAAATTAGAGGAGCAGGCTCTGTTTTAGGTAAAGAACAACATGGTCATGTCCTTTCCATAGGGTTTAGCTATTATTGTAAATTATTAGAAGAATCCGTTAAGCAAAAAAAGGGAACTAAAAAAACACCTCGTTATCCTGTATTTGAAACTAACTATATCACGATTAGTGATACCTATATTAGTGAACCTCGCGAACGAATTGCAATTTATAAACAGATATTACAATGCCAAACAATAACTGACTGCCAAACAATTCAAGACGATTTACAAGATCGTTACGGTCGATTTGATACAACAATGATAGATATGTTTGAGTATATTAGAAAAAAAATAGATGACATACATACATTAGAACACTAAACATCTCTCACAAAGGAAACAGGAGAAAGCCCCTTAAATTGCTCTATTGTAGGAATGCTATCACATGACGTTTGAATATCATCAACGTAAATCTTTAATGTCGTATCATCTTCTAGATACAGTAAAATACGAATATGCTGTTCATTACCATCACTTGAATTTTCTGAATCAGAACTAATCTTATAGGGCTGTTCATCAAAAGATGAATAACAATAGACATTACCAGATACAACCTTATCAAAATCTTGTCCTATAACACTTGTTTCATCAGTATTAGGACTAAACTCAGACCGATAGGCCTTATTATTAGCCATAAGAGCACTATCACTACCAATTGAAAACATCGATTTACCTGCATCATAATTACTTTCTATTAACGCAATATGATAATCCTCTTTTTCAAAAGAAGTTTGAGTTGGCAATAACCAATTACCTTTTGCTGTACCAGGTACATCTTGCATAAAGACACCACAAACAGGATCTCCTTGGCGAGAAACAAACTCAAGCCCCTGTTCTTTAATCCCAAATTTAGCACTAATATCATGAGTAGCCTTAAAATCCGCTGAGTAATAGTCCCAAGCACAGCTCATATAATAAAAATCACTCCAATAATAATTTTGATCTAAAAAGTCTAACCGAGTTCGTTTATCCGCAACCCCAAAATCAAAATTAGCTTGCTCTTGATCCACACCCCCAACCGTTCCAATACTCTCTCCTGAACTTACCTCATGAGAAAGACTATAATTACATCGCTCAACATTCTGATCACCCGCATCATAAGCGTTACAACTTTTAGAAATAGTCTCTAACAGATCCTCAAGACTGGATTCAAGCCCCTTTACATGTTTGTAATAACCCGTGACAAAAGAACATAATTGAGATTTAAAGTTAATAGAATAATCAGCACTTTCTACACCCGATGTTTTGTGAGTATAGGTCATCGTTTCAATCGAAGTAAGCGTAATATCACCTGGCGCTTTTACATGATGAACTGCCAAATCTGTATTACCTTGTTCATCAAAATAGATATAATTGTGAGGCGTAGGAAACGTATGACCTCCTCTTGGATTAGAATTACCTAAGGGCACAATACTAACAAGCGTATCTACCGGCAAACTATCAAACAAAACAGCAGGACAAGCATCCGATGAAGGTACTATATTTGAATCGTCTGTTTCAGTAATATCTGTTGTGTCATCTATTGCTAAATCATCTGAGTTAGACGAGGTTGCCCCACAACTCAACAATAAAACAAATGAAATAATACTCAAAAACCATAGTAATGCACGAATCATAATAACTAACGTACCAAAAAAACAAATAAAATAAACATCCTAATAATAATTAAAATACTAAGCTCAGTAAAATCTAACGATACTAAGACCCATCATCCATCGGCATAGTAAATCTATCAAGGTGAGAAGTTCTATCGATTTAACCAAACTACACGTCCATAGCATAGCTGTATCATTATGATTCCTATACCCCTGCTAAAAGGGTTCACCCTCTAAGGGTTGTATGCAAAGATACTAGTAACTTAATGATAACCAAAAAACATATTTCAACACTCATTAGAAACAGTCATTAACACATTAGCATAAAACAAATGTAATCTAACGTTTTTTCTTGTTCTTATTTTGAATAATTTTTAAGGCTTCAAAAAGATCTTCAGCAACATCTTCTCCATAAGCTTCTTCATCATTTGTTTCGCCCGTTAAATAAGCCATTTTTGATAAACCACGAACAATTTTTCGTAATCTAGAATAAGGCACAACCACTTCTTTTCCATTAACAAGTAAACTTACCGATTGAGCATTTAGTGGTGATTTATTATGAAGCGGTCCATTACTATTTGGATTAATATTTGATAAACCCATACATTTCTCCTATTGGTATTATATATCTAGTATTTCCCATAACAAAATCATTTCAAACATCATTATTTAATTTCATTTGAAATAACCCCAAAATCAGAAAAATGATAATCTATAGTGTCATAATTAAACGTAGGATTCATTAATGAAACTAAAAATTGTTTAAAACTAAGCGAAAAGTCTTGTTGATGAAACCATTGATTAAGATAAAGAATATTAACGGATACATCATAGCGAAATAGTTTCTGTACACTCGATTCAACCTGATTACTCAGTTGATCCTCAAAAGAATCACTTAAATAAGCATTAAGGTTAGGTAAATAAATATTATTTCCACTTAACCCAAATAAAGCACGTTCATCTAACTCCCGTATACTCATCTTAATTTCATCTAAAAAAGCATTTTCTAAGGGTTTTTTTAAAGAAACACTCTCAATCATCTTTATGTTATAAAAATTAATTAAATAAGCAAGCCTTTGAGGTTTAGACCATGATTGTGTATCCATGCCTGACAAAATTCGCAACAATAAACTAAAATTTTGGCTTTTAGCAATAGCCTCATAATTAACATAAACAAAGGCAACCTTTTTAGACTGCTTTGTAAGGGTGTGTTCTGATACTAAATTAGACCAAATTGTTTCGTAAGGATGATTGGCCCCTATAAGCGACGATGAAAAAAAAAGAAATCCTATTATAATTGTTAATTGTATTAGCCTCATACTACAATAATAGGCTAGAATAAACTAAGAATAAACATTTTTTTGGAGGAAATCATGTCTCAAAACGGAGAAAAAGCACCTGAATTTTCATTAGCTAACCAAGATAATACTATCGTTAACCTAACTGATTATCGTGGAAAAAAAGTAGTATTATACTTTTATCCAAAAGATGACACATCAGGTTGTACCAAAGAAGCCGAAGAATTTACTCAAAAAAAGAAAGAATTTGACTCACTAAATACCGTTATTTTAGGTATTTCAAAAGATTCCACACAATCACATGAAACATTTTGCAAAAAGTATAACTTAGGCATTACCTTATTAAGTGATCCTGATACTGAAATTAATAAAGCCTATGATGTTTGGAAAGAGAAATCTATGTATGGCAAAAAATACTTTGGAACAGAACGAACCACTTTTTTAATTGATGAAGACGGCATCATCCAACAACGCTGGTCAAAAGTAAAGGTAACAGGCCACGTTGAGGACGTTTTAAAAGCTTTATCTAAATAGGAAAAACCGCTACTCTCCTCGATAAAAAGCAAAATTATTTTCGGTTTCAATAATTTTAACTTCATATAACAGCTCACCTAAATGAGGTTTTAGCCTGTTCCAAACAACAATAACAAGATTTTCAATACTGGGTAATAAATCCTTAAATTCCGCAATATCATCATTTAAAAAACGATGGTCCATAGGATCTAAAATATGTTCTTGTAAAATAGTTTTTAGAGTTGATAAATTCATGACCATACCAGTTACTGGATCTGGAATTCCCTTTAACGTAACAAATAATTCAAAATTATGACCATGTCCCTTGGCTCGACTACATTTATCAAATATATCCCAATTTTCTTGCTCAGATAAATGCCTAGAATAAAGACGATGAGACGCTGAAAACACAACACGCCTCGTAATATAAACATAGTTTGTCACAGAAAAACTCCTTTAAATAACAAAAAAATTATACTTGGTTAAACACAATAATTAAATATATAATCAAGATCATGTTAGGTGAAATCATTATTGATGAATTACAAGTAACAACCATTATTGGATGTATGGATTCTGAACGAACCACAAAACAGCCGCTAATCATATCATTAGCCATACAATATGATATGCAAGAAGCAGCCAAAACCGATACTATCGAAAAAGCACTTAATTATGCCCAGCTTTCAGAGGATATTAAGACCTATGTCGAATCAAGCGAACATTATATTCTAGAATCCTTAGCTCAAAGAATCTTTGACATTGTTTTTAATTATCCTCAAGCACTCAAAGCATCCTTATTTATTTATAAACCAGACGCTATTTCTTATACAAAAAGGGTAGGGTTAAAACTATCTCAAGTAAGAAAACCACTTATATCTCACGATAAAAGCAGATCCGATCAACTGATTTGGAATGACTAAGATCAACCGTATAAAGTAAGTATTAATACAAATACTATAAACAAATTTTTTAAATAACTAGCACCTAACATCAAGCAAAAATAATTTTCATGTATATAGGCCCCCCCTAATGAACTGTATTTAAATAATTACCATTCCAACGTTCCTGTTTGATACTCTCTAACCGTCCCTTCAAAAAAGTTAACTTCGATCATGGATCCTTGAGTAAACTCATCTATCCAAGGGTAGGGGTTTTTAGCATTAAAGGCCTTTGGTAGTCCAATAGCCGTTAATCGTAAATCTCCAATAAACTGAATATAATCTTTTAATGTTTCTGGAGTTAATCCTAAAATTCCCTCACCAATACACGAGCATCCCCATTCATATTCCATTTGAACCGCTTCAATAATATTTTGAGACATTTTTTCTTGTACGTCTTTAGTCCATAATTCTGGCTGTTCTTTTTTAATTTCATTAATGATATTAACAAATAGTTGAACATGCAGATCTTCATCTCTGTTAATAAACTGAATCATTTCTTTTGAACCAGGCATTTTATTATGTCGACCAAAGTTATAAAAAACCAAAAACGCACTAAAAAAGAAAATACCTTCAAAAATCAAATTCGTTGTACACGCTTCTAAAAACTGCTTTGCATCTTCTTCTTTTTTTGTATCAAAATCAGTACGTTTAATCTTAAACATCGATTCCCATACCCGTTTATTTTTATAATAAAGCGATTTATCACGTCGATATAAGCCATAAACATCTTCTGGATCTAAACCAACAGCCTCAATCATCACTGAATAACTATCAACATGTAAACACTCTTCATAAATTTGTCTTGCAATGGCTAAGGAGATTTCAGGACTTGTAATATTAGGTTTTATAATTTCACTTAGAGAATGAACCAATAATCCATCCAAGTTAGAAGCAAATGCTAAGGCACGTAAAAATGTATCTTTTTCTTGAGCTGTTAGCTCATCATTTTCCCATTGTTCTTTATCCTTTTGAAAAGGAACTTCTTCGGCTACCCAATTATTACGTTGCATATTTTTAAAAATATCACGTGCCCAAGGATGTTTTAATGGCGATACCTGCATCAACCCATCATCTTCTCCATTAATAACCTTTCGCTTATTAATAAGCTCTGCATTGGATAATGCCGATCCAGTAAATTCTCCTTCAAACGAACTTGTTGACATCTTTTTCCTCCTTATATTTATTGACAGGCTTCACAGTCAGGATCTAAAATACTACACACACCAACAGACTCTTTTGAATTATTACTTACAGAAACTAAGGGTTCAGAAATATCACTTTCCTGAACAGTAGCCTTTGTAACTTGTGTAGCTGCTAACGTTCTTAAATAATAGGTTGTTTTTAACCCTAATTTCCATGCAAGTGTATAGGTTTCACTTAACACTTTTCCACTTTGTGTTGTTAAAAATATATTTGTAGAAGCAGACTGATCAATCCATTTCATTCGCTTTGCTGCTGAACGTAATACCCAATGCATATCAACTTCAAATGTTTCTTTATATTTTCGAACAAACGATTCTGGAATACCCGCTATTTTTGCAATAGAGCCATCATTTAACTTGATCTGTTTCACCATCGATGTATTCCATAAATCTAAAGCATCCAAATCATCCACTAAATAACGGTTAATCACAAAAAAATTGCCCGATAAGTTTTCTTTCATATACATATTTTTATAAGCTGGCTCTGTACAAGGATATACCCCTGATATATTAGCAATAGTCGCGGTAGGCGCAATAGCCATCACATTAGAATTTCTCATACCATAGGTTTTGACATGATCACGAACCACTTGCCAGTCTAAGCGAGTAATACGATCAACATCAACATCTTGACCTCGTTCTTTTTCTAAAATAGCAAGTGTATCAAGTGGAAAAATATCACGATCCCATTTACTACCCTTAAATGTTTCATAAGAACCTCGTTCTTTTGCTAACATGGAACTTGCTAAAATAGCAAAATATGAAATCATCTCCATTGACGCATCCGCAAACTCTAAATTCTCATCAGACTCAAAATCAATATTGAGCTGATATAAGGCATCTTGATAGCCCATTAACCCTAAACCAATCGCACGATGCCTAAAATTAGCACGTTCTGCCTCAACAGTAGGGTAATAATTATTGTCAATAACATTATCTAACATACGAATTCCGATAGAGACCGTTCGTTCTATCTTTTCTTTATCTAATTCACCATCTTTTATCATATGAGCCAAATTTAAACTTGCTAAATTACATACAGCTGTCTCATCACCAGATGTATTTAATGTAATTTCCGTACAAAGATTAGATGAATGCACAACACCAACATGATCTTGAGGACTTCTAATATTACATGGATCTTTAAAGGTAACCCAAGGATGACCCGTTTCATAAAGCATCGTTAATAACTTACGCCACAACTCAGCTGCAGGAATCACACGTTGTCGTATTGAAGAATCTGCTTCATACTCACAATACTTAGCCTCAAAAGCAGAGCCTGTTAAATCATGTAAATCAGGAACATCTGCCGAACAAAATAACGTCCAATGTCCTTTTTCTTCAACTCGCTTCATAAATAAATCAGGAATCCAACAAGCCGTATTAATATCATGGGTCCGACGCCGCTCATCACCTGTGTTTTTACGTAATTCAAAAAACTGCTCGATATCCATATGCCAAATTTCAAGATACGCACACATAGCACCTTTTCGCTTACCACCTTGATTAACAGCTAAAGCAACATCATTAAAAATTTTAATAAATGGAATCACACCCTGAGAAGTACCATTAGTTCCTTTAATTTTTGAACCCGTTGCTCTAACATGCGTCCAATCCGAACCAATACCACCCGCCCATTTACTTAACTTAGCATTATCAGAAAACAACTTAAAAATACCCTCTAAAGAATCATCTGATGTATTTAAATAACACGAACTCATCTGGCTAAACCGTGTCCCACTATTAAATAAGGTTGGAGTTGATGACACCAAATCCATATTGGATAAAACATGATAAAACTCAATCGCTTTTTCATTACGTATGGATTCATCTTCTTTTAACGCTAACCCCATAGATACACGCATCCAAAACCATTGCGGCAACTCAATAACAGAAGATTTTAAGTCACGATTACGTATAAAGTAACGATCTACTAAAATTTGAATCCCTAAAAAATGAAACAAATAATCTCTCTTGTAATCAATCGCCTTTGAAAGTTTTTGAAAATCATAAGATACTAATTCTGGGTTTAAAAGTTCAAACGATATCCCTTGTTTAATATAAGTTTCAAACTGTTCTTGATAGTTAAGCTTATGAGAGTCTGTTTCTAAACCCGCTCCCAAGATAGATGTATAGAGACGATCCAATATAATACGCGATGATAAACTACTATACTGATAATGCGTTTCTATACGCTCTCTAGCCGCACCTAAAATAAGTTGATCTAACTCTAATTGAGGAATCTCATCATAGATTTGCTTGGTAATAGCATCAATCATCTCTGAAATACTTACTTTATATAAACCAAATGACAATCGTCGTAAATAATCCTCAACCGTTTTAGGATTATAAACAATAAACTCTGTATCAGATACTTTAACCTTCAAGGTTTTTTCTTGAACTTTAATAAATGTTTTTTCTTGCCTTAACCGAGATTGTTGTTCACGATACAAAATATAAGATCGTGCAATAGAATGATACCCTTGCATCATCAATTCTTTTTCAACTATATCTTGTACTTCTTCTACCGTAATATCCTTATGTTGTTTTCCATGCAAAACATCTATAGAGGATAAAGACGCATTCATAATTGCCATAACCGTTTCAGGATTATTAATATTTTCAGACTGAAATGCTTTTTCAATAGCTTTATAAATCCTATGTTGATCAAAAGTCTTTTTCTCACCATTACGTTTAATAATATGCGTAATCATAATTAGATCGTTAACTCCTTTATAAATGTTTTTGAAACCTTTCTATTATAGCCATAGGACCCAATTCAACGTCAACAGAGCCAGCTTATAAAAGCGTAATTTAAAAACATAAAAACCTCATATATCCGAAAAAAAATAATATACCTATATTCTATTGTAAAAGAAATTATAAGTTTGACATTCCAGAAATTATACCCTTTTAAAAAAGAGAAATTTCTTAAAAAATGTTCTCAAGTGCTTGATAAAAATCCGAGTATCTAAGGCGCTTTTTATCAGCTTCACTAAAGGATAAAACATCGCAACTATCATTCAAATGCTTTAAATAACGTGGCCCAATAATAACCGTATCCAAAAACGATTTTTGAAAAAGCCATTGTAAAATACAATGAGAATAAGAAAATCCAGCTGTATCCAATAAAAACAAGCGTTGAAGCCGTGTCTTGATATCAGTATCAAAAAAAAGAGGGTTACGATTACGAACATCCCGTTTACTCAGTACGCTTTCTTGAGAATACCGTGGATTAACTAACAAACCTTGCTCAAAAGGAGAATAGCCATACACCATTACTTGTTTATCCTGCATTCTATTCATAACCTTTTCATCGTGTCGATAAAGAGGATTATAATGCCATTGACAGAGGCTATAATCATAACCTTGCACCAGTAAAACCTCTTCCTTAGAAAGATTACATAAACCCCAAACGTGTATAGCACCCTTTTCTTTTAACTTACTTAGTGTATCGCAGGCTATGCGTATATCAAGAGAAGGGTCCGGCCAATGCAATAAAAAAACATCCATGCTATCACGTTTAAAAAATTTTAACGCATCCCTAACCACTGTTTTAAGATGAGCTGCACTCCCATCATGAAATACCTGATTGCCTTTCCAACGTAAACCTGCTTTTAAATGAAGTACATACGAATAGGCATCATATGATCGCAACGCATTGCGTAAAATAACCTGAGACTGACCTTTGGCATAAAATTCAGCCGAATCAAATTGCCTAATTCCTCGCTCATAGGCTTGCTTAATAACATCACCAGCTATCCGAGTATCATAGGACCCAAAATGAGATCCCCCTAAAGACCAGGTTCCTAATACCAAGCGATCATCAAAGTGGTTTTGATCAAGATATAAACGAAATTTATTCGAAGAAGAAGGTTGTTTGTTCTGATGAGGCAACATCATCAAAGTGTATCATATCATCTGAATCCAAATCATCGTCTGAATCACGAATATTAACCATATCTAACAAATTAAGTAATTCATCTTTTTCAGAACAATCAGTCAATGATTCAACAACCTCAAGTAATATCATCGATGTTTGTTCAGAATAAGCATAAACAGACCCATCAGAATCATCAGAAACATCTGCAATATCTGTTTCCAAACCATCCGTTTGATCATCTGAATAAGTAACACCAATATGAAAAAAGTAAGCATGAACAGAATGAAATACGGGAGACTTTTTCTTTCGTAATGTTTCCCAAGCCTCTGCCATTTGCTCTAAGACATAAGGATCTTCTGATCGATCAAATAAATGTTTTGCTCCTTCTATTAAACGACTCAATTCATCCATTAACGATTCACCTGAAGCGCCTGTCTTACCAAGCGATTTTAAAACATCCAAAACACCACTCAAAATTTGCTTAATCGAATCAAAAATAGCTTCCGCTGCTTGCTGATCCGTCATACCAACCAAAGGTTGATCATTTTCTAATCGCTGTAAAATCGTTTCAACCTGTGAACTGATGGGCTGCATATCCATCATTTGTGTATCTAAAATATCTGAAAATGACTTATCCGCTAAACCGATCCCCGAATTTGCACCAGGAAAAGATCCTCCTAAATATCGCGAAATACTAGAGTCATTTGTCTTCGAATCATGTGCCAACGGATTAAATTCTAAATTCATAGCATCTCCTTTTTATACACTAAATAAATCGAAAAAAAAAAGCCAATTAATGTATCGAAATATTCTGTTTCTTTTTAAACCCAACAAAAAGAAACACTCAGGCCATCCATAAAGAAAGTATTATATTATCAGGTCAAAAAAACTCTAATCATCCAATGCTTACTCTTATACAGCATAATCTGCTTTATTAGGGATCGGTAAGCTAGGAAAAAATCGAGATTGCAGTGATTGTGCAAAAAGATAATCTAAATCCTGAATCGAAGTAGGGGAGGCCCCCAACAAATCATGCCATACATCCCAACGTTCCATACAAAAATAAAATAAAGGCTTATCAAAACCCGTCTGAGGCGATAAATCATCACAACCCAAGGCATCTGCTAAAACATTGATAACATGGCCATACATGCGCATTCTAAGAGGTTTAGGGTATCTCATTTTGCCATCATTACCTCGAATCATTTCTGTATAGGTTATCGTTGATGCAGGAAAATTAGTTTCAATCTTTTTTTTCATTTCAGGATTAAAGCGTAAACTACCTAAAGAAATCCAAGCAATTTGATCTGGACGTGTAGCCTGAATAGCCTGTCGAATCAACGATTCATAGTCAGCTTCCCAACCCTCAAAATAAATCATCGGATCAACATGTAAGCCAACTAAATAACCAGCTTCTGTTACTTTTTTTAGAGCAATTAATCGTTCTTGTAAGCGTGCTGTTTTATGTTCTTGTGTTTCAACAATCGTATTCGCATTAAGCGACCACGAAACAACGGTTTTGTGCTGATGATCACAATTTAAAATAGGATTCACACTATCCGATTTTGTTTTAAGTTCTAAAACAGCATTTGGAATATCACGAAAAGCCGTAATAAGCCGTTGTGCCTGACCTGTTTCATGTTCTAAAGCTAAACTATCGCCTAATTCCCACGTACCAATTCTAAAAATTCTATCCGGTTGTTTAAAACAAGCCTCTTTGACTTCCTCAATTAAAGCCGTATCATTACCCACGACTTTCGTATTCCCATCATTAAGATAATTTTGTAAAAAACAATAGGAGCAATCATAAGGACAATTACTAATAGACTTTAATACCTTTACATTACAGCAAATATAATGATCGCTAATGGTTGCGCAGGTATCTAAAGCATCTCCTTTTTTATCCACAACAACCAATTGTTTTTTTCCAGCACGATAATTTTTTTTGATAGCCACCTCATCCTGAACAACATAATCAATTCCAGCCTGTTCTAAAGCCTTAATTAACTCAGAATCAACTTGTGAAGGATCAACAATTGCTTGTTTAATATTAGACATACACCATCGCCTCTAATAAGTCCTTAAATGATTCTTTCTTAGCTGCTAACAAGCTTAAATCGTTTAAATCATCTACTTTAGAAATATCTAAAGATACAGTAAAGCCTTTTGTTTCTAATGAGTCATCCCAAGTAACCGAAATCGAATCCGGCAAATGAAGCGCCTTAACACAATGACGCACCTCTTGGTTATATTTAAATTGAGTAGGATAACACAATTGAAAAACAGTATCGTTGATCCGGTGTAGGCGAGTCTCAGAATCAGCATCATTATGTATTAATGTTGGTAAATCTAACGCTGTCACCAAAGCCTCTATCCCCCCTAAACGGTGAAAGCAATCATGCATGGATTCAAGTAAATGAAGTAAAACCGAACAACTTGGCTTAATATAGGCCAAAATATCTGTAGCAAACCAAGCCAAATAAGACGACTCATAACGCGTTATCTGAACCAATTGTTTATACGATACTTTTTTTTGCTGTGCATATGTCAATAATAATGACGGAAGCTTAGCAATATTTAAGTAAGCTGATAGCACAGATTGATGAGCCACTAACCCCATAAACGGCATAAGTTGTAAAACACCGTGTCGATCAGGCAAATCTTGAATAGCTTGAGCCAAAAAACGTGCTTTAATAGTAGCCGGCCACGTAGAAGCAGAATAAGCAAATAACAATGCATCTAAAGCAAAATAATCCGGATGATAATCCAGTACTAAATACGGAAAAGACGTTGTATGTTTAGGATGAGATGTTAAACAAAATAATGTATCATCATAATAAAAAGCATACCCAAACAAACGATCTAAACTCGATAACGATCCTAATAAGTCAAAATACGCACGATGCTTAGAAAAAAAAGTAGGTGATGATATATTTTTAAGAGACTTAAGTTGCATAGGTCATAGTATACACAAAAAAAAGACTTATAGCATAGTGAGTATGTCTCTTAATTAGGATGATATTGTATCAATAATCAGCGTATCGACTCGCTTTGAAACATCCATGGCTTGTAAATCCTGTTTAATACGAGAAAGATTAGCCTGATTAGTAGAAAATTTATAAAAATCTTGAGCCATTTGAGTAGCATTAACATGCATAACCCATTCCGGAACAATCTGTTTATTAGCCAGCCGATTAGGTAAAGAAATAAAGGGCACTTTTTTTAACCATCTCGATAATACGACTCGTTTGATTATCGGCCCAATCAATGGCAACGATCCTAGTAAACCTAAAAGCCCATCTAGGGCTAATAAATCCGGTCTATTTAAGGGTAATACCGTAACCATTGGCAAGCCCATATACATTGCTTCTGCTGTATTAGTACCTGGCAAAGACATCATACACGTAGCAAGTTTCATAAAATCCAAAGAATGCCCACGTAAACAATGGATACGATCTCCTAACAAAGAACGATCTAAGCTATCTAACACAGTATCCGAAATAGTCGGCGCAATTGAAATAATAACATCCATATCCTCTTGTAAAGACAAAAAGTAATGAATCATTTCTAAAACAAGCGATGAAAAAGCTAAAAAATGAGAGGGTCTGGATCCTAAAAAAAACAAGGCATAAGAACGATCTGGTAAATGATAGCGCGCTAAAACAGAAGCTCTATCCCATGCGTTAGCCTCATAATGAGCAATACGAGCGTGCATTAAATCACCATGATGATGTTTATAAAAAACATGCTTAAAGCATAAGCCCGGTTTTTTACGATGTTCGGTATAAATACTACTTGGAAAACCCAAACGAAGCCCTAATAATTGAGAATAAAAGGGATCACCACCTAAACATAATACTGCACCACGGGTAGCTTGTTTATCTAAACGCGCTAACCCAACTAAAAATAGTAGGGTTTGTTTTGGGCTTAATACTTGCTGAACCGATTCAATATCACGAGCCACCTTAACTTCTTGTCCGGTAGCATATTGGCATGGCACCAAGCAAATCGTAATAAAACAAGACTCAAGTAATTGCTGACTGGTTTTAATAATAGGATCCACCCAAGCAGCTAATTCGCCAGGAGAATTGCTTTGAATGACAAGATGAAACTTACTGGAGCTCTGCTTCGAGACTGTCATAAATATCCTTGATTGTTTGATCTTTATTTTTAGGTAAAATTAATAAAGCATCATCCGTATCCACAACAATTAAATCATCCACATGACTTAAAACAACTTTTTTATGATGCTTACCTAACACAATATTTCGATGACTATTAAAGGCTAAAATCTCATGATTAGCTGCATTTTGAGATGAATCCTGTGGTAAATACGATGCTAATGAAGACCAATTGCCAATATCATCCCAGTTAAATTGAGCTGGAATTAAAAGCATATCCTTGGTTTCATGTTCTAAGACAGCATGATCTATCGAAATTGATTCTAATGACTCATAATACGGTAAGATCTGATTGGGATCTCTCAAGTGTTGCTGAGTAAATGTTTGTATTGTTTTATAATGAAACGGCAAATGACGTTGAATACAGTCTAAAATATGCTTAGCACGCCAAACAAAAATACCGGCATTCCAGTAATACCCGTGATCAACATATGTTTGCGCTTGCTCTAAACTAGGTTTTTCTTTAAATGAAGTTACATGAAATAAATCACGTTGATTATCATGAGCATCCTGAACAGCAAGATAACCATATCCGGTATGGGCTCGGGTAGGGGGAATTCCAACTGTAACCAAGGCATCTTGATCAGATACAGCTGCAATAGCCTGTTGAAGGGTCTGACAAAAGCCCAAATCAGAATCAATCCAAGCATCTGCAGATAAAACCACACAGATAGCATCTGGATCCTCTTTAAGTGCTTCAAAGGCAGCCCATGTAATACAAGCCGCTGTATTGCGAGAACACGGTTCTAACAAACACTGCGAAGAATCAACATAGCCTGACAAAGACTGTAATAACTGAGAGTGCCTTGCATTACCTAAAATCCAAACCTTCTGATCAACCGAAATACCCTCAACACGTTTTAAGGTCGATTCAAGTAAGGAATCATCATCAATAATCGATAAAAATTGTTTCGGTTTTTTTTTACGAGACATGGGCCAAAACCGAGTGCCTGTTCCCCCAGCCATAATCATCACATGAATCATAATCTCACTGTACTAAAAGCAGCAATTCTTTGTAAAGCATAGAATCCATTTAAGATTGATAGTCAACATGCAATAACTCTGTAAAGGATAAATGAGTTAACTGTTTTAATGAGCGAACCACATACCAAACCGATCCTCCTAAAATAATCATACAAGGTAAAGCAATCACTGGATAACTAATAGCCGTTAAAAACCCAATTTCTTCATTAAAAGACGCCGTACCTGTAGGACTGTTCACAATAATAGAAGCTAACAAAAAGTTTAAAAAAGAAGACAAAAAAAACGATAAACTTAACAAATACGATGATCGGACCATAATTTGTGTAAAATCATGCAATTTATTTTTTTTAGTTAAAATAGTCTGTATGCGTGGCAAATCAAATAACGATTTTAATAAAAACGCCATACTAGGTTTTCCACGTAAGGACATAACAAATAAAACCACTCCAATAATAAACGGAATTAAAGATTCTTTAACAGCAATCCATTCTGATGGTAACCGAAACACACCAATTCCCCCTGTTAAAAGCACACTAATAAAGCCAAAAACAGAAATAAACGAAACATGTTTTTGGGATACCCACTCATAAAGAGCAAACGTAAGCGGAAACGATAAGGCAATACACAATAAAATTTCTGGAGATACAAACACTTGCTTTTTGGAAAAAATTAATAATAAAGAAGGAATAACAATACTAATCATCAGTGATAACAACGATAATTGAGCTTGTTTGACTTGTTCTTGCATAGAGTTTACTTTATCCTTAGATACATAAATATTCAAGACAATGACCCCATTATTACACTATACACACTATCCTCATCGCTCATCACAATCATGGATTATCATTCATGGTTTATTAGGCTGTAAAGACAATTGGCGCAATCTCGCTAAAAAATTAAGCCTCCATAGTAATATCTATTGTGTTGATTGTCGTAATCATGGTGAATCATTTCATAATGATAGTATGACATATGAGCAAATGAGCCAAGATATCGAACAGCTACTTCAGTATTTATCCTTAGATAAAGTGTCGATTATAGGCCATTCGATGGGAGGAAAAATTGCGATGCATAGCATACAACAAAACCCAAACCGATATGACAAAGCCATTATTATAGATATTGCACCCAAAGAATATGATCATCATCATCATCAAAGCATATTAGCGGCCATGCAATCCATTAACCTTACAAACATGCAATCACGAACAGCCATTGATACAGCCTTAGCCACAAGTATTACCGATCAGCGTATCCGACATTTAGTATTAAAAAATATTAAACGCAACCAAAACAATCACTTTTATTGGCAATGTAATATCAAGGCTATCCAAACCCATTACTCAGCGATTATGGCCAATAGTTTAAGCAATACCCTAATTGATATCCCAAGCTTATTTATCAGAGGCGAGCAATCATGTTATATCAATCAAAGTAACGATATAGCTCGTATTAAATCATTGTTTAGCCAAGCAAGCATCACAACAGTCAAAGGGGCAGGGCATTGGGTACAAACTGAAAAACCAACAGAATTTACCGAAACAGCCATCCAATTTTTAAGTTAGTAAAAACAACCCTGACAAAACCAAGGGTTAAGCAGTAAACTATCCATATGGAAAAACTAGGTTTAAGTGTTTCCCAGTTATGTTGCTTAACATCTGTATGTCTAGCAGCCATAGAGCTCTATTGTTTCCATTGGATCAAAACCTTTATAGCAGAACATTCCTTAAATGATACAATCTTTGAACAGTTACAACATTTTTTTAATGAATTAAAACCCATTTACAGTATCAGTTATGTCATCATATATATAATATTATTATATGTAGCTAGGTTTTGGCTTTATTTATTTATTATCATATTAGGCATTCAAAGCCTATCACTACTATGTAATAGCGCTATTATAATCCACTTTTTAAAAAACAAACAAACATAATATAACCGCTCAATAGCATTATAAATCATCCGTTGATGTTTTAATAATTTTGTCCGCTGTATTAACAGGAAATAAAACATCATAAGAAACAACAATATAATCTTTAATCGCCTCATCATTAATAACTAATGTATCCAACGTATCTAATAAACTAATATAATAGTTAAGAAAACCAGTATTATTACCATAGTCTGTATAATCTTGAGCTAAGCGACCGGATAACACCATATATGAAAACGTACCATCATCAATGGAATTAAATGATTCACGTTTAACTAAAACATTAGGAGAAACCGAAAAATTAGCAACATAAACAGTAAGTGGTACAAACGGATCTGGAACATCAGCTGTATCAATAACAGTACCTGTAATAAGCAAGCCATCTACAACCTCTTCTTCTAATAACTCGTCCCCACCACAACTTATTAAGAGTAGGGGGACAAGAAAAATAAACCAAAAAATCATCAAAAACCGTGTACGCATCACGTTATGTGATATGCATAAGCGCTTCTGAATATTTCTTTTGATTCTTCTATATTCTTTTTCTTACTAGCAGATTGAAGTTGATCTACTACATAATTTATATCTTTAAATTGATGATGGTACAATTTCATATGTGCGCTCTTTTTTATTACTCGACCAAAACTAAACTCTCTTTGGAGCTTATCCTCAACATCCTTTACAACAGTGTAAGTTTGTATAATAGCAACAGCCATATGCTTTCTTTTTGTCTTAAGTTTATCTAGATTACGAGTCAAGTCATCTTGTTCTGATTTTGATAATGTGTGATAACTGGGATCGTTGATTTTTACTTCCAATTCGTCTAATTGTAAACAATGAGTTCGATAGGCTAGTATAGAATGTAATAGTAAATCTTTAGTATAGTCATGTTTTAATATATCTTTCATAGATTCTAATTTTTCCTCATTAGTTTTTCTTGAACTATTTATGTTACTCAGATCTTGCAATCGTAATTCCATACATTTTTTCTCTATCAATGTCTTATCCGCAATAAGATCTTTACTACAGAAAAAGCCGTACGGTTCGAGAATTATATGTTTATGAGTTTGCGCATGGAACTTAACCTTCTTTTCAAATTCTATAATATCATTACCTCCTGTAGTATCTTTCTGTCTGATAGCATCCTCAATCTTTGCCCGCTTATCTTCAAACACCATGTCCTTAAAAGTATAAGCCACTCCACTGCTGAAAGTACCAACAGTATCCGATAAAACCTGCTCAAATTGATTTTCCCAGTCTGAGGCCGGTTTTAAATGGTCTGGTAACGCAGAGTCTGCGAGCAGAGACGATAAGGCCTTTAAATCGTGACTTGTGATATTCTCAGAACTTCGAAATCGAGAATCCTGAGGTGATGTACCCCCAGCTGTCAATGAAGGTTTGTTAACAAGTTCTTTCATCATCATAGTTGCTAATGATTCACGATTTTTTGTCTCGGTCATACCCTTGTGAGAATCCTGTTCCACAATACTTTCATTTTTAAGTGTTTCTAACAATTTTAGCAGTGCTTGAAATTTTGGTTTTAAAGGTCTATGCGTCATTCTAGGACCTGCAAATCTACGTCCTAATATGTCTTTATCTTCTTTAAAAAACTTGTTTCTTGTTTCTTGAAACGCCAGCTTCTGTGCATCACGGAAATCATCATACTTTTTCTTAATCCTATCCTTATCAGCGGAAGAAATAGTACCGGTAGAAGGAGTTGCAGCAGCAATTTCGGTTTTATATAGTTCTGTTATAGGGTGTCCAGGTTTCTCGCTGGTATAAAATCTAGCCGCAATATTGTCTTTTAAAGTTTTTTCTAATTGCGTGAAATGCTCATCCCGTCCTACGCCTTTTTGTCCTCCTGCACCATCTACAAAAGAAGAGAAAGCCCCTAGTAGACCAGTTCCAGCAGGCGTATCAGAGTCAGCATATATCTCCATAAACTGTCTCAACTCATCTGCTTTATATCCTTCGCCAGTTTTAATAACATTTATCACAGCTTCTAAGTCTTGCTGAGCAAGTTTTCCAAGGTATTGGTCAGAAAACTTTAGGGTATGTCCGGATGTAGCATCTGTCTTGATTTCAAAAAGGCTACCAAGGATACTCGTCTCAATGTCAGTTTTAGCAGTCTTAATGGCATCCTCTCTGCTCACAGACGCAGAACCTGTTGCTTGGTTTAAGTTAGAAAACTGATAAACTAACCGCATAAATTCTGATTGAACAAAATCTGTTTGCGCTGCACGGGTGAATCGTTCAGGAGCAGGAGCAGGAGCAGGACCAGCAGCAGGAGCAGGAGCAGCAGCAGGAGCAGGACCAGGAGCAGGAGCAGCAACACCAAGACCAAGACCACCAGCAGCAGCAGGCTTCTCAATTATTAAAGCTTCATTAGGATCACTACTTACCTTAAAATCCCCTTCCATTAATGCCTTTGCTATAACCATTCTATCTTTGACAGCATCACTCACTTTCAGTTCAGGGAAAGATGCTCTATCTAGTTTTAGATCATTAGGGTCTAGCTTGCCAGATAATACTGTTTTTGAAGCATCAACCTTGGCCTTTACATCAGGCTTTCGCGTTACGGGAACAAGATAATTATACCTTGTTTTTGAATCAGCAAACTGGTAGGGTAGATCAGTCCCTTTACCATAAAAAGTGTCCTTTTCAAGAAGCTCTTCAAACTCAGCCCGGGCTGTTATAGGCCCATCATAAGCCATTAGTGCTTTGGCATATTCAGTATGAGCTGAATACTCATCCGTTGAGACTCCTGAAATTGAAAAAGACGTTACCGGTAATTGCCTAACAGTACCGTCATCATAAGAAACACTAACAGCTTTTGGGTTTGCATTAATCTCATAAAAGTCCACAATCGGAACTAACATCTGCTTTATCTGGTCATAATCACAAAGCATATCGTACTGGTCTTTCAATGCACTTTCAATTTTCTTACAAAAATCTTTTAGCTCTTTCTTATCAGCGGGATTATCCTGATTGTCTATCAACGATCGTACTTTGTCGAAAGGATTGGTACCCGTTTCATGCAGATTCATAATTTCGGTCATAACAGAATTAAATTTCTTGTCATAGGACAAAATTTCATCGCTTGAAACCACATGCTCGACCTTGTCACCTGATTTTTCATTTGGTATCGTTTCACTAAATAAATCACCATCCTGTTGCCACTTACAAAAATAATCAAAACACTCCCCAATCGGCATAGAAGAACGTGGGTTGCCACTTGAATCCTTCAACGGCAACCCGTAGACTGTATCAGGACTACCTCCATGAGTATCTTGAAAATGTAGTTTTAAATCTTCGTTTAACAACGTACGAAGTCTAGCCTGAAAGTCATCTATGTTGAGTTTAATAGTGTCTATAATCTTTTTAAGACTGGCTTCTTGAGCTGTATCTAGGGGTGTTTTTGCTTGAACTGCTTCTAGCTGTCTGCATCTTAAATTAAGTCGTGAATTAGCAGCTTTTAGATCCTCGTGAATTTGACAACGTTGTTGGAAAAATGCAGTCAAACATTGTTTCATTATCGCAGCCCCAGCGTCAGTTTGTGTATCCTCAAAAAGTTTTTTTACAGCTTTTCCAACCTCTGGATCTGTAAGACGTGCTTGATCTTTGCTACGTCCTGAATAAGACGAATGATACTCACTTAGTTTTCTCACGAATCCCGACTTACCAAGAGTAAGTATTTGCGAAAAATCTACATCTATGCTTGCACCAAACACTTTAACTCCACTCCCCACCTCTTCTATCATTTCCCTACGTGTAATAATACCTGTTTCTTTTCCCTTCACTAAAACCCTAACATTATCGGAACCTGGCTGTAAGATATACCTAACTACCCTAGAAATTTTTGGCTCACGATGCCCAGTTGAAATTTGTTGCGCGCAATTGTCGCAGAACATTTTTAAGTTCGCTTTAAGCACAGCCGGATCTGTTGTATCAGTGATCTGTTGCATTGTCGTTAGGTCGTTCTCGGTGATACCAATGGCAGCATATTCTTCACATTTTTTATTAAAGTTAACGACATCAGGATTAAGCATAACTCGTAACGTCTCCATATCATTAGTTAGATTACTGTATTGTTCCAGAGCACGATCTAAGCGCCTCAACGAAACTTCCTCATCAGGATTACACAGATAGTCATAATACGCCTTTTTGAAAACCGTTTCATAGCTTTTATTAGGAGATTTTATGATTGGCGTCAATGAGTTACTATCAAACATAAGTTTAGCTATCATTGATCTTTCTTTAATCGTAAACTTTGGTTGAGAAAGATGAACTTGACTTACCAAACCCGCATCTATAGCTTCTTTCATGTTCCTGAACGTCACGATAGAGGTCTTATCTTGGTCTTTATACTTATAGTTTGGATCTACGGATTTGAATAATTGACAACATGTATCCTGAAACGTCTTTGCATCATAACTATCATTTGCTAAACAAGGTAATCTCCCTAATGATAGCGACTCTCTAATATATTCTTTTCTTAAAAAAATGGTAAGATCTTTCCTTGATATCTTGTTGTTAGTTTCCAATTTTTTAACCAAAGATTCGTACATAGTTTCAAACATTGTTTTTTCATAATCATAACTGTCTTTTAAAGACCTAAACAGCGTCGCTACGTTGTCATTGAACTCTTGTTTATTTCCACCCGTTTTAGTAATGGTCCTAATATCTTCCACGAATTGTTTACTTGGCGTGACTTTAAGTCCTTTAAGTTCTTCCATAATTTTTTGCATGCTATCATCCAATGATGATGAATCTGTCACCAAACTTTGTAATTCAGGTTTAACAACGTTTTCAAAAAACGCTATCTCTTTAGAGCTTAACTCACCTTCTTTTTCAAATTGTTTTTTATCCAGCACTAATTCATAAATCTTTGTACTAGCAACTGACTTTTCATACGACAATGTTCCCATTCTAGTAGTTGGTACGTCCGCTTCTAAAGCTTTAATTGTCTCTTCTATGACTGGAGGAAACCCTTCTACATCTCTCTCAAAGCTTTTGTCAGCGTATTGTGTAGCCAAACAATTAAGATACTGTTGAATTGTAAAGTCAGAACCCCAGTCTGTTTTGTTTGGTAATTTTCCGTTTTTTAGAAAAGACTGTTTAACTAATGAATCATCTGCATGCTTTATTAATATCTGGATACGATATAACAACTCAGCCATTTCGGTTGCATCGACCTCTTCACCCGGACGCTTAACAGAACCTAATTTAGGGTACCCTGAACCATCTTTAATTGGGGTTGCAATATCAGATACCAACCCATCAAACAAATTTTGATACACCTTAACCTTGAGATCGTCATCACCCCCCAAAATCAGTTTCAAAGGACTTCCATCATATTTCACCACATCATCAGATAAAAATTCAAAAATTTGATTCGCTTGAAGATCTTTGTCATCTGAATATAATGGGATAGGTTTTCCTCCCCCTGACTGACTACATTCCGTTAAATATTTTCCCAAGACGGATATCCCTTTTGAGGGTGTTAGAGAATTGAAATGTTTTTTAATTTCAACCTGTAAAGCTCTATTCTTTGGGCCAAGATCAAATCTACCTAGTCTGTTTTTTCGATCGAAACTTTTTGTTGTTTTTGGTTTACTTAAAGATTCAGAATTGGGTGGTACAGGTTTTGTTACGAGCTCACCTATATTTGGGTTGGCCAAGAAGGCTTTGTGCTCATCTTGAAACACACGGGGTCTGCTCGCCATAAAACTCATTAAGTCATCCATATTTTTCATCTCAGTTTGTGGTGCCACCGTTCGAGCAATCACAATCGCGCAGCAAAGTTGGCGGAAATCGCCTGCGCTTTCTACAGAAATACCACACTTGTTTCTCAAATTCTCAGCATTCTTTCCTAAAATAACGTTAAATATATGATCAAGACACTTTTGAGGTACTACTACTCCTGTTGCTGTTGAGGATTTTATTACGAATACATCACTATAATCAACATCTAGTCCTGTAGTATGATGACCCGATGCAGAATCGGTTTCTCTGAAGAATACTTTGGCTTCTCTATCTAATTCAGAAACCAACATTTGAAACAAATTCTTTGGGTTTTCTACTAGAGGTACTAAAGCTGGTGTTATTGGTACTGGTGCTGGTGGTGCTGCTGGTGCTGGTGCTGCTGCTGGTGCTGCTGGTGGTCTTGCTCCTGATGGTCTTGATGCTGTTCCTCCGGGAGTTCTTAATGTTCCTGCCTTATACATTGGTGTACCTGCTCCTGCTCCTGCTGTTCCTGATGTCATATTAATTAACCCTCCGTAGATTATTTTTTATTTTTATTTTTATTTTTTTTTAATTTTTATTTAATATCGATTTACCCATTTAACACGTTTAATAAACATTAAAAATCATATTTTTAACATAATATATATTATGCGACACAAAATAAACTATTAAACCCTTTTTTGAAATACATAAACAAATACGTAAAAAAACAACAAATAAATGTATCGAAAAAATATAATATATTACTGATAAACATCAACAAACATTCTATTTTTTGGACCAGAAAACCCAAAAAACTTACGATCATATCCCATACGATCTACCTGAAAACCTGATACAAGCCCAACATTATGAAGATTAAAAAAAACAAATCGGGTATTAATAGATAGCGTTTTAGTAATAGCTGCATGAACTTTAACACCAAAAATAAACTTATTAAAATATAATTGAGTATAAACTTGAAACGAGGATTGTTGATCTGGATAATAATGATGAGTAGCAGACAAAGGTCGCATCATCACAGAGACAATCAATAAAAAACATATAATATATTTCATACTACCACACCACATAAAACCGATCCCGAATTGGTAAAATATCATCACTTATTTTATCTAAAGCATGAATACAAGAATGTTCCCACCCTAATTGTTTATAGAATAATCCCAGCTTATAATCAATCATCGATGGCGAAAAATACGTCATTTCAAAGGAATCTAAATAACTTTCAAAACCAGTATAAATCAACAGATTCTTAGCAAATCGTACCGATAATTCCTGACCAACTGTAATCTGATCATTAAGATAACCAGAATAAAACGTCAGTTGTTCAACACGGGGCGAAGCCATGATAACCTGACCTATCACAAACCATAAAAAAATAACTATTTTTAACTTCATACCCTATTATCGGGTTTAAAGTCCAAAAAATTTCAAAAAAAATAAAAAAAATAAAAAAATTAGAATTAAAAATAAGACAAAAACCAGAAACGTATGCTACTTTTCAAGGTTTCCGTTAACATACACCAACCCACCAGCAGCCACTTGAACTTCACCAAGTCTTTTAGTAGCGGCAGAAGTTGTATCCAATCTATTACCTAATGTAGATCCTTTTAACCTTACGATACTCCCTAGATTAGCATGTTTTTTAACCCATTTAACAAGCATTTGCTTGGAATCCTGTAAAAATTTAATCATTTTTGGCTCCAACTCAGCTTCGCCAAACTCCCCTACAAAATCCGTAATCTCTCGCTTAATATCATTAAGGTTTATACGTTGATTAAAATCCTCAAATCGAAATTCTTCTGTCTTACAATTCATTACTTTACAATCAAAGTTATGCCCATCACCATTAACAAATTGCATAATCTTAGTAAATCTTTCCTTGTATTTCTCTTTTTCTTGTTCACCTACATTATCTCGATCATTAATAACTAACCCGCTAGCATTTAAACAAGGGGCTAAAAGCACCTTTAATCTATTAAACGTTTTATCATCCTTAATCTCATCACAAAGTGTCAAATGTCTATTATCCTTCTTATAATCTTCAAAATCCTTATAACCTGTAAAATCATCATAAGATTTGTTTTGACTTTGAAATCCATCAACTATCTTTTCAATATAATCCCACAATTGACGTTTCGGATGAACAAGCATAATATTATGCTCCCAAAAAAGTCTGCCTATTGGGGCTTGAGACATATTTAAAATACCAGCACCA
>PBBX01000016.1 GCA_002716725.1 bacterium | reverse complement strand
CCACGACAACCGGAACCACAATCCGGGGCTCTACCAACTGAGCTACGCCCACCACGAGTGTTCCATTTTACTCAATATTTTTTCACATAATTGTGGTGGATGTAGCTCAGTTGGTAGAGCCCCGGATTGTGGTTCCGGTTGTCGTGGGTTCGAGCCCCATCATTCACCCCATACTTAAATGCGCGATAGTATGATAAGCATTTAAGCATATAGTACAGTCATTCTGAAGATAGCATTGGTAAATTAATATAGGTCATTTGATTAAAAATAGGATACTATAAACAAGATTACGTATGATATATATGTTAATAATAATTTTATGTATAGTAAGTATAAGTTTAATCATAAGCCTAAGTTTAGCCTATCAGTATATCCAATTAAAAACGCAATCTAACTCCTTAAATCAACAGTATCAACAATTAGAAATTACCTTAAGAAATGAGTTAAAGCAAAATAGAGAAGAGTCTAATTTAGGATCAACAACGTTACAAGACAGTATTTTAAAAACCTTAACAAGCATATCAACTGTACAAAATAAGCAGCTTGAAATGGTAACCAATCAATTAAATACAGTAATGCAGGCAAATGAAAAAAGAATTCAAGAGTTGCGTGAAAGTGTCGAAAAAAGATTGTCGTTATTACAACAAGATAATAATCAAAAACTAGAACAAATGAGAGCCACGGTAGATGAGAAATTACATGCTACATTAGAGAAACGTTTAGGAGAATCCTTTAAGTTAGTCTCTGATAAACTGGAACAGGTGCATAAAGGATTTGGAGAAATGCAAACATTAGCAACAGGGGTTGGAGATTTAAAAAAGGTGTTAACCAACGTAAAAACAAAAGGGACTTGGGGGGAAGTACAATGTGAAAATTTATTAGAACAAATTTTAACCAAAGATCAATTTAGGAAACAAGTAACAGTAGCCCCTAATAGCCAACATCGAGTAGATTTTGCTATAACATTGCCAGGAAAAGATAATGATCCTGTATACCTGCCATTAGATTCCAAGTTTCCTCTTGAAACCTATCAGCTGATTGTTGATGCTCAGCAGGCTGCCAATACAGATTTGGTAACAAGCTACACAAAAGAATTAGAAAGACAGTTGATGATGGAGGCAAAAAAGATTCATGAAAAATATATTCATCCTCCCTATACAACTGACTTTGCCATTTTATATTTACCGATAGAAGGCTTATATGCCCAAGTCTTACAAAATATGGATATCCAGAATAAATTACAAGAAAAATATAGGATTGTGATATCAGGCCCAACAACATTAGCGGCATTATTAAATTCATTACAAATGGGCTTTAAAACACTAGCTATTGAAAAACGATCAAGTGAAGTATGGTCAATTTTAGCTGCGATAAAATCAGAATTTACAAAATTTGGAGATATATTAGATAAAACAAAAAAGAAATTACAAGAAGCAGGTAATACCATTGAGACCGCATCACAAAAATCAAGAACCATTGAACGAAAATTAAAAGCAGTAGAACATTTGCCTGATGATAGCATGAAATTAGAACCACTATCATCGGGCGAACTTGCATTTAAGGAAACATTGTAGATCAAGATAATCACGTATATCGACCTAACACATCACGATTCAACCCTAATAGAAATTATACAAATATGTAATATTTTTCTTTAAAAAATAGATATAATTAAAACAAGAGAAAGCGTGTTTTAAGTGAGGCTAAGATAAACCATTAGAAACCCTAAAAGTAAATAGAGGTAAAAAGTAGTTGGCATAATAAATTATTAGATTAAGATATAGTAGTAAAACCTTTACAATGCTTTGTAGCATGATAAAGTAGAGACACTAATGTAATTAAGAGCACTATATGATCGATTTTGGAAATATTATTACAGCAATGGTAACCCCTTTTGATACTAAGGGTGATGTTGATTATCAAAAAGCATTAGAACTTGCTAATTATTTAATTGATCATGGGACTGATACAATTTTATTAGCAGGGACAACAGGAGAAAGCCCTACATTAACTCATAACGAAGAGTATCAACTATTTAAGTATATTAAGTCTGAAATAGGAACAAAAGCCTTGATAATGGCCGGAACGGGTTCTAATTGTACACGAACAGCCATAGAGGCTACAAAAAAAGCAGAAGACTGTAAGATTGATTCAGTTTTACACGTTGCACCTTATTATAATAAACCCTCTCAAGACGGATTATTCCAACATTTTTCAACAATAGCAAAAGAAACAAAGTTACCGATTATGTTATATAATATTCCAGGAAGATCATGTATAAACATTGATGTATCTACGATAAAAAAATTAAGTATAGAAAAAAATATAGTGGGTATAAAAGAAGCCTCAGGATCTATCGAGATTGTAAAAGAGTTAAAGGCAATGTTACCCAATAGCTTTCAGATATATTCAGGTGATGATGCATTAACCCTCCCCTGTTTAGAACATGGAGCAAAAGGCGTTGTATCTGTTGCATCCCATTGTATCGGAATACAGCTACAAGAAATGGTATCATTTTATCATCAAAATGATTTTGTAGAAGCTAAAAAAATTCATCAAAAATTACAAAGCTTATTTAAGATATTATTTATTACGAGTAATCCTGTTCCTGTAAAAGCGGCATTACGGCATATGGGAATGAATGTAGGATCGGTTCGATTACCCTTGGTGGATGTAACAAAAAACGAAGATGAAGCCATAAAAAAGGTATTACTATCACTAGAATTAATTTAGATATAGTATCATGAGAATACAAAAATTTTTATCTCAACAAAATATGTGTTCACGCCGTCAAGCAGAAGTATTTATCGAAAAAGGATGGATATATATTAATGACAAGAAAGTGTCCAAAAAAGGACAATTAATGGATCCAGAAAAAGATTCAGTGAGACTGGCAGATGAAGCAAAAGAAGTCTTAAAAAAACGAACATACATAAAGTATTATAAACCAAGAGGAATCATCACACATAGTCCCGGTAGCAACGAAGAATCGATTCAAGATATTATTGATCCAGCCTATAAGCATTGTTTTCCAATTGGACGGTTAGATAAAGATTCTGAAGGGCTAATACTATTAACAGATGATGGGGTATTTGCAAAACAATGCTTAACTAACGACAATCCTCATCAACGAGATTATATTATAAATGTTTCAAAATCCTTAACAACAGAAATGATACGTAAATGTGAACGTGGCATGATAATATTAGGAAAAAAGACAAAACCGTGTAAGCTAAAAAAGATTAGCAATAAACTGTACCAGATAACATTATTTGAAGGAAAAAACAGACAAATTAGACGTATGATCCAAAAGGTTGGAAGTCACGTTACAGCATTAAAACGAATTCGATTTGGGCCAATTTTACTTGATAATTTAACGCCTAATCAAATTCAAATAATACACCCGTTTTCATAAGCCAGATTCAGAAAAATATAGTCTAAAAACGCTATATCAAAAAGAAAAAATAATATATTTAATACTCCCTTAGAAAACCAGGGATACTAGATTAGAAAAAACAGCTTCAGAAGAACGGATATAACCATGAGTATTACCTAAAGCAATCGACTGAGCAGAAATGCCAAGATCCGAAATCACCATATGATAGGTAGTCTGAATGGGGAAGATACTAAGAAAAATAATGATAATAGCGTTTAAAGTAATCATGGGACCACCGTAAATTTACCTTTAGCAAGAAATTCGTCATTATGAAGAAAAACAAAGAAATAAACACCTGTAGGTAACGTTTTTTGATTAAAAAATAACACGATTATAACCTTTAAAACCGCCATTTTTATTAGGCTTAAACTCTTTTTGTAATCCAAACAAATCATAAACTCGAAAATCTAGTGTCATATCATCACAAGAAAGACCCTATCCTAAGGTACCTCCTTCACTAAACTGTAAAGGACTAGGATAAATGAGGGGAGGGTCTGTAAAAAAGGAGGTAATGGATTGGACTTACCTGACATACCAAAAATATCAGAATTAGATAAACCAATGTTGTTCCAATGAGATGATAACAGTAACATGTTTTTATGTAGATCAGCACCTGGATTAAAGTGAGTATAAGAAATGAAATTATTAGAATAATTTAAAGTTAAATCAGCATAATTAAAATAACAATACGGGTGAATTAGTAGTAAAAATAACAAAAATAATCACTTAGTCTTAGATAGGTATGGGATTAAGATAAGAAAAGATTTCCAAAAAATAACTGAAATTATTTTCGTAATGTAATAATTATGCAACCGGGTACTGGTTTATAGCTATGCCCTTCGTAGAAAAATTTAAGGCGACCTTTATTATTAATCATACATAAGACATACGCTTTTGGATATTGTTGAAGAAAATGTGCATAAGTAAAGTCTTCGGTTAATGTGGAGGGTTTAAATGATGCCCCAGCCGTAACTAAACTTTGGATATATGTAGAAGACATCCCTTTTCCTAGAAGAAATAAACCTTGTTCAGATTTAATAAAAAGATCTTTTTTACGATCTTTGGGGTATAATCTAATAACATTATATTTACTAAAAATTTGAGAATATTCGATGGATGCTAATAAATTAGTTTCATCACTGGGTGTAAGTGATAAGATTTTTCCATAAGAAGAAATTTCAAGTTCATCCATAATTTTGCGAGATAAGACACTACCATGTTTTGTTTCCAAGCCAATTTCTTTCGCAGATATAATGTTTTCTAAATTAGTATCAATCATTAAAATGGGGACATTAGCAATCTCTAATGATTTAGCAAAGAGTCGAGCCCAATGATGTGCTCCAACAAAAATAAGACCTTGTTGTTGACGTTGAAGATGAAAAAATCGAACAAGAGGACGACCTAATAAGCCATAAAATGAAACAGTTAAAATAATCGTAAAAAAGGTAATGGGATTTAAAAGATCAGCATTAGGTACCCCTGCTTCTGATAATCGAATTGAAAATAAAGAGGCAACAGCAGCAGCAACAATTCCTCTGGGATATAACGACGCAAGAAAACTTCTTTCTAAAATGGATAAAGGAGATTTTATCGTAGATAAAAATACACTGACAGGACGAATAAAAAGAATTAATGACATCAGAAAAAAAACAGTGCTGATGCTAAGTGATTGTAGAAGATCTCCAAGTTCAACACGAGCCCCTAACACAACAAATAATGATGAAATCAGTAAGACCGTAATATTTTCTTTAAATGAAATAATATGTCGAATGGTTACAATTTTTTGATTAGCTAAGACAATGCCCATAATCGTAACAACGAGTAAACCAGATTCAGATTGAATAATATCCGCTATAGCATAGGTCGATAATACGGTAATAAAGGTAAAGGCTTCTTGCAAATAATCAGGTAATAGATTTTTTTTAAAAATAATAATGAGTAAAACAGCCCCGATAAAGCCAATAATAAAGCCTGATAAGAGTGTAGATACTAAAACGATAAATCCTGTACCAATAGCATCGGCTGTAGTGTGAGCCATAATAACTTCAAAAACAAGAACAGCAAGAGAAGCTCCTACAGGATCAATAATAATCCCTTCCCAACGAAGAATGGATGCTAAAGAATGTTTTAATTTAATTTGCTTTAGTAAGGGCGTAACAACCGTGGGCCCAGAGACAAGTAAAATAGAACCCAGTAAAACAGAAAGTCGTAAATCTAGTTTTAAAAAAATATGAGCAAATAAACTTATGAGTATCCAGCTAATAAGGCCACCAAGAAAGATTAGCTTACTAATAGTGGTGCCCGTTTGTTTTAAATCAGAAATACGTAAACTTAATCCCCCTTCAAATAAAATAATAGCAACCGATAACGAGATAAACGGAAATAACATATTGCCAAGTAAGTGATCAGGCTGCAAAAAGTTAAATACAGGCCCAATTAAAAATCCAGACAGTAACAGCAATAAAATAGATGGCAATTGTACACGAATAGCTATCCATTGAGCAACAATGCCAAGCGCTGGAATCGATGCTAACTTTAATAAAGAAATATCTTTCATAATTTAAAAAATCCTTACATTATGATTATAACGCTATTTATACCTAAAAAAGAAGAAATTAAATCATAGTAGTAAGTACTAAAAAGGTAAAGATCTCTAACTGGCCCACAATCATGTTGCAGGTTTTCACTAAAACAAATTACCCCTATTTTCATTAATATCGTAAGTAAAATCACGTTATAATATTACATCAGCCATCAACTAAGAGCCTTTATCAGCAGGTTATGATGATTTAAATCTATAAGCTAAATAGATCTTATAATATCAATGCTTTGCTGTTAAAAGCGTATTATGAAGCGACATATAAATGTTTAAATGATCCCGTAACCGATAGAGGCACTTCGTTGTACATCATGTCTTGCGAATAAGACGGTTTATATTGGATCGTAACATCGCTAGCATGAGATTGATATGAAATAGGGGGTCTCTAGCATTTTTTTTGAGCTTCCCTTGTTCTGATGCCGTAGCCATATTGACTTTATATTGCACATGCTTTGAATAAGGAAACAGCCGGTTAATTATCGGTTTATAATACGGATGTTCATCTGAAATAAACGTTGTTTTATAATAGGCTGTTTTTATGGATTATTAGGGCTCGAATTAAACAAAGAAAAATTTAAACCATGTTTAAAGATACTAATAAGAAAAAAGAAACAGCGATTAGGCTATCATAAGCATGATGAGAAAACCAATACATAAGATGATTAATATTTTATTTAAAAAATTACCAATAGGTTGTCATTAGATAAGACTCATGTAAGATTAGACTATAGTAGATAATCAAGGAGAGAAAAATGGGATTGCCAACACTAGATCAAGCGGATTTTTGGAAAACAAAATCAGCACAGGTTATTGTTTATACAAATACTAAGCAATTAAAACAATTTGTTAACGGACAAACCTTAGAAAAACTTGTATCGCACTTAGCAAAAAAAAATCAATTATCTGAGTCAAACGATCCTATTAAAGAAGGGCTCTTAGCAGACTCAAAAACCGTACAACACGTTTATTGTTTATATTGTGATGAAACAGGCAGAGATATATACCGAAACATAGCCGCAAATCTTGCAAGAAAAGCCAGAAAAAGTCAGCAGCATGATTTAGCAATTACGCTTGCAATACCCTCACTAGACGAATCAATGACTACCATAATCATACAGCAACTTTATGAAGGATTTTATTTGGGAGACTATCAATATCAAGGATACCAAACGATGGTCCCAAAAAAAGAAAAGCATAACACTAAATTATCATTTTATGGCATTAAAAATAAAGAAATAACTTCAGCAATCAAAAAAGGAACAATTCTTGCCAAGGCACAAAATATGGCCAGAGACTTAGCCAATACACCAGCAAATTACTTAACACCCAAAGAATTTGTTTCAATCGCAAAAAAGCAATGTCGTAACTCAGCTTTGTCAATAAAAGTATACGATAAAAAAGCAGCTCAAAAGAAAAAAATGGGATCATTCTTAGCTGTCGCACAAGGATCAGTACAAGCACCATATATGTTGGAACTAACATTAAATGCTTCAAAAAAATCACCCATTATCTTAGTAGGAAAAGGCGTAACCTTTGATACTGGGGGGATTTCATTAAAACCAAGTCGTTCGATGAGTTGTATGAAAGGGGATATGGGGGGAGCCGCGGCTGTTTATGCTGCAATGGTTGCTTTAGCTCAGTTAAAGACAAAACACCATGTAAAGGCCATTATTCCTTTAGTCGAAAATATGCCATCAGCCATGGCCTACAAACCTGGAGATGTGATTACCGCTATGAATAAAAAGACCATTGAAGTTATTAATACGGATGCAGAAGGTCGGTTAATATTAGCAGATGCATTATGTTTAGCGACTACTTATAAACCCAAGTTAATTATTGATATAGCTACATTAACAGGGGCCTGTGCCGTAACATTAGGCGATGTAGCAAATGCTGTTTTAGGAAACTCACAAACAGCTATTAATGCTTTTTTAAATCGACAAGATGAGGTGGGAGAACGATTATGGCAATTACCATTATATGATGATTATGTTGATTATCTTAAATCCTCTGTTGCTGATATGACAAATTGTGCAGAAAATAGATTAGCAGGAACATCAACAGCCGCTATGTTTTTAAAGCAGTTTGTTGATACATCAACATGGGTACATATTGATATTGCCTCAACAATGGAAAATAAAACAACCAAAGGCTATCATGTCAAAGGAATGAATGGATCAGGGACACGGACACTAATAGAAGCCATCCTTGCAACACCTTAAAAGTCCGTAACTATAGTTTTTTTGACAACAGGAACCTCGTGATTAAATCGGGTTTCAAAACGTAATAAATGCGCAATAGGAACACCATAAGCTTGATAAGGGCTTGTGATGCTGTCTAAGGCGGCCATATGGCCCGTATACCCATTTAAGGCAAGTGAAGTAGCAATATAGCCTAGTTTGGTGCAAAATTCAGAATCAAAAGCATTGGGATGGGTACAGCGACCTTCATAACCATAAAAATGAGGCATGGCATCAAGTGTAAGGGATGGGTCAGAACTAGATAAGTAGGACGTAACCATATGGATTAATAAACGTTCGGTTTCAATTCTAGATAGTTGGATATTGCCATGAGAATCACAATCAAGTAGTAATTGATGTTGAATATACTCAGGAAATTGTAGAAATAAGTCATGATCAGACTGAGAAAGATGGGAAAGATCAGGGGATCGGTTACTAGCATCTCTAAGTGTATTAAGCGTTTGAATAAGATTACGTATCTCAGGAACCCATTCTAACAATCCTTCAGGAATACAAATGACACCATAGGGTTTTTGATTATGTGAGGATTCTAAAATAGTATCAGCTATTTGTTTGATAATAGCCGATAAAGGCGTGTTGTTATGGGCAATTTTTTCACCAAGAAAAAAAAGATCAACAGGGGTATGCTGAGCAACATAGTGTGTTATATGGCTAGAGGATCGCCCCATTAATTTTACAAAATGCCAATATTTTTGACTAGAGCGTGTATCACAAATTAAATTATTAATTAAACTGATAAAAAGATCACAAACCGAATAAAACCCAAACGAAATAGGCAGGTAAGGAGGACATCTTAAATCACCATCAATGGTTTTAGGAACCCCAATAATCGCACAAGCATGATCAGATAACTCTTGTGCTAAAAAAACAGCATTGGTATGAGAGTCATCTCCTCCAATAATAATGATTGCATCAAGCTGATAATGAGCAACAACATCTTTGATAGCCTTATATTGAGATGCCTGATGTAATTTTGTTCGATCGGTTTTTAATAAGTCAAAACCACCAAGATTATGATAGGCTAAACAATCCTTAATAGAAAGCGGTTTAAGATGTCCTTTGACCAGTCCACCAAGACCGCCCATAATACCAAATAAGGAATGTGTCGAACCACACAATTTAGCAATCGCTAAAACAACATTATGGCCACCTGGGGCAGGTCCACCAGAAAAACAAACAGCAATACGTTTTGAAGCTAGCCTCTTAGACTGTGATGAGGATGCCTTTAACAAAGAAAAAGATGAAGGCGGTAGTCTCGATAATCGCGATGTGATAGATGGATCCAGTGACCCATTAAAAGAATGTTCAGAAAATGAGATACACTGAGTAAGATCTAGCATATGCTTACGCCTTTAACAGACATCCCTTCTCAATGATTCGTTGAACTATGTGTAAGATTGGCAATAAGATCATTTAAAATCGCAGCAGATTCATTAATATCAATATCTTTTTGAATGGTATTAATCCAGTCTTGATAACTTTCGTTTTGTGCTTTTGTTAACGAGCTTTCATGAGGAATCGTAAATAAAAGGTTATCAATAGGCACAACGCTCTTATTATAAGTGTCTAAAATAGTATTTGCTTCAAGTTTTTTAGCAATCGCTGTTTTAGCATCGAGATAAACATGGGTATTCTCAGAACGTTTTTTGATAAATGATAAATGAGAATCTAATGATTGATACCGATCAGATGTCGTAATTCGTTTTTTAGATAACGTTGATAATGTATTGATATCAAGGGATTGGTTATACCATAATGAGTAAGAAAGGGGGCTGATTGTATCCCATTTTAAAGCATAGTCTAAATACCGTTCACCCACTTCAAGATGATCCGCTTTATTAGGGAGTCTAATATCAGGAATCACGCCTTTATGTTGTGTAGAGCCACCATTAATTCGATAAAATTTTTGTATGGTTAACTTAACAGACCCAAGATCATTAAAAAAAGCCGAACGAGTGGGACTTAATTTATCGAGTTCTACAAAGGTTTGAACCGTCCCTTTTCCAAAAGTATTAGACCCAACAACAACAGCACGTCCATAATCTTGAAGTGCTGCAGCAAAAATTTCTGACGCCGATGCAGAATACGAATTTTGTAAAATAACCATGGGCCCATCATACATGATAGCCGAATCAGTATCATGTAATATTTTGTCATATATATGTGTGCGCCCTTTTATTTGTACAATAGGGCCTTCATCAATAAATAATCCTGCGGTATAAACAGCATCAACTAAAGCACCCCCTTCATTATTACGAAGATCAAAAATAATGCCATCAACCCCATAGGCATTAAGATCTTCTAAGGCTTTTTGGACATCGCTCGTTGTATTTCTTCCTAAAGGGTTTTTAAAGTCTCGATAAAATTTAGGTAAAGAAATATATCCAAATGTTTTATCAAATCGTGTATCTTTGATAATAGCATGTTTAGAATAGGTTTCTTCAATAACAACAATATCACGAACAATGGGTATTTCAGAAATTTCACCCGTAGGATGTTTAACTGTAAGGCGAACGGTAGTCCCTTTTTTGCCTCTAATAAGTTTAACAGCTTTTTTAATACGAACCCCTACAATATTAATAGGATCCTCATCCAATCCTTGAGCAACCTTTAAAATAACATCTTCTGCTTTTAACTCGCCTTGTTTCCATGAAGCGCTTCCTGGTACTATTCGAACAACTTTAATAAAGCCATCTTCTTCCCGCAAAACAGCCCCAATCCCTTCGAGTTTTCCTGAGATGCTAATATCAAAATCTTCTTTTCTTTCAGGAGGAAAATAACTGGTATGCGTATCAAAAACATTGATCATGCTATCAAAGTATAAGTTACGAAAATCATCTAAAGTTTCTTCTTGTAAGCGTGTTAAGCTTTCCAAAACTTCAGTTTTTGTTTTATCTCTTGCTTGTTTTTCAATCGATTCATTAAAACTAGCAGTAATCGTTTCATTTTTACTAACCTCAGCTTGTTTAAGATTTATATAATGAGTGAGTGTCTGATATGAGATTAATTTTTCCCAATAACGTTCTAATGCTACATTATCTTTGGAAAATGTTCGTTTATCAGGATCAATTTCTAACGTTTGTTGATTCGTAAAGCTAAATTTAGTATCAAATAAGCTAGGAACATAATCACTAATATAGGTAAGGCGTTTAATATATAAATCATAAGCCTGATTTAAAAAACCAAAATTGCCCGATTCAATATGATCATCAATAGCATATTTATATAAGGAGAGTTCAGCAATATCTTCTTGGGTGAAAAAACGTTTGTTGGGATCCATTTTTTTAATAAATTGATTAAAAACATCCTGAGAGTAATCATCTTGAATGGGAATAGGGCTAAAATGATTATTGAGGACGCTATAAACAACAAGTTCTTGAAGTGCTTTTTGTTTTGAATAACCAAAAAGAAACAATGAGATAATAACAAAAAAAATTGCAATATAAGACGTTTTTTTGCTAAATAAATTTTTAAAAAATAAAGACATCGATTTATTATACACTAATGTTACATATGCTAAACCAATTAATTCTCAACGAGTTTTAATAGGTAATGATAGACTAAAAGCAGGGCGTGTGTATCCGTACTAGCATAATCAATAATGCTTTGTTTGATCTGGTGATGATTACAGTGGGGATCATAGACTAATTGTTTATAGGCATGGGATGCAAAAAACCCCGATTGGATCGATAAATCAAGATAGGGATTTGCAGTGTTTATAGCTTTGATAATATGTTTAATAGAATATTTGCCTTGCATGCCAGGTAATAAAACGTGATGATTAAAAAACAAAGACGAAATATCAACAAACTGATCTAAGATTAATGAAAATATATCGGACAAATCTGGAAATATATCAGAAAAGTATCGACATATAGATCGTTCTAATGTTGTATCAAAAACAATAATGGATTGTGATGGATCAAGACTATGAATAAGGGACTCAGCAAACTGGCGTCTAAAATCCATATCAGGATCATAAAATTGTAGGGAGTGAGAGGTCTTATGAGAGTCTTGATTAAGATAATGAACTGAAAAAAGAAACGGAAATACTTCAAACGGTTTTGTTGTATATAGAATTGGATAAGGAAATTGACAGGCTTCAATATCAAAAAACTGTATAGTAGGAGACAGTTTAGACAAAAACGCTTGCAAAATAGGTAAATCCACAAAGGGAGTTTGAGTTATTTCTACATGACATTGTTTTTGTTGAGGTTTCGTTAAATCAGGAAGAGAGCTAAGAATATCATGAAAGGTTTTAATCCCTGATTTAAAGTACGATAATTTCTTTTTGTAGGGAAGCTTGGTGAGTTGAAAAATATCAGCAGACGTATCACAAGCCAATGATGGTTTGGAAGCAATACAAGTAGATGGGCTAGTGTTAATATAATGAGATAACGTCCTAGCTATCTGAGTGGTTTTAGAACTCACAATAACAGGTTTAAAAAAATTACCCAGATTACTATCACGACAAAAGGTTGGGTTAATACAAAAGGCTTGGGTTGATACGATCAAATAACCGAGTTGTTCACACAAAAAGCGGGTTAAGCCTAATCGGGTAACAACATCTTTTATGGGATGATAGGACACCGAAATAGCAATGATATCAAGCCCATTATCACGAACCCTAATAAGATCAGGACAACTGTTATGGCCATTATAGGTAAACGATACCTGTGAATACACACGATGAGATTGCAGGGTTAATAACGTATCAGGAGATATCCTATAAGGCGTTTTATCCCACTTAAGATTAAGCTGGGAAACAGCATGGGGCAATAAATACTGCCGTTCTTCATCACACTGAACAAGGATATGATCCGAAATACCAGATCTATGGGGGCCTCGATTTGAACGAAAAACCTGACTAACGGACGCATCTGTTAATATCATAGACATCCACTCAATTATATATCAAGACATAAGCAAACGTTTAGGAGTAAATAAAAAAAGCAATAAAAGGTTTAAAAGCCTATCGTATATGGAAAAGAACATAATTAGGAGTAAAAAAAGGGAAAATCCATTAAAACTAATGGGTTATTTTTGTTTTGTAAAAAAATAAAAAAAATTTATATATTAATTATATAGTATTAATGATTTTGATGACTTTGACAATGGATCCACTGATATATGTTCAGTATAGTCAATTAGTAGAAAGCTATGTCAATGCCTATGCGATTGCCGGCAAAGAAGGTCTATGAATGAGTATGCTTTAAGATATTAGTTACATCAATTGGGTAATCTCCTGTGAAGCAATGATCTGTAAATTGAGGCGTGTTAGGATCTCGTGTCGTGTATCCCATGGCCTTATAGGTACCATTTAAACTTAAGAAAAATACAGAAGTAGCCCCAATAATATTGGTTATTTCATCAATATCATGATTAGCTGCAATTAATTCGCTATACTGTGGGGTATCAATACCATAAAAATCAGGATGAGTAATGGGTGGTGATGAAATACCAAAGTGAACCTCTTTGGCACCCGCTTCAAATACCATTTTTACCACTTTATTTGCCGTAGTACCTCGAACAATAGAATCATCAATTAAGATAACACGATTATTTTTTATGCTCGATTGATTAACACTATGTTTTAACTTAACACCAAATTGACGAATCGATTGAGAAGGTTCAATAAACGTTCGGCCTACATAATGATTACGGATAATGCCTAATTCAAAGGGAATCCCTGATTTCTGAGAATAGCCAATCGCAGCAGGTGCCCCAGAATCGGGAACAGGAACAACAACATCAGCATCAATAGGATTTTCAATAGCAAGTTGTTCTCCTAAGTTTTTGCGATAAGTATAAACACTTTTCCCATCAATAATGCTATCAGGTCGTGCAAAATAAATGCGTTCAAAAATACAAGGTCTGGCTTGGTTACTAGGGGCAATGATAATGCTTTCAACCCCCGATTCTGTAATAATGACCATTTCTCCATTTTTTACATCTCTTATATAGTGAGCACCGATGATATCAAGTGCACAGGTTTCGGATGCAAGCACATAAGCATTATTTTTTTTCCCCAGTACAAGAGGTCTAATACCAAAGGGATCTTTAACCCCTATGAGTTTTTTATTGGTCATAATAATCAGAGAGTAAGCTCCTTTGATCTGAGATAAAGCATCCTTAATTTTATCAACGGTTTTGTGTTTTTTAGACCGAGCCACTAATTGTAGTATAATTTCTGTATCAGAGGTTGTTTGAAAAATAGAGCCGGTTTCAACCAATGCGTTTCGTAAAGCATGTGTGTTGGTAAGATTTCCATTATGAGCACAAGCAAATCCTCCGGCTGATAAATTTGCAAATAAAGGTTGAACATTAGCTAGTTTTGAATCACCGGTAGTAGAATAGCGAACATGGCCAATAGCACGTCTGCCGGGCAATTGATTCAGTGTAGACGCATTATTAAAATTATCACCAACTAAACCTTCTTTTTTGACAAAATGAAAGGAGCTGCCATCATAGCTAACAATGCCAGCTCCTTCTTGCCCACGATGTTGCAATGAATGAAGCCCTAAAGTCGTTAAGACAGCAGCCTCATCAATATCAAATATACCAAAAACACCACATTCTTCTTTAAGTCCCATTTTAAGCTATAGTTTACATGATTTCATCCGGTGTGAACATAGATAGGAGGTATTTGTGTTAGAAGGAAACTGGCGTAAAAGGATTAAACATTAAAAGCTGTTTTATTCATTTTTTGTTTTAAAAAAATAAATGAATTATTTTGTTACTAAAATACGACGGCGATAAAAAAAAACAGAAAAAATATATCGAAAAAATAGATTAAGTACATAAAAATGAAATAAAGTAAGAATAAACTTACTTTAATAAAGGAAATAGATTACAATAGTGACGTCGATATAAATATAGCAACAATTGACCCAATAATTTAAAAAGGATCTACAACAATGTATAAACTAAGGTTAGGAATGAATCCACCTAGAACAATGGAAGATGAAGATGAATTCAACTATTTATTATAACGAATTTTCTAAAAAATTTGATGTTGAACAACCTAGTAAAAATTCATGTAGCTCACAATCTACAACAATTGATGTTGAACAACCTAGTAAAAATTCATCTAGCTCACAATCTTCAACAAATTTAGGTTATAAACCAATATCAAAAAAGCTAATTTTAGATAGAAAAGAGGTGAAGTATGTGGCAAAGGGCCCTTTTGTAGAAGTTTGTACAAATGAAACTGATGAAACTGATCTAAGTTTAAGGGGATACTATAGTGATTCTGATCTAGAAAGAAGTGGTTATACTAAAACTACACCACGATTCAAATTAGATTTAACAACGGATGATTATGACAATCAATTAAGAAGTTTTTTTGAAAAAATAAACGATATACAAATACTTAAAATAAAAGGGCTTGGAGATCCAAAAAAACTCGAGATGTTTAAAAAGGAATTAGGAAAATTAAACATTAATGATAAGTTTAATAACTTAAGTTATTTAGATCTTTCAGATAACGCCTTATCTTCAGATAATTTCATAGAGTTAAATGATATCTTTTTAAGTCGTATCAATTCATTAAAGGCACTTAATCTTACTGGTAACCAAGAATTCGGATATAAAGGAGTTAGAGCGCTTGCAAGATCTGAACATATGAAAAATTTAATTTTACTGAATCTTAATGCTACCAAAATCGGAGATGATGGAGTTAAAGAACTTGCAAGCTCTAAATATTTAAAACATCTGAGTTATCTTAATCTTACTTCGAACGACATTACAGATGCTGGCATTATAGCTCTTGCAAATTCTGAAAATTTTAATTACTTGACTATATTTAATCTTAGTTGGAACGACATTACAGATGCTGGAGTTAAAGCGCTTGCAGATTCTGAAATTATGAAGAGGCTTACTAAACTTTATCTTGTTGGTAACCACAAAAACAAAATTGGAGATGCTGGAGCTAAAGCGCTTGCAGATTCTAAGCATATAACAAAGCTTAAATTGCTTGAACTTTCGATGCAAAACATTGGAGATAAGGGAGTTAAAGCGATTGCAAATTCTGAAAAAATGGAGAACCTGACTACACTTAAACTTTCGATGAATAACATTGGAAATGAGGGAGTTGAAGCGATTGCAAATTCTGAAAAAATGGAGAACCTGACTACACTTCTACTGAATAGTAACCGTACTGGACCTGATGGAGCTAAAGCCCTTGCAACATCTAAACACATGGAAAATTTGACGTTACTGAATCTTAATTATAACAATATCGGTTATAAAGGAGGAAAATTTTTAGCAGACTCTCAATATTTTAACTATAAAATTAAAATTTGTTGTGGTGGAAATAAAGTAACATCTGAAATTACGCAAAAAATTTATGATAATTTTCCTGAATCTTGTTGTTGATTTAAAAGATACATACAACCAAATCATTAAAATGAATAAGAAATGAGGGTATGTTGATTATTTGGGATTGGTTTTTTGAAAATTAATTGAAATTTTTTGTTACTAAAATACGATGATTAAATAAAGCCTTAAATTTAAAAGGAGTATTTATGATTGGTTCCCAAGTATAATTAACCTCAATAATATCATTATTGAAGGATGTTTCAAACGAAGTAATTGAACAAGTGGGAGGCAGAGTAATTGAACAAGTGGGAGGCAGACCACTAAGTTCAGTAGTAAATGCAACCAGATTAGCGAGACCGGTAGATATGTCAGTAAGAGCATCAGTAAAAGTAGTACAAGAAGGAGCAAAGGCAGGAGTAATAGCAGGAGTAAAAGCAGGTGTAGAACAAGTAGAAAGAGAAATAGGAAGGTTACAACCTTATTTGCAAGGGGAAAACTAAATAACAATCAATGAACAACAGTATCTTCCTTAATAGGAGCTTTATAAAATTTGAAAGAGCTTTATCTAGATAAAATTATTTATCTACAAACGCTATTAAACTTAATAAAGGGAGAACTATTAAATCCCATAATTTAGATTATCATAGATTCTTTAACATGATTAAAGAAAAAGTTTTGATTATCAATGTCAATGGAGTTGATATGTGAACGTTTTGATAGACGAGTAAACACGTGAAGATAAGAATGAAGTGTAAAACATTGAATAGATCGAGGAACCAATTTGGATAATCCTTGATAAAGCTTAGAATGAGAGATGGTATCAATGACAGGGTCATATTTGGATTGAAATAAAGAAATTTTAATATGATCAGGAAAGGGTATCCCATTGTTAAGATCATCTTTTGTTTTTTTTATAAGACGTAGTAATTGAGTTAGCGATTCTTTGGGCCGATAGGGAAGCCAGTGAGAGGCTTCATGATGATTAAGCATCAATGTTTGGTCATAAATAAACGGTTTAATCCAGGGTAACCAATAAATCATTTTTTGCTTGGGTTCAACTAAGGAATCAATTAAAAAAATATGTTTAAGGGGTAATGTAGGTCGAAAGCAGTTGTTAAGTAGTCCTTGAATAAGTAAGGTAGATCCAGTAGAGCAACCACATAAATAAATTGTTTCAAAGCCAAGATTAACAAGTCGTTGATATTCTTGGCAAATGGGGTTAAGCCAATCTTCCCAGCGTGCCTTACTAAACTTTTCAAGAGAATCATGACCACCTAAATAAACATTAGACACAAGCGCATTGGTATGAGAAGCCATATAATCAGAAAAATCGCTCCACTCAAACGGTGATGCCCCAAATCCATGAGCTGTAATAAATACAGGACGATTTAACGTCTCTTCAGAAGGCGGTGATTTTTGAGTAGAGACTAATTGACTTTTATAAAATTCAGAAAATTGATTGGAAAAATCATCATACACAGGTCTTGAAAATGTGCTAACAAATATATAAAGTACCAGAAACATACGATTACTATACCGCTATGATTTTGAAAGTAAACATCATTAATAAAGAAATAAAACTGTTAATAGAGAAAATATAATATATAGGGATAGGATTAATTTAAAGAGAAAAAAATACGAGACAAGGATCATGACATAATGCAAACCAATCAATTAACAGATAACATAACCGTACTGTTTAAATAATAAGGGCGTTAACGAAGTTGATGAAGTTGATGAAGTTGATGAAGACGTAGAAATGATAGAAATGTCTTGTTCTAGATAGTGTAATAAAACAACAAAATTTAGATATATCAAAATTAATAAATATATGTTAATGATATAAATAGAAAGAATGATATAATTATTTATATAAACATAAGGAGCTTACATATCATGCTATCAGCATCACCATCACCAATACTACCAAGCAATAGACCACCAATACCAGTAACCCCCCCACGATCACCACACAGAACAAATGCAAGTGATTTACGAAATATAGTTGGTGAAGAATTTCTTGAAAAAATGAAACTAGCAAACTTAGAACGATCATCATCATCATCATCCCCAACAACAGCAAAACCCGTACCACTATCACCAGACAAAAAAATGCAACTTTACAATTTGAAAATGCGATATGAATGTGCCATTAGTAAGATAGAGGCAGCTCTAAAAAAGGAGCCAGATCTACAAAATGAGTCAGCTCTACAAAAGAAAGCACTAAAAGAAGCACTAGAAAAAGATTTAGACGAGCGATATAAAGATCTGGACATCGCTAATCCAAAAAAGCAAGCACTAAAAGAATAACTAGAAAAAGATTTAGACGACCGATATGAAGAAACGAACGTTCAACCTTTGTTTGCTAATTTATTTGAAGATTAAATTTGAAGATTAAAAAAGCTTTTACACAAAAAGCATATAATAAAGAATAGCTGTATTAATCAAATTATAAAAGCTATAACTCCTAAAAATAATAAGGTTGAATATGCCTCAATTCACAATTATAAGTAACTTCTTCTGGAGATTTGTTCCCACATAAAACATCAAGCGTTACTACTCGATCAGAAAGCCTTTCTTTGTTTGGGCTAAAGTTTGTTACTGTCATAGTACATTTTTCTGTACTATCTGAAATCTTTTCTCTAGCTACTTCTTCAACGGCATGACTAATACATGAATGTGGCTTAGCATCATCCTGACTAGCAACATCAAATGTATAACGATAATGATTAAGTCTAGCGATAATCTTTGTAGGAATATTTGAGTTTTCAGCTCCTACTAATGCTAATACTGCTTTTTTTCCTGCTATATCTACCGGTTCTACTGATTCTTGCACTTTATTAGCTACTAAAGCTTGAGGAGCAAAAAAAAGACTAGCAATTACTGTAATTTCAACATGATTGACAAAATAAAATACTATAGCGATGATGTCAAGAAAATTCGTTGGTGTTTCATCGAAGTAGTTTGCTAGATAATTGTTTGGTATATTAAATCGCTGAATCATTATTATTGTATGAACTAACATTTAAGCCAGGCTCATGGCGGAATTAATTAAATGATAAAAATAAAGACTATGACACTCTTATCCGCTTATTTAATGTATAAAAAATGTAAAAATTTAAACATTTTTAACACATGATAGCTTAAGCTCATCTAATTGCTGATTACCAACATTAGAAGGAGCTTGTGTAAGCGGGCAGAATGCAACACGATTCTTTGGAAATGCAATAACCTCTCTAATAGAAGCCGTATCCAAAACCATAGAAACTAAACGATCCATACCCAAGGCTAAACCACCATGAGGCGGTGTGCCGTACGTTAATGCCTCGACAAAAAAACCAAATTTTTGCTTAATATCATCATCAGTCATGCCTAAGGTTTGAAAAATTTTAGCTTGAGTGTCTGAATCATGAATACGAATACTTCCACCACCAATTTCTTCACCGTTAATCACTAAGTCATAGGCTCGTGAATTGACTGCTAAAAAATCATCAGTTGTTTGAGCCCTCATAAAGGAATCATCAGGTTGGGTAAATGGATGGTGCATAGAATTAAGTCGATTATCTTTTAATTCAAACATCGGAAAATCAGTGACCCAACAAGCAGCAATTTTAGAGTGATCAATAAATCCCCATTTTTGGCCAACATATAGGCGTAAACGACCTAATACATCATTAACTAATGCTTTATTAGTATCTGCAACAAATAATAAAACATCGTTATCAGTCGCCTCTAAAGCATGAATAAGATCAGCCTGTTCTTGTTCTGAAAAAAATTGAACAATATTAGATTCTAATTTTCCATCAATAACCTTCATCCACGTCATGCCTTTACCCCCAAATTTGGGAACTACTTTTTTAGCCAATTCTTCTTGAAGCATATTTTTACTCATCTCACTAGCTTTGTTAGAAACCTTGATACCTTTAATAGCACCGTTATTGTTAGCAATAGTATTAAAAATTTTATAATTTACATTTTTCAATAGATCAGTAACATCAACCATTGTCATATCAAAGCGTAAATCTGGATGATCATTACCATAACGATTCATGGCATCTTCATAGGTAATATGAGGAAAGGGTCCTTGTAAAGATTTTCCTGCAAGCTTAAAGACACGTTCTACTAGTGGTTCTAATAAAGAATAAATATACGTTTCATCAATAAACGAAGCCTCAAGATCTAATTGAGTAAATTCAGGTTGACGATTAGGCCGTAAATCTTCGTCACGAAAACACTTTACAATTTGATAATATTTATCAAGCCCACTTACCATTAACAGTTGTTTAAACATTTGCGGAGATTGAGGAAGTGCATAAAAGCAATTATCATGGTGTCGTGATGGAACTAGATAATCTCGCGCTCCTTCTGGTGTTGATTTTGTTAAAACAGGAGTTTCAATATCAATAAACCCCTTTTCATCTAAATAGTTTCTAATTTCACGCATTATTTTATGACGGGTTATCATGTTATGTTGCATACTGTGTCGTCTTAGATCCAGATAACGATAGGTAAGTCGTAAATCTTCATCCACATTAAAGTCTTGATGCTCATCTTCAGCAACACTTTTTTCACTAATTAAAAAAGGTGGTGTTTTGGCTTTATTATAAAGAATTAAGTCAGATACATGAACTTCTAGCATACCTGTAGGAACATGAGGGTTTTTAGCCTCATCATCACGTTCGATAACAATTCCTTTAAGTGCAACACAATATTCACTACGTAATTGTTCTGCTTGATGATGAAGGTCTTTATTGTCTTCAGGGTTAAAGACGAGTTGGACAACGCCACTACGATCTCGTAAATGCATAAATAATAGTTGGCCATGATCACGAATCGTATCAACCCATCCAGCAAGCTCAACAGTTTGATTGTTTAGATCAAGCGATAAATCAGAACAGTATCGTCGATTATTTAATTCAATTGTCACAATAGGTCACCTCAAAACGTTAATGAGAGAGAGTTTAGCATAGTTATCTCTCCTTTAAAATCTAATTTTAACACAGTAAAAATAGTTATGGGAAAATTAAGGATGCATAAAAGCATCTAAGCTAAGGCCTTGCTGATCTTTTTCAGATACTATAAGACAAGACGTATCTGGCCATGTGATATTAACCGCTGGATCATCATAACGAAGACAGAGTTCATGAGCTTGAGAGTAAGTTTCCGAACATTTATACTGAATCGTAGCGGTATCACTCAATACTAAAAACCCATGAGCAAATCCACTAGGAATATAAAGCATCTGATAATTAGAAGCAGATAAGCTATAAGCCGTCCATAAGCCAAACGTTGCTGATGCGGGTCGAACATCAACAGCGACATCAAAAATAGACCCATCTAAACAACGAATACACTTTGCTTGGCCTTTGGGCTCACGTTGTAAATGAAGTCCTCGCAAGGTTCCTTTAGAAGAATAGCTTTGATTATCTTGAACAAACCTATCTATAATGCCTGCATCCGTAAATTTATCACGATGATAGGATTCAAAAAAATAACCACGATTATCTGACAAGACATCAGGTTCTATTAGTATAATATCAGAAAGTCTAGGATCAGGGGTAAATTTCATAGATAGTGTAATGTTAACAATAATAAAAAAGATTGCAACAAAAAGTTACGAAAGCACAAAATCAAGATTCAAAGAGCATATCCATCGATCGAAATGCTTTAAATTCTAATGCATAGCGATTGGGATCATAAAAAAACATCGTGGCTTGTTCACCCACTTGGCCTTCAAAACGGATGTGAGGCTCTATTTCAAACGAGATCTTATGATGAGTTAATCGATCCACAAAGGGCTGCCACTTATCCCATGTTAATACAACCCCAAAATGAGGGACCGGAACATTATGTTTATCAACAGGATTAAAGTAATGTCGCTGTTCAAACCCATTAACTTTATGAAAAACAAGTTGATGACCAAATAAATTAAAATCAACCCAGGTAGTATCCGACCGACCCATGCTACAACCTAAAACATCAGTATAAAATACGATGGTTTTTTCTAATTCAGATACAGGATAAGCCGCATGAAACGGCGATACTAACAACACTAATTTAGTGTACAAATTAAGGAAAATAGTGTCAATTATGTAATGAAATTATTTTTTGCAGTTATGCAGTTAATTAAAAAATAGGGTTTATAGATAAAATAAACTAAAAACATAAATAAAACTAAAATTTATAATAAATGCTAATATATTGACGTTGACTATGTAAACCTATTCGTAAATGTTCATTATAAGCATAGATAAATCCATAATCGATAGAAAGGATATGGATGAGCTCTGGTGTTGAAGAGTCAAATTTCTTAGAAGTAGAAGTACCCCAATAAGGATCATAATATCCCAATAAAATTAATTTTAAATTATATCGTGCATCATAAGATATACCGGCATAGACTCTCGGCATTACTAAATCTTTATACATCGTAACTTCAGACCCTATCGTTGTAGATAAGCGGCCTCGTTTATCTTTTTTTAAGCTAGATTGTGTGAATGCAAGAAATACCGATCCCCATAATAAGCTATCATCATTTCCTTCAATCGTATGCCATGAATAGGTGTTTTCATAAGTATTTTTCTTATATTCACGTTTATACAAACGTGGCGATCCTCCTAAATGAATATGACCTCCAATGGATAAAGCGCTTTGATTATTAAGAGAACCTCCTTTATAAATCATCCATTTGGGACGTAAATTATATTGACCTGTAGCAAAATTCAAGTATTGAGTCGTAATTTGAAATCGATGTGATGGACTGTAGCCCCATGATAAACCACTAATATAAAGGGTATCTTTTTTCATGGTAAAGCCTGTTGGGTCGATATATAAATCCATTAATTCTTCACTACTAAACTCCCATGTTTTAGGACTATCGGTTTTTGTTTTCTTTTTTTCAGCAACATCAACCTGATCAATAGTGGATCTTAAAATAGATAGCTCTCCATAGGATGTCTGAACAATATAATGGGTTTTGGTTCGTTCTAATAACAGCCCTTTAATAGTATCACCTGTTTTTAAGGTGATAATAATACGTTCTTTTAGAATATCCTTATCATTAATACTGATTAGACCAAACGAGGTTTTAACATTATAAATACCCGTTTTACTATCATATGATTGAACATCCCCTGTTATGCTATCCCCATTTTTCATGATAAAGGTTTTAGCATCACCTAGCACGATAGCGGGGCTAATATATAACAGGATAATAATACTTAATAATAACGCTTTCATATTTTTTTACATTAACCTAAATGATATGACATGTCTATAAAAAAGGGTTAGCCATAATAGGCTAACCCTTCCTTATTAGTTGATATTAAAAAAACTTATACTTCTTCTACATTGGTTGAATCAAAGTCAGATTTAGAACAAAATTTGGTTAAATTAGTTCCATCATCATCTTGAGATCTAAATGCGTAACGTGTTGTTCCGTTTCTCTCATATTTTGTTTTTTTTACTTTTGATTCGTCAATAGAAACCTTTTTCTTTTTCTTGACATTATAAAATTCTATAGCCATATTGCATGCTCCTTTATATGATGAATTAACTCTATCTTATATGAAAGTGACAGGAAAATCTATATGTAATTTTAAGCAAGATCTTAAATCTAAAGATAGTAGCTAGACTATAGGGGAACAATAAAGTAGAAATTAAGCATGAAAGAGTAGGAGAATGCCTATAAAAAGGATTAAAATAACGATAATTGATCAGCTAACTTTGGTTTATTTTCATAGCATGTTAATAATGATTGAGCATGATCGATTAACGCTTTTGGAAGGCCTGCCATTTCAGCAACATGAATTCCATAACTTTTATCAGCAGGCCCAGAAACCAATTGATACGTAAAAATTAAGGATGCATCATCATCATGAATAGCCATAGAAGCATTACTAACCTTAGGACATTCGTTTGTGATAGTTGTAAGTTCATGGTAGTGAGTCGCAAATAAGGTGCGTGCTTGGATGTGATTATGTAGATAATGAATCACAGCAGCTGCAATGCTCATCCCATCATAGGTAGAGGTTCCTCTTCCAATTTCATCTAAGATAATTAAACTTTTAGACGTTGCATGATGTAAAATAGTAGATGTCTCAGTCATTTCGAGCATAAACGTTGATTGGCCATGAGATAAATTATCAGATGCTCCAATGCGTGTAAAACAACGATCAACCAAGCCAATATGAGCAGACTCTGCAGGAACAAAGGAACCCATTTGAGCCAAAATAACCGTTAAGGCGACTTGTTTCATAAGGGTTGATTTACCAGCCATATTAGGACCTGTAATAAGTAAGATATGCGTGGTAGCATCAAAGGCAATATCATTGGATATAATTTCGTGTGGATGGTATTTTTCTAAAACAGGATGACGTGATTGAACTAGGTTTAAATCGGTATCCGTATCAGATAGCATAGGTCGTGTATAGTTAAGTTGTTGGGCAACGGTCGCTAAGGATTGCAAACAGTCTAATCGAGCAATATGCATTGCACATTCTTGAATAAGAGACGTTTGCTTGGTAACACAATCAACAAGAGTTTGATAAATGGCTTGTTCTAACTGAATTTGTTTTTCTTCGCCATGTAATAGAACGGTTTCTTTTTCTTTTAGTTCAGGCGTAATATAACGTTCTGCATTGGTTAAGGTTTGTTTGCGGATATAGTCATTAGGAACATGATCTATTTGACCTTTAGATACTTGAAAATAATAGCCAAATACTTTATTAAAGCCCACACGTAAGGTTTTAATGCCAGTTCGTTCTTGTTCTTTTTTTTCTAAGCCCCCAATCCAGTCTTTGATATCCTTAAAAGATTGTGTGAGTGTATCCAATTCGTCGTTATAGCCAGGTTTAATCATAGTGCCAGACGTAATGGTATTGGGAGGCGGATTAATAAGGGCAGATTCAATCGTTTGAATCATAATACGAATAGGGTGATCCGCTTGAGTTAATTGTTTAAAAAAGGTAGACGCATCACGTAAAAGAGGGGCTGAAGCATCTTGTAAAATAGAAGCAAGTTCAATGCAAGCGGTTAAGGATTCTATAAGCGCAATCATATCTCTGGGATTATGTGTATGCGAAACAATCCGAGATAGTAACCGCTCACAATCATAAACCAGCTGTAATTGTTCACGAATTTCTTCACGGGTTAATAAATCCGTTTTTAAATAATCAATAGCATCATAACGATTTTCAATAGACTTGATAGAGGTTAAGGGATGTAAAAGCCACTGTTTAAGTTCACGAGCCCCTAAGGATGTTTTTGTTTTATTAATCACCCAAAATAATGAACCTGTTTTTTGAGCATTAAATAAAGGGTTTAACAGCTCTAGGTTACGAATACTTTGAGCATCCAAAACCATAGCGCTATCCCATCGATATACAGAACAAGTGGTTAATTGAGCTAACGCATGTTTTTGAGTATGTGATAAATAATCAATAATAGACCAGGCCGAAGGGATGGACAATGTATGATTTGATAAATCAAAACTTTCAAGATGATGGATGTTAAAAAAGGTGTTAAATTTACTAATAGCATGATCAATGGATAACGGATCATACTGCGTTAATAAAAAGGGAGCATCAAAATGAAACTCAATCGAACGAGGAACTAAACACTCTTTTGGGTTTAAACGAAGTAAGGCATCACATAAATCGTGTTTTGAATCAAATAAACAACATTTAAATTCTCCAGTAGAACAGTCAACAAAAGAAAACCCATAATCGGCATGAGATGATGTCGTATAAAGGGAAGCAAGATAGATATTATCCTCACTATCTAAACGCGTATCGGATACATGCGTAGCTGGAGTAACAATTTTAACAACATCTCGTTTAGTAATTTCTTTAGACTCATCAGCTTCCTCAATTTGTTCACAAATAGCAACTTTATATCCTTTATCAATCAATTTTGAAATATACCCATCAGCAGCATGATAAGGAACCCCACACATAGGAATCCGACGTTCATCTTTGCCACGTCCTGTTAAGGTTAACTCTAATTCCTGAGATGCTATTTTAGCATCCTCAAAAAACATCTCATAAAAATCACCTAAACGAAAAAATAAAATAGCATCAAGGTGTGCTTCTTTAATAGCTAAATATTGCCGAATCATCGGGGTGTGTTGACTAACGTCACGTGGCATTGCCATTAGCGAATCTGAACAGGTAAGAATTCGGTAAGTCGATCACATAAGCGTTGATGATTTACATTAACCGTGTCATCCGACAACGTTTCTGTCATTGATTGATAAATCAGATAAATACCAATACTACGTGTATAAGGTGCTAATGTTTCTGACTCAAAGACATCAAAAACACCTGTTTTAAGAACAGATTTATGTTTATATTTAGTAATAATAGCCATAATATCGCTAAATGAAAGTGTATCAGGTACACATAAAGCAATATCACGACGAATGGATGGAAATCGAGAAAAAGCGTCATAGGTTTTAGAAGGATTAAGAGAGTCTAAAAGTGTGGTTAAATCAATATCCATGTAGACAACAGGCTCTTTAATGCAATAGTGATCCAGTAGAGTAGGATGAACATGTGCTAAGGATCCTATAGGTATTTTATTAATATAAAGAAGATAATTAAGCGTTGGATGTTTCCAGAGACAAGAATGCTGAGAATCCGGTTTTAGTGTAACAGAGAGTCCTAGATGTTGAAAAAAACGGCTACAGGTATGACTAAGATGATGAAAAATATCCGTTTCTAGGTCACGCTTAGCAGGTGTATACGCAGCTAAATCAAGCTTACCACCAATCACAATGCCTAATGAGGTTAGCTCATGATCTTTATGAAAGGTACGCCCTACTTCAAAGAGTGCTTGATTGGGTAATTGACGAGTACTGTGATAGGCAATTAAGGGGAGTAAAGAAGCAAGTAAAGACGGTCGCATAAGTGCTAATTGAGGAGAAATTGGGTTTGCTAATTCATTCCAAGATTCTTTAGAGCCTAAACCCATAACCGTTAAATCATCATCAGATATCATGGGATAAGTATTAACTTCATTAAACCCATTAGCGACAAAAAAATCTTGAACCGTCTGTATAAGATCAACAATAGGATCATCTTTATCCTGAATAGGTAAACTCTGTGGCAAGGTTGAGTCTATGCGATCAAAACCAATTAAACGTGCAACCTCTTCAGCAATACAAGGCCATTCAGTAATATCATGAGAACGCCAGCTGGGGACAGAGATGGCTTGCTTACTGAAGGTAAATCCCAGAGGGATTAGAACAGACTCCATTTGTTTTTGTGAAAAAGTAGACCCCAAGAATGCATTAAGTTTATCAAAAGAAAAAGGGATCTTGTGTTGTGTAAAACAAGCATGTTTATCTTGTTTTGAAATAACAACATGATTGGATAAGGATCCACCGGCATGTTCTACTAGCAGAAAGCAGGCCCGCTGAGATGCATAATCAACAGTATCAATACAAACTCCCTTTTCAAAACGAATAGAACTTTCTGTTCGTAAGCCTAAGGATGTTGCACTACGTCTAATAGAAGTAGGATCAAAATAAGCTGCTTCTAAAAAGACAGTAGAGGTATCAATAGACACTTCTGTATCCTGCCCACCCATAATCCCTGCAATAGCAACAGCTTTGTTGGATTCCATAATAAGAAGCTGTTGATTATCTAAGCTTCGAGATTGACCATCTAAGGTTGTCATCGATGTTGATGGGGGGGCTTCTTCTATTGTAAATGTTTTTTTATAGCATAAACGATCATCAAAAGCATGTAAGGGATGCCCCGTTTCAAGTAACACATAGTTGGTGATATCAACAATAATAGAAATAGGACGAATACCACATAATTGTAAACGACGCTGCATCCATAAAGGTGATTTTCCATTCATTAAGGATGTAATATAACGGCCAATATAAAGAGGACATAACTCGCTTTTTGATGTAACAGAGTAGGAATGTTTAATGGATGATTCATTTAAGTTTATCTTTGGTAAGGAAAAAGATTGTTTTGTAATAGCGGCTATTTCTCGTGCTAAGCCTAGCATACTTTGACAATCACCTCGGTTGGGTAAAATAGAGATATCAAGAACAGTATCTTTGAGAATAGCAAAAGAAACAAAATCAAGTCCTAAGGGAGTATCTGGGGGCAAAATCCAAATACCACTTGATTCATCAGCGATACCACACTCTGCTTCTGAGCATAGCATTCCATCAGAAGTAATCCCACGCAATTGAGCTGATTTAATAAGCATACCATTTGCAAGAACAGCTCCAGGTAAACTAACAGGAACTATATCACCTTCTTTTATATTAGAAGCCCCAGTTACAATTTGATGATGAGTGTTGCCATCAAAAATAGAGGTAATAACTAGTTTATCAGCATTAGGATGCCTTGTAATAGAATCAATACGACCCGTGATGATGCCCTCTAATGAATCGCCAATCGTATCAACGTGATCTACTTCTAAACCAGCCATTGTTAATGTATCAACCAAGTCATTAACAGAGCAATCAATAGAGACATAATCACGTAGCCAAGACAATGGGAATTTCATAGGATCTCCTTATCCATTAGAACTGAGTTAGAAAACGATGATCATTTTCATAAAACAAGCGAATATTATCAATCTTATATAGAATCATAGCAATACGTTCAATACCTAATCCAAAGGCAAACCCTGTATAGGAATCTGGATCATAAGAAACCTGTCTAAAAACATTACGTTGCACCATACCAGCCCCCATAATTTCTAACCACGTTGTTTTTCCATTAATTGTATAAGAGACATCCACTTCTACAGAGGGCTCTGTAAAGGGGAAATAGCTAGAACGAAATCGAATCGCATGCTCATCACCAAACAATTCATGTAAAAAGGCTTCTAAGGTACCCTTAAGATCTGAAAATGTGATATGTTTATCAACACATAATCCTTCTACCTGATGAAAGACAGGAGAGTGGCTAGTATCAGCATCACATCGATATACCTTGCCCGGGGCAATAATTTTGATAGGAGGTTCTTGTTCTAACATGGTTCGAATTTGAACGGGCGATGTGTGGGTACGTAACACGGTTTTATTCTTTAAATAAAACGTATCATGCATATCACGAGCAGGATGATTAGGCCCAATATTAAGGGCCTCAAAATTATTAAAATCAGTTTCAATATTCGGCCCTTGTTTAATAGCATAACCATAGCGATTTAAAATGGAACACACATATCGGGTTACGATGGTAATAGGATGATACGAGCCAGAGGGAAAGCCCGATGTAGGTAACGTAACATCCGCTTGATTTTGATTAAGAAAATCATCTCTTTCTTTATTGATTAATTCATCACGTTTTTTATTAAGACGCTTGGTTAACTCTTGTTTCAACTGATTGGCTTCTTTGCCAATAACAGGACGTTTTTCAAGTGGAATCTTAGGAATATCTTTTAAGACATCCATTAACGGACTTTTTTTGCCTAGTAAAAAAGATTTTAATTGATCAAGTTCATGTAACGAATCAAGTTCATTAATTTTAGAAATAGAATCAGATTTAATCGAATTTAGTATATCAATCACAACAGTATCCTTAGGCCATTACTACTATTTAAAGTTTATAGCAAAAAAGCACGGGATTAAAGCCATTTTCTTAAAAAGAATGAATATGAGAAATAGTAGAGCTAATTTGAGACATTAAGGAAGGATCTTCCAAAACGTTTCCAGTACCATCAGCCACACATGTTAATGGATCAGAAGCACGTTGTACGTTGATTTTTGTTTCATTTTCAATACATTGGCAAATACCATATAACAAAGAGCCTCCGCCTGTCATAAGAATACCTTCCCTCATAATATCACCAGACAACTCAGGCGGTGTTTCTTCTAAGGTAGAGCGAATCGTTGAAACAATAGATGTAATCGGTTCAGAAAGAGCATCTCGAATTTCATAAGAGGATATCGTAAATGTTTTAGGCAGACCACTAACAAGATCTCGCCCTTTTACAACCATATTTTTTTCTTCTTCAAAAGGAAAGGCCGATCCAATTTCAATTTTGATTCTCTCAGCCATCCGATCCCCAATTAACAGGTTATAATGTTGGCGACAATGTTGAATAATGGCTTCATCAAACTCATCACCAGCAACACGAATAGATTTACAAACAACAATACCGGCTAATGAAATAACTGCTACTTCTGTAGTACCGCCACCAATATCGACAATAAGTTTTCCATGAGGTACGCGAACATCAATCCCTGATCCAATAGCCGCTGCCATAGGCTCTTCGATTAATAAAGATTCGCCAGCACCTGCTTTTAAAGCCGCATCAGCAACAGCTCTCTTTTCTACATTAGTGATGCCCCATGGAATGCCAATTAAAATACGAGGGCGTCTTAAAAAGGGCTTAACGTTTACTTTATGAACAAAGGCATCAACCATTTTTTCAGTAATAGAAAAATCAGCAATAACCCCATCTTTCATAGGTCGAACAGCAATAATATTACCCGGTGTTCTACCCACCATATTATAGGCTTCATAACCGGTTGCCATAACAGAACCAGACTCTTTATCAATAGCAACCATAGAAGGCTCACTAAGCACGATGCCAATGCCAGGTGCATAAACAACCGTATTACGAGTCCCTAAATCAATTCCGATTCCTTCACTGACTAACATATTACGTAAACGTTTTAACATAAGTAATATTATAACGAAACGAATACCTGATGACTATCCTTAATTGTTTGATTAAGAATATAGATTGGCAAGCCCATAATAGTGTAGATCGAACCAGAATAGCTAGAAATAAAATAGGGCGGGCATTCTTGAATCCCATAAGCGCCCGCTTTATCAAACGGTTTATGGGTATTGATATAATCGTCTATTTGATGTGATGTTAAACAATTAAATATAACGGTAGAAAGAGACGATCGTATAATAGGGCGATCTTTAAACGGTAAACGTAAGCAAAATGCGGATATTACATAATGGGCTTTTCCTTGTAGCATTGATAAATAAGAGCTTGCTTGTTGATAGTTTTTTGGTTTTCCAAGGATAGTATGATCGCATACAACAATAGTATCAGCTGCTAATAAAACGGTGTTGTTATGATAAGAAACAGAATAAGCCTTTTGTTTGGCAATTTCTTTGACGTAATCTCTTGGAGATGGAAAATCATCAATTAGCAAGGAGTCCTCATTAAATGAATGCTCAACAGAGTCCACCGTGTATCCAAATTGTTTTAGGATATCAGATCGTCTAGGAGAAGAAGATGCCAGTAATATTGCTGGTTTTGTAAACAATTATTCCTGATAAATATAAGAGTCAATATTAATCGCTTGTAGTTTTGCCTGTTGTTGTTTGGCACTAGATTGAGATTTATAAGCGCCTACCTGTACCCTAAAATACGAACCTAAAGATGTTTTAGTTTGCTTAATAAAGCCTTTAATTCCAATAGATTTTAAATTTTCTAGATGGTCTAATGCATTTTTTCGGTTACTAAAGGTGCCTGTAATAACCTTGTATTGATATAAACCAATAGTTGACTTAGCGTTCTTAACCTTTGCTTTCGTCTTAGGTGAGACCTTAACATTAGGTTTTTGAACCGTTTTATAGGAGGATGGTCTCTTTTTTTTAGCATCAGAGGAAATAGAAATAGTGGCTTTAGCTGTTTTTGTTTGTGCCTGCTTTTTTACAGTAGAAGATTGACTTTTTTTAGTCTTCTTAGAAACAGTGGGCTTTGATTTAAGTGTCGATTTTTTTGTAGTAACAGGCGTCGCTTTTTTCGGTTTGCTTTGTTTCGCTGTAACGTTTTTTGGAGAGGGTATCTGCATCGTTTGAGGAGTTTTGGTTGTGATAGACTCTTGAACTTCGTTTTTTATAACAGATTTTCCTACATTAAATATAAAATATATGCCAACAATTACAACAGCAAACAACGAACATAACACTACAATTGTTTTAGACCAACTAAACTCTAGTTTCTCACGTTCCCTAAGCAAATCACCTAAACCATCATTATGCTCAAACTCATCTTTATTTTCATCAGACATATCATTACCCTCTACATAATTTTATATAAAATAGATCACACTATATTAAATAATATCATGAATTATGAAAACAAAAAAATAAATATGACGTATAAATTAAAACCCATAACTATGATAAGCTTATAATATATGAAAAAGAAAACAGAGTTAAGTTCCGTAATATCAACAGAAAAACCAGTAGTTAATCACTCTGTCTTTGTTGCAAATTCAGCCTCTTTAGTAGGGGATATCTCCATTGGTGAGCATAGTTCAATTTGGTATGGATCCGTACTAAGAGGCGATATTAATAAAATCATCATTGGTAAACGAAGCAATATTCAAGATTTAAGCTGTATTCATGTAGAAAATGAGTTGCCTTGTATTGTGGGAGATGATGTTACGGTTGGCCATCGCGCAATTTTACATGCTTGTACACTAGAAGATGGTGTGTTAATTGGAATGGGAGCGATTATTTTAAATGGAGCCATTATCAAAAAAGGTGCCACGATTGGAGCCGGTGCTGTTGTAAAAGAAGGAACCTTGGTAGAAGAAAATACCTTATGGGCAGGGATTCCAGCCAAACAAATGAAACAATACTCACAAGATAAGTACGAAGAAAATAAACGATGGGCTGCAAAGTATGTAAGCTTAGCAAAACATCATCAAGTATCTAAATAATAATTATTATCTATAAAAAATAAGTAATTAAATATTGAAAAGATATTTGATAGAATAGTTTGGCATTTTATTTGTTGAAAAAAAATATAAAATTTTACAAAAATGGAAGTTATCGATGATCGCAGACACATATTATCAACCTAGCGTTGTAAGTTTAGCTAGAATGCATGCTAGCGGTGAAAGTTTAGATAGAATTAGTCAAAATCAAAACAAAGATGTGGAAAGCTTCTTGAGATCTATACATAACGTTTTCATGGAAATGATCTTTGAAGAATCAAAAGCAGCAGATCAGTTAAAATGTTTAGATCAAATTCTATATGTTGTTGATACAAGGAAACCAAAACAATATTTTAAAGATTTAGTAGTAGGATTTGAAAATTATTATAAAAATAAATTTTTACCTTATGTAAGGATGTGTTTAGTACAATATGATGTTCAGTTACCTCTTAAGAAACAAGATGTTGATAATATAACAAATGAGGATTTAAAGCATGAAAATAGACCCATATTCGTTGGTGCAGATAGTAGGCAAAATGTGCCTTTTTCTCAAAGATCAAGAGAGAATAAACAATATTTGATATGTCTTGATACTCAAGATAATATTTTTAAAAATTTAATAAAGTTTAATCAAAATTTGGAAAATTATTATACACGCATTTGGAACCATTATAAACGCATTGGGAACCGAAGGAGGGACAAATGTAGATTAAAATTTACTGACCTTGAAAAGCAGTGTGAAAATATACTAAAAAAACCTTTCCTAGAAGTACAGATAGCAAGAAAAGAAATAGAAAAAAGGATGAGCTGTATTAGAATGCAAGAGTATAATAATAAAAGAGAAGAAAGAAGAATAAATAGTCAGATAAAACGTGAACGTGAAATTGAAGAAGCTTTAAGAGAGCTTATTGACTTAAAAAATAGACTATACGTATAGTGTAGTAATGAAACCCAAAAATATATTATTTATCGGAATGGGTGCTATAGGCTCATTATATGCATCCAAATGTGTTAGTAATACCGTTGAAATAAGTTGTGTTGCACGATCTGATAAAGATGAAATTCAGAAACAAGGCATTCGAATCATACATCCTAATAATGATGAATCCATATTCTACCCAAAAGAGGTTTTTAGTTCGATTTTAGATATCAATAATCAACCTGATTATGTTGTGATTAGCACAAAGGTATTAGCAACGCAAACGGTGTTACATGATATCAAGCCATTGATTGGGAAACAAACCTGTATTGTCTTGCTTCAAAATGGGATTCATATCGAATCAGACTACCAACAGGCCTACCCCGAAACACCCATTATTAGTGCTTTAGCCTTTGTATGTGTGGCTAAAATAGCGCCCGCAACCATTCATCATCAAGATTATGGACGTTTAGTAATAGGGCATTATCCACATGGATCATATGATCATGTAACAACGTTTGCCTCATTGTTTGCTGAGTCTGATATTATTTGCAAAGTTTCTGAATCTATTCAGTTAGAACGCTATAAAAAACTAATTTGGAATGCTCCCTTTAACCCGTTATCCGTTATTTACAAAGGAAAAACAACCCAGGAATTATTAGCTGATAAAGTAGTTAAGGAACGTATTATAGCTATCATGAAAGATGTTCAACGCTTAGCTGCCAGTGATGGTTATGAGATTGGCGATGATATTATCAAAAAAAATATAGATGAGACACAAACCATGAAACCATATAAGACGAGCATGTGTTTAGATTGGGAAGCAGGTCGTGACATTGAAAAGGATGCAATTTTAGGAAATGCGATTCAAAGAGCACGTATTAATCACTGTGATGTACCCGAATTAAGACTGTTATATGATGAATTAAGTATGAACTCTTAATAAGGTATTAATCGGGGGATTAAAGTGAGATTTTTAAATAGATAGAATAGTGATCAAATAAAGCAACATTAAAAGAATAATTATAGGTTTGATTATTATCCCAGCCATAAGAACCCGATAAGTGTACTAATCTCGCTTCAGTTCCAATAATAAGATTAGTTAGAATAGACATATCAGTAAGTTTTTTTTCGGCACCTAAAAAATAAGCATAACTCAGAGTGATACGCACTTGATGAGGTTTATCTGTTTTATCTATATATTTAGGGGATATTCTATAGCGATGTTTTGTAAAGGATGAGAACGTATCATGCAAAGAATAATGTAAAGTACTATAACTATAGCTTATAGATGTTTCATAAATATAAGCGGTGTTAGAATTAAATGATCCAGAAAGTTGGTGAGCTCTAGAATGAGAAGAATCATACATCGTTTCTAATTCAATGCCACCAACAGTAAAGTTTTTAGGATACATTTTTAAATAACGGGTCGTATCATCGGCATGAATCGGAGCCATAAATATTAAAAAATATAATATAAAATAAAAAAATAAATAAAAAATACGCATTTACGTAAAATAAACGATACTAAAAATAAAGTCAATTCAACGATCTTTTTAGAATACAATGAGTCTCATCATAGCTGCCGTAAGCATATATATAAAAGGGGCTTTGAAGTAATTTAAAGGAAATACCCTGATAGGTAAAAAAGGGTAGGGATTCAAAATCGTATTTAGTAGGCGATTCTATCAGTGTAGATGTAATATGATCTTGATAATGAGCAGCAAGTCTTAAGCCTGATAAAGAAGCGGCATAAGCAATAAGATAATGACGTGATGATTGAACATGTAAATAATAAAGGTGTGATAACTGTGTTAGTATCATTAAACAACTCAATAAAGACGTCATTAACAGACTAAGAGTAAGACTCATATATCCAGATGATCGTAAGAGGGTAAGCATAATACTATAACCTTGCTTTACATAAGACTAGGGGCTTAATGTAGGCATTTAAAAATATAAGTTGAATACAGTTTTTGTGTAGTATACCTAAAGAGTCAATACGTAAAAATGAGCTGACATAGCGACTGGTTGTTTCCCTTCGTTTTAGACGAGCATTCGAAACTGTATACGAAATGGTATTGGATTGAGATGATATTGATAGTATCGGCCCCATCTTATGAAGAGAACCAGTCATAAGATCCATTTGAATAAGCGATTTAAGAAACGATAATTCAGATAAGGCTAGTAACATATAAGCCGTTTTAGAGTAATAGGTAGCGGTCATGATAAGCAAAGAACAAAGTAACGGTAACACGGTACTCGTAATCAATAACCATACGATTAAACAAATAAGGCTTTTCCCTTGCTGAATACCTAGTGTCATGGCGTATGATCAACCCAGCGAATATGTAAGCCAAATATATCAGTAAAAAACGTAGTTATCTTCTCAGAATTATCATAGATAAAAATAGGCTCAAACGATATAGCCCTATCATTCATATGAGCCTGAAGCTGTATTAAGTTAGCATGGTAATCATAGATTCGAGATACAGACGTATTTAAACTAAAAATGCCTTGAATAACCAACGGTAAATAAAGGCCAACAAGTAATAGCGATAGCATAACATCAAATAATAAAAACCCTTTAGATATAGTCATGTTTAATGGAGCAGATACACCCTAAGAACCGATAATCCAACAGGAAAGGTAAGTCTATAGTGCTGTTTATGGAATCTAAAAAATAGACTTCCTGCATAGGCTGTATTTAAATGAGGTTTTGACCCCAATACAAATCGATTGCTATCCACGATTAGCCCATTTGGAATAGAAATAGACGGCATAAACGTAAAATCCAATGACTGATCTGTAAAGCCAAGCATGCTATCAGCGTTATTCATATGACCCATCAACTGATTATATCGAGCCGATGTTAATACCTGAAACGTCCATAATTTAGCATAAAAATGCTTAAAATTAAGGGATAGGCTAGTAATAGTCGTCCCGATAATAATCAAATAAACAAGTAAAAAATGAAGCACAGATTAAATTAGAAACAAGAAAGGAACAGCAATCTCTAAAAATTTAAAACTACATAAAATCCCTATAATAATAAATGGACCAAATGGAATCAGATCGTTTCGTGACCGTTTTTTTAAAGCTATCAGCATTACACTATAGCATCCCCCTAATATTACAGCACAATAAAATGTTGAAAGACAAATTTGCCAACCAAAATTAAGTGAAATCGCAACTAAAAGGATAATATCCCCAAGGCCAAAGGTATCTTGCTTATAAATGTGGTTAAAGATATATCGAAACGCTAACAATCCACTAGCAAACAAGAGTGCAACCATTAGTCTAGACAGTAATACATCACCTAGAAACGATATAGCTATCCCCAAACCAACTAAGATGCTAGTTAGCGGTAAGGGTAATAAATAGGATTCAAGATCGGTAAAAAAAAGAATTAATATAATATAACCAAACAATAAGTAATGAAGATTTAAAAGCATAAAAGAATGAGGATATAAAAATAAAAAAAATAAAATGGGGGTTAATAATTCAACGACTAAATAACGTTTTAAGATGGGTTTTTTGCAACAGCGACACCGTCCACGAAGCAATAAAAAGCTAACGATTGGAATAAGATCTATAAGCCCAAGCGTATTATTGCAGTTGGGACAAAGTGAACGAACACGCAGTAATGACTGATCACAACATAATCGATAAATAAGCATATTAGCAAAACTGCCAAAGCAAGCTCCAAAAATAAGGCTTAGGATAATAATTAAGTAAGTATCATAAATCATGATGACGTATCTCCAGACTGTAATTTTGTATGATAACGCTTTCTTAAAGATAGAAAGTAATGCTGTATCTTAGAGTGTTTAAAATCCGGATACGTCCAATCTAATGATTTAAAACATCCTTTCTGATATAAAAGTGTTAATTCTGTATAAATTCCTTGACCACAAGCAATACGATGAGAAAAGTTTTTAGTCGAAAATAATAGTATATTATGAAGCGATAAAATGCCAGGATCAATGTTAACATGTCGTTTATTGTGAGTCATAAACTGAGATTCAATTCGATTAGATATCTCTTTGTACTGATATGCAGATTCAGGAGATACCAAGCGATCAAAACTAACAAATAGGCGCTTTAAAGGAAAGCCCATTTCAGCTGTATAGTAAGAGGAGTGATTAAAATCAAACGTATCAGAGAAACTATCTATGCTTGCTTTAAACGGGGCTTCTACTATATTAAATAGATCAGATGTAGACATCGACGCATCATAGATCATGCCTGTAAATAGCTGAACCTTAGTAAAAGGGCTTTGCGTGCCCATATTATAAAAGCGATAGAATAAGTGACTCTAAAGTGCTTTTTTGATGATACCCTTGTAATTTATGAATAATATTTAGATCATTATCTAAGACAAAGGTTGTAGGAATCGAATAAATCTGTCCAAATTTTTTGCTAATAGTATAAGAGTTCATGGTAATCGGATAATTAAAGGGTGATTTTGTAGAAAATCGTTTTACAATATCTATGGAATCATCAACGCTAACACCTATAATTTGTAAATCATCATGGGAATAGGTGTTTTGTAAGGAGATAAGCGCTGGAATTTCGATTAAACAAGGGCCACACCATGTTGCCCAAAAATTAACCACAATCACTTTGCTTGAAATAGTCTTTAAATCAAGAGCGGATCCCGATAACGGTTTGATAAGAAAGGATTCAGACTCATTAGGTAACGATTGAACCGATACAAAGCCAGTGTTAGAGGAATCAAAAAATGTAAAATAGATAAAACCAACACTAGATACTGTCAGCATGACAACAAGCAGTATGTTAACAACATGCTTTGAACCAACCTTAGACATAATACTTAGTGGTTATGCTCAGAATGATCATGGGAGTGTGAGTGATCTTGTAAAGAAAGAGAACTCACTCCTAATAAATTACTTAACTCTGCTTGAATAGAGCCTATATTAGATAGATAGCCATTTAAAAATACCGTTGGGGTAGACTGAATATTAAGGCGTCTAACCTCATTAATATCATCATCTAACAGTTTATTAGCCGTCGCATCTTGAATACATACGTTAAGTTTAGATTTGTCTAATGAATCAGGAATAAAATCATTAATGGTTTCATACGTGATCGTCTTTTGATTTGAATAAATAGAATCAGCATAGGCTAAATAGTTGTTTTGATTTGCTGCACAAATGCCATATAAGGCTAGTAATTCAGAAAATTGACCCCGAATTGGAAAACTACGATACGTGATGTTAAAAAAATCAGGATAGCGTTTAAATAAATGATCTAAACTAGCATGAAATTGAGCACAATGAGAACATAAAAAATCTGAAAAAATAATAACCTGTAAAGGTGCTTTTGTATTTCCAACTTGAATAGAACCATACTGATTATCTTGAATCGAAATTTTATACGTTGTATCTAATAAAAATGAAGCATCATAATAGGTTAAAATATCCGTTTGTAAGCGATCAAATCGATTTCTAAACTCATTACGATCAACATCATCTACATTAGATAAGTATTGTTGTAACAAACTAGGGTTACCTTTTAAGCGTTTAATAGCATTTCTGGTATTTTGATCATCCATTCTAAGCTTATTTTGAACAAAGGTTTGGTAATATTGATCAAGCTGTAAATTAAGTATAGACGCATCATGCTTAGCAATATAGGTCATAAACGATTGTTTTCGAATGGATTGCATCTGCATACGTGCTTTTGTATATTCAATGCCTGATAAATCATTCAGTTCCTTAGTAGAAAAATCTCTTATAGACGATACAGCTGCTTGCTTTGATGTAACGCTAATAGAGTAGTTATTGGAAATGCTTTTAGCATATAGCACAAAACTTATAAGACTTAACAATACCAACGTTGATCCTATAAAAATATGCCGAGATGGTTTGATAGAATNAAATGAAAAGGNCTCGTTAATATCGTTAAGTGCTAACAGACTAAGTATCAGTAAAATAAAGGTGACGGTCGCTGAAAAACTACAAAAGATACAAAATGAATTAACAATAAAAAATTGAATAATCATTAAATAAAGACTNACTATACTACCAATTGAAAGCAGTGCTACTTCAAAGCCTAGAGACTGCTGATTATTAAAGCATCGTTGGTATGTAATATAAGAAATAATACTAAAAAACAAGATCCCATAAATAGAGATAGGTAGACCAAATAACATACCATACGCACTATTAATCACATCCTGNCACGAACTACCAATAATACAGGCATCTTTTTGAAGTAATNTTAANGAAGTTAAATAAACAGAATTAATTAATCCTAAAATAGATAAAATAAATGAAATCATAAGCAAATCATATCATGAAGAATCAGTCATAAAAAGTATGAGTTTAATAAAACAGGATCATGCTAATCTAATATAAAATATAGTCATAATTATTAATACGATTAATTCCCAATACATTACTTGACCCATTTTTAAATNTTACGGATAATACACAAGCTCATGACAATAAACAATACGGCCATTAACGATTATGATAAAGCCTTGTCATGGGAAATCTTTGATAAAATTTATCACCGTTACGATATCATTAATACCATTTTATCAGCAGGGATTTTAAAATCATGGCGAAAAAAATTAGTAAAAAGCGTTCCTGTTACTAAAAACATGAGAGCTTTAGATTGTGCAACGGGGACCGGAGAAGTGATGGTTTCGATAATGAATACGCATCATAAATCAATAGAATCATATACAGGCATTGATTTATCAAAGAATATGATGGCAATTGGAAAAAAGCGATTGAAANCATATTCTTATAGCAATAAAGTAACATTTTTGCATGCGAGTGCAACAGAAATTCCATTTCAAGATAACTACTTTNACTGTGTAAGCATGGCATTTGGGATTCGTAATATTGTTGAGTATCAAGCCTGTTTGAGGGATATATATCGCGTTTTAGATGATAANGGAACGGTNATGATTATGGANTTTTCATTNCCTAGTATCCCGCTCATTCGTTGGCTATATTTAGGATACTTTAGATGCATTTTNCCCATAATAGGAGGGGTGTTATCAGGCGATAAAAAAGCCTATTCATATTTAAATAAAACCGTGGAATCTTTTCCCTATGGCGAAGCCTTTAAAAAGGAATTAGAAGCGGTTGGGTTTAAGGTAAGCATGAAATCATTAACATTTGGAATTGCAACACTATATATAGGAAAAAAATGATTGAAAAAAAAGACGTTGATTATTTAATCAATACAATTAAACAAGCATTAGGCTCAATACNGGATGATAACTCAGATATCAAACGGGCTGTCATAACACCTAAGCACAGTCAGAGTACAATTCAGGATTGGTTAAGCTATTCAACATGTCATCAATTACGGTATCTTAAAAGCCAGTCTCAACACGTAGAAAGACTAACCATGGGTTCCTGTAAGACATGGCAATACACTTATAATAATTATGAACAAGCAAAGCAATCAATAATGCCTTTATTAAAGAAAGGGTTTACGATCTATACAGCGATCATGTTTCAATCTTTGGATGATACCAAAGACACTCTTTGGGAGTCTATGCATGAAATGGAGTTTATAATTCCANCCATAGAATTTATTAAAGAAAATAATGCTGTAACAATGATATGCAATTGTCCGATAGAAATAGCAACGAATGAACCAGAATTAGAACGGTATCTAGCCAAGGCTCTTTCAGGGTATAATCATAAAGTTTCTAGTAAGTTTAATAGTAAGCATAACGATGAAACCCCTAATTATTCTGGNTGGGAACATAACGTTAATAAAGTATTAGATTTAATTAAGCATTCATCCTTAAAAAAATTAATTTTGGCCCGAAAAACAACACTGGACGTAAGTGATGAACAAGCCATGATTCAGTTATTAACAGAAAGTATAAAAAAAGAACCGTATTGCAATATTTATTTTCAAAAAAGTAATGAGCAGACTGCATTTTTATCAATAACACCCGAAAACCTGTATATAAGAAAAGGAAATCATATTCAATGCGATGCCATTGCGGGCACAATGCCTAAAGGNAGTAGNAACCATCAAACAGAACAGTTAGCCAGAACATTGTTAGCNAGTAAGAAAAATGATATCGAACACCAGCATGTCGTTAACTATTTAAACGAAACGTTAAATCCACTCTGTCACTGTATAAGACAAACAAAAACAAAAGAAGTATTAGAATTAGCACACCTTCAACATATTCATAGTATTATTGAAGGGACGCTTAAAAAAGAGATTACAGACTTTGATTTGCTTGAAAAATTACATCCAACCCCTGCAACAGGAGGGTTTCCAAAANAGGTGGGTNTAGAATGGATTGATANTTTCGAAGCATTTAATAGAGGGTTGTATGCCGGTGCCTTAGGTATGATGAGGGATGATATGGCAGAATTTTTTGTTGGNATTCGGTCTTGTTTGATGAAAAACAAAACATTGCATATTTATACAGGGGCAGGGATTGTACAAGATTCCAAAGCATTAGAAGAATGGCATGAACTTGATATCAAAATGGAATCGTATTGTTGCATGAGTTATGATACTGCTTACCAACAATGAGGATTCTATCTCATGGCCATTTATGGAGTTTGCAACTCTTAGAATCCTGCCGTGGTATCGGTGTCAAAACACTATGTATTGCACCCGGATCACGATCCACCTGTTTGGTAAAAGCAGCTAGCCAAATACCATCTTTTAACATCATTACACATTACGATGAACGATCGTTAGGCTTTTTTGCATTAGGGTGTGCCAAATATGATAGAGTCCCTGTCGTCATCATCACAACATCAGGATCAGCGGTTGCTAATTTAGTGCCAAGTGCAACAGAAGCATATGCCTTACAAATCCCTCTTATTTACATNAGTGCAGATAGACCCCCAGAATTACATCACTGCGGAGCCAATCAAACATTAGAACAAGAACCCCTATTAAAGCATAGTGTTAATAAGCAAGTATCCTATGTGGTCAACGATGATAAAACAAGCTTTAAGGCATATGCAAAATCAATTCAAAGCCTATTAACACCGCCTCCAAAAGGNCCCCTTCATATTAATATCGCATTTAGAGAACCCTTTTTAATACCGTCATCTTCAGTAACATTACAATTAGATAAAGCCTATTTGAAAACAAANAAAATAAAGCAAAAATCATCACCTANTCTACTAAAAAATTATCAACAAACCAAACCATTCAGGNTCACCCCATANGCAATCACGATGTACTATGTATCGTAAGCAATACCGTTAAACCCATAAATCATAAGAAATTACTCGATTGGTCACAACATTATCATATCCCAATTATGACGGAATGTAGTAGTTCAATACCCTGGAATGAACCCATTATTCGTCAGGTTGATCATGTTATTAANGTATTAACNCAGCGCTCTCAATTACCAACNTATATCATTTGTATTGGAGCAAAATGGATATCAAAAACAGTACAAGCGTTATTGCAAAAACAAGATAATATCTTACTCATACATGATTTTCCAGAAACACAAAATTNNTTGTCGTTGCCTTGTTTAGAAATAGCCAATCAAGACATAGACCTAACAGATTTATTGCCAACCCAGCAANCGAATAAAGCNTATTATAAAACATGCCATCACGTGGCAAATCAAATCATAACTAAACACAAAAAACAGAATCAAAATAAGNNGTTTTTAGAAATTACATGTATCAAAGCACTTTCATTACTAATGCAACACATGCATAGCGTTTTTTTAGGAAATAGTCTAACCGTAAGACATGTTAATGAGCATATTAATAGATTAAAAAATCCTGTAAAAACAATCACACAACGAGGCGTAAGTGGGATTGATGGGTTAATCTCTACAATGGCTGGAATTGCTTACCAAGGCTCTCAACGAACGATGGGTATTATAGGGGATATCTCATTTTTTTATGATGTTGGAGGGCTATCCTTATTAAAATATATAAAAACGCCCCTGTTATTAGTGGTTATAAATAACCACGGCGGACAAATTTTTAAGACACTTGATATTAACAACGATGCCATTTGTAACCCCTTATTTGTAATGCCTCAAAGCATACGTATCAACGATATTGCAAAGGCATACTCAATAGCGTATCAAAAAATTGTGTCAGAAAAAGAATTAATAGCATTTTCAACATCATATAATACATTAAACAAACATCACATAATCGAATGTATCATAAATTACTAACTGGCTCACATTCCTGTTGTAACCAAAAAATAAAAACAATATANCAGGATACTGCCCCTAAATTTGTTTAAAACACATTAATTTNAATGCTAATAACACCTGTCAACGTCCGTTAAACTACCCCATTAAACCTCCCTAGAACACCGTTAATATAGGCCATTTTATGTATAGTTATCAAGAAAAATAGGCAGTTGAGATGGCGTAACGGAGTCTTTAAATGATCAACAACACGAAAGTGGGCCAGTTAAAGACATATAAATAAAAGAATGAAATTAGGAATTAATCAAAAACAAAACTTGTGCTAGGATTAAGTAAAATATGGAAACACCCCAATATAGAAAAACAAAAATTATTGCAACATATGGTCCTGCATGTGAACCCGCTGGATTTATCAGTAAGTTAATGCTAAGTGGTGCAGATCTAATTCGATTAAATGCCTCTCACGGTGCCGATATCAAGCATCTAAGCAATATTGTAAAACGAATTCGAAAAGCAGAAGTAAAACAAAAACGTCGGATGGGCATATTCTTAGATTTACAAGGACCCAAAATTCGTGTTGGGAAATTTAAAGATGGAACAGCTACACTCAAAGATAATAGCATCGTAGAAATATACACAAAAAAGGTCATGGGATCATCCACACAATTTCAAGTTGATTACCCTCATTTTTTAAACGATGTTCAAATAGGCGATGACTTATTTATTAATGACGGAAAAATTAAAGGTATTATTGAATCGGTAAGCAAAACACTAGCACGATGTCGGATTACAAATGGGGGAGTGATTTCAAATCATAAAGGGGTTAATTTACCATCAACACGATTAAGTACCTCTGCCTTTACAAGTAAAGATAAAACAGATGCTATCACAGCCATTAATATTGGCTGTGATTATGTCGCGTTATCATTTGTATCCTCTGCCTATGATTTAATCGAATTTCGTAAGTTTTTAAATGAAAATAAAGGTGAAAAAATAAAGATTATTGCTAAAATTGAACGGCAACAAGCAATTGATAATTTAGTTGAAATCATTAAACATGCGGATGCTGTTATGGTAGCTAGAGGAGATTTAGGTGTAGAAATTGGTATCGAAAGAGTGCCTAGAATTCAAAAACACATTATCCAACTATGTAATAAATTTATTAAACCGGTCATCGTTGCGACTCAAATGTTAGAAAGTATGATCGAATCTAAAACAGCAACACGGGCCGAAGTATCCGATATTGCTAACGCTATTTATGATCATTGTGATGCGGTTATGTTATCTGCCGAAACAGCTGTTGGGATTGATCCTGCTCATGTAATTAAAGTAATGGCAGAAATATGTGAAGAAACCGATAAACATCTTAACGATATGAGGCGTATTAAAACCACTCGTGATAAAAAAATATTTGAGTATGATTCAACCGCTATCTCATTTTGCCGTGCAGCTGATCAAATCGCCGAAGAAAATAATGCGGCGGCTATTATTGCGTTTACATCATCGGGAAATACACCCTTAATTGCATCCAAATTAAATTCTTTATTTCCTATATTAGCACCCACAGATTCGGTGCATATTTGTAATAGAACAACGCTATATAGAGGGGTAAGGCCTATGATGATGCCAAAGAAGTTTAACGATATATATCGATGGACAGATATGATTAATCTAGCCGTTAAAGAAGCAAAGCAGCTTGGTATATTAAAAAAAGGAGATACCATTGTGGTAACAGCAGGGATTCCTATCGGAAAATCAAATGGGATTAATTCTATTAGAATTTTAACCGTTTAAAAAGGAGATGTTATGGAAAAACGAATATTTAATTTTAGTGCGGGGCCTGCAACATTGCCCTTAGATGTATTAAAAAAAGCTCAATCAGAGTTTCTAAATTATCAAGATTTAGGAATGTCTATTATAGAAATGTCTCATAGAAGTAAGGTATTTGAAGCGGTCTTAGATAGAGCTAAATCAGGATTTAAAAGTCTATTAAATATTCCTGATACACATGATATTTTATTTTTACAAGGAGGCGCCTCCTTACAGTTTTCCATGGTGCCCTTAAATATTGCTGTAAAAGACAAAAAAGTGTGTTTCATTAATACAGGGATATGGAGTAAAAAGGCGTTAAAAGAAATTAAAAAGCAAGCAGAATGTGATGTAATCGCATCCTCAGAAGATAAAAACTTTTCGTATATTCCAAGCATGAATAGTGATCAGGTTAATCAGGATGCTGCCTTTGTTTATCTGTGCTCAAATAACACCATTTGTGGGACTCAATTTAAACAGTTTCCAGATACCGGTCATGTTCCCTTAGTTGCAGATATGTCATCGGATATCTTATCAAGAAAATTAGATATATCAAAATTTGGAATTATTTTTGCAGGATCTCAAAAAAATATAGGACCTGCAGGTGTTACGGTTGTAATCATACGAAAAGACTTATTAGATCGATCTGATAAAACATTACCATCAATGTTAAATTATAATTCGTTTGTGGATAGTAATTCGTTATACAATACAATTCCTACATTTGGAATTTATATGATTGCAGCTGTGTTGGATTGGATTAAACAACAGGGCGGTTTAGATGCTATCGAAAAAAATAATGCTGAAAAAGCAGGGATACTATATGATGCTATCGATTCCAGTGATTATTATTATTGCCCCGTAGATAAAAAAGATCGCTCTCTTATGAATGTCGTATTTCGATTAAATGATACCGAAGAAAAAGAAAAAGAGTTTTTTCAACAAGCTGAAAATCAAGGGTTGAGTGGCTTAAAAGGGCATCGGTTGGTTGGAGGGCTTCGTGCCTCAATCTATAATGCTCATCCAAAAGAAGGTATAGAAGCATTAATTAACTTTATGAAAACGTTTCAAGCAACGAACCAGTCTAAATCACAAGTTATGGCTTGACCGAAAAAAAGTGTTTCCTTAAACTAATTTTGAGGTATAACCTATAAGTGGAGAAAAAATATGGCTAAATTAATTTTAAATGATGATGAAATAGACGTTGATGATGGTGAAAACATTACGGATACGATTGAAGAAGCGGGGGTTCCAATAGGTTGTAGTAATGGTGTGTGTGGTACTTGTGAAGTGGAAGTTCTAGAAGGCATGGAGAATTTATCTGAAATTAATCAGGAAGAAGAAGATCTAGGTATGGAAGGGAATAAGCGTCTGGGATGTCAGTGTGTGATTAATTCGGGCACTGTCAAAATGACATACTAACGGGACTGCCGAAAAATAGCGCTATCTGGCCATATTTTGGAGCTTAACTCCACACCCTTCGCTTAGGCTCCGGGCTCGCGGGAGTCTGCACTCCAAAATATGACCACCTAGCACTATTTTTCGGCAGTCCCTGAGAGTGGTTTTGGCGAACGCAGCGCTTCGCTGGCGTTTTTTTTGTGTGACGCTTCGCTTCGTTGGCCTTTGTTTTGTGTAACGCAGCACTTCGCTGGCGTTTATGTGTGTGAGAGGCGTCGCTTTGTTGGCCTTTAGTGTGTTAGGCAGCGCTTCGCTGGCCTTTAGTGTGTGAGAGGCGTCACTTCGTTGGTCTTTATGTGTGTGAGAGGCGTCGCTTCATTGGCCTTTAGTGTGTAACGCTTCGCTTCGCTGGGCTTTAGTGTGTGAGAAGCGTCGCTTTGTTGGCCGTTAGTGTGTTAGGCAGCGCTTTGCTGGCCTTTAGTGTGCGAGGTGTCGCTTGGCTTGTGTCATAGGGTTTATAGAGTTTAAACAGGAGATACTGTAGTAACGTTTAAACCGGTTTTTTAATAATATGTTTGAAAAATAATAAAATAATTCTTAAGCACCATCTTGACATCTCATGGCTTGTACAAACAAAGGAGTGGCCAGTTGGTTAGATTGTTGAGTTTGATTGGGTTGTTCGATTGGTGGGAGTTCTCTACGTGGTTGACTATCGCTCGCTCTAGAAGCATGATTATCTCTAGGCTGTCCATTGAAAGGAATGTGATTAATTTCTCTTAAATACGCTGGAGTTACGCCTACTTTTGTAGCAACGTTTTTTAAGATATAGCTTCTCTTTGGCATATGAGGTGCGTTTGGTGCTATTCCAGGTTGAGGGTGTGTTGTGTGTGTTGCACTGGGTCTTTGCCCTACATTAGGAGCTGTCATATATCAATCCTTTGTGACT
>PBBX01000015.1 GCA_002716725.1 bacterium | reverse complement strand
TTTATTATGTCGATCTAAAGATAAAATAGTATTGGAATTAGGTAAGAAATCTTGATTTAGATAGCATAAGAAATCATGTGTTCTTTGAGACATCTCAGATAACCTAACGTTAGAATTCTTAGATATACCATCTAAAAAGACTTGAAAACGATGCTTGAGATCAGAATGGTTGTCTAATGAACCCCTATTCGGCTTACTATAGCTGCCTGTATTAACTTGCATAAAATCCTTTCCTTTTAATCCGTTTAAAGTCTATCATTTTTTGGAGTGTTGTTATAGATGCCGATTTAAGTTATAAAGATAATTAAGCTATCGTTTGAATAAGAGTTTCCCCACCCAACATACGCTTTAATTCAAGCGGTTTATCCATCGGTTCTAGATAATGACATTCTGTTTGGGTAGAGGTTGAAGATGTTATTTTAGAGATAACAAGATGATGATTCGCACACGATGCAATTTGGGCAAGGTGGGTAATACATAAAAGTTGTTGGTTTTTAGCGATAATTTTTAATTGTTTACCCATAGCATTAGCAACCATTCCACCAATGCCAGTATCAATTTCATCAAAAAGATAAAGGTATTTATGATGCGAATTAGGAAACAAAGAAAATATAGCTAATAATATACGAGATAATTCGCCCCCTGAGGCAATCGTTGATAAGGGGTTTAACGGCTCACCTGCATTAATTTTGATCATAAATTCAACCTGATCTAAACCCGTAGATGAAAAATCATTAAGTGAGATAAAGTTAATATCAAAATCAATAGTTTCAAATCCAAGTGAATTTAAAATAGGAATAATATCATGTTTGAAATCTGAGGCACTAGCTACTCGGCTAGCATGGATAAGATCGGATTGTTCACGTAGTTTCAACATACTTTCCTGAAGATCTTTTTTAAGCAACTCTAATGTTTGAGATGCATGTTTAGATGAGTCTAGTGTCGCCTTTAAATCATCACGAAACACACATAATTGTTGCAGCGATAAAACATTATATTTTGAGGTGTAAGTAAAAATTAAATCCAGCCTCTTTTCAATCTCATTAATACTTAAAGGATGATCAGAAGTAAGTTCTTTTTGAGATTGTGAAACGGTAAAGCTAATATCCTCTAATTCATGAATGTGTTGTTGTAAGGGATCACTGAAGCTCTTAAGTGAGTCTTGGGATATCGTTGTTAATTTTGAATAAGCATTTTGAAGTTCCGGTAAAGCACGGTTAAGACTTGAACTAATATCATGTAAGGCTTTTTTTGTTGATTCTAAACTCGCATAATTTTTTTTTCTAGCCTGTAACTCATGCTCTTCATCAGCAAAAAAATCATGTTGACTAATATCATCATATTGAAATTGAAAAAATTCTAATTTTGAAGGATCATCATGATTATCCTGAAACTGTTTAAGTGCTTTCTTTTTATTAATGTAATCATCATATAAATGTTTATAACGTGTTTTTAAAGGGACTAAGTCAGGATTCAGTTGGTCAAGTAACTGTAATTGATAGGAATGATTCATCAGCGATAAGTGCTCATGCTGACTTACAATAATCGCTAATCGCTTACCAATTTCTTTTAATGTCTTTTGAGTAACGGATCGTGAATTAACCTTAATTTGAGGTGTTTTATCATGTGATTGCTGACGAAAAATAATAAGGGTTTCACCATCATCTGAAAATGAATTTAAAAATGTATCGTTATAATCCGTAATAGTAAATACAGCTTCACATTCAGAAACAGGTGCCCCCGTACGAATTAAAGATTCAGGGAAGGATTTTCCTAATAAACAATATAAAGCCGAAAAAATTACAGATTTTCCTGTGCCACTTTCGCCTGTAAAAACCGTTAAGCCATTATAAAAATCACAGTTAAATTCTTTGATGGTGATAAAATTTTGAATTCTTAATTGGGTAAGCATAGAAACTAGTGTATCAAGCTTTATCGGTGGAATCTATACAATGATAGATATAGGTATCACAGTAGCCCCAAGAACAAGGAATAGACAGTGTATCTTTATGATAATCAGCTAAAGATGGAAATAGTACCCCGACACTAATCACAATACGTGTTTTAACGAGTAACTTAAGTTGATCTTGAACATAAGCAAGCGTTTCAGGTTCAAATCCTAAGCCTAAAATAAAATAGACATCAGCATGGGGGAGGGGACGATGCGTAATAGTATCATGAATTAATCTCACACGACGTGATAAACCAAGTAGAAAAGAAAAGCATCGATGTATAAACGTATAGGGCCGATACGACTCGATACCTATACAATTACACTTATATACAATTGAAAGAAAAAAAAGTAATTTTCCTTTTCCAGATCCAATATCACATACCCTATAATGATCAATAGGGAGCACTGTGGCTAATTGATTAATCCCTGCAAAACTAATAGTACCATAAACCGGACGATATGGATGTTTAGGTAAAAAAAGGCCTATGATCAAACGAATCGGTAATAAAAAGAATCGAAATGCCTCTTCAATGATATAGAGACTATCAAGCAATGTTAAGCGAGGAAAACGGCAATACAATGTAAAACATAAGCATGCAAGATAAAATCGATATCCTAGATGATAAAAAGGCCTATAAATACTAATAACTATAAAGAATAAGACATTAAAGAGTTTCTTCAAAAAGTTCACATTTATTAAGTTTAAGTTCGTTAATAATATCGTTAAGCCTTTTTTTAAAAGCGAGTTTATAAATATTACTCATCATTTTTTTGTTTAATATAATTGAATCATCCGCAAATGAATAGGAAATATTATTTTCAGTATTGGCATTAGATTCATAAAGTTCTAATTTCTCTCTTTCTAACCGTAGTATATAGATAACAGCCGCATTGGGATTAAGATTATAATTGGTTATAAAAACACTAATAACATCCAGAGGAATCGTTTCTTTAACATATGATAAAAAAGAGAATCCGGGATCTGAATGTGTAACTTGATCAAGATTTGTTAAATACTGAGGCGCTTTCTTTAAATGTTCCAATGAAATACTTGGCTTCATATTGAAAACATAGCATAAAATTGGAAGTCAAAAAAGGAAAAAATTAACTAGAAGCTTACTTTAAATGCTTTAAAATAGTTTGTAAAACACAAATATAATGTGAAGGGGACAATGGTTTCCGGAGAGAGCCTTGTAAGGGTGATGAAAAGTTTTTAGAAATTAAGCTATGTAAGGATGGACGTAATATGGGTTGTTCATTATTATTGCGAACAAAGTATTTTTTAGTCATATCTATTAGATACCACTCTGATAAAGCTTCAAAACATATAATAAGAAAACCAGATTTAATGCGGGTATAAAAATAAAAAAGTGACAGTTAAACAGTAGGCATTCCTGTAAAGCTAGTTAAGATATCAACATGATGATCATTAAGAAGAGAGATAGTGTTTTCAACGGTTTTATCAGGGTTATATTGATCATCCAAAACAATAAATTCAATTAAATCACCCTTAATACCACCTTGTTTATTGATCGAATCAAAAACAAGATTCATGCCTCTAACAAGGTTGGTGCCTAAGGCTTGTGATTGGCCCGTTAAGGCAACGGATGTCCCAATTTTAATTAGTTTTGACTGTAAAGAGACTGTGAAAAATAATAAAAAAATTAATGTAACTTTGATAAATAACATAATTTTATTTATGATAACATAATAGAATGAAATCCATAGATATTAATATGATACTTACTCATGAACATATGAAATCAGTATCAGTGTATCCACAAGACATGACGCTAATAGAGTTAATGAAGATACTTAAAAGCAATCATATAATCGTAACCGATAAAAAAGTAGAAAAATCAACATTTCAATACTTTATTCATTTCAATAAAGATGAACTTGTTTTATTTGAAAAAAAACATGAAAAAAAAAGGCGATTTATTTACCAAGTTGATAAACAATTATTTGTAATTAACCAACGGAGAGCACAAAAAAATGAAATCAAAGAAATTATTCATCGGTTATCACTATATAATAAGTTTTTAAATAACCAAGAACAAAACTACTTATCAGATATAAAAAATAATGACAATAATTTAGATGCACATGAGAGTATTAAGTTAATTATGACCTATTCAAGAATATTAAAGATAAATGTCGAAAAAATACATGCCGTAATCTTAAGCCATTATCAACAGATTTTGTTAGCTAATTATTTAAAATCTCTAAATAAATTAATAGAACCTAAAAAAGATGAAAAAAATGACAAAAACAAAACAATCGTAATCGAGTATTTTAAAAATATTGTTAAGCAATTTGTAAAAGAAAATGATGTTATTGTGATATCAAATATAACAAAAAATAGTCAAAAAAAGGGGGCTATGCTTTATACAATGTATCTAAAAGAAGAAAAGGTTACTTTAATAGAAAAAACAATATCTACAAAAAACGAGTTTATTATTGACTTACAGAATAAAAAAATTATGTTGAATAATAATGAAATGAAAGAATCTGCGTTAAACTGGTTATTATCAAAATGTAATCATATTAGTAACGATATTACATCAGGCGTGGCCACCGTTATACAAGGAAGTAAAAAATAATGAGTATAAAAGAATATCTTAAATCACATCATAAGAGCATATTAGATGACTTAGCTGATTTTTTATCGATAAAAAGCATTTCTACAAATGATGAATATCAACAGGATATTCAGGACTGTGCAAGGTTTTTAATGCAGAAATTAAACTCAATTGGGATGACTGATACAAAATTAATTCAAACAAAAAAACATCCCATTGTTTATGCAAGCTATCATGTGTCAGATAACAAACCTACCGTATTGGTCTATGCTCACTACGATGTTCAACCCGCCGATCCAATAGAATTATGGAACTCAGAACCATTTAAAGCCACCCTAAGAGGCGATTATTTATATGCTCGTGGCGTATCCGATGATAAGGGGCAGCTTTATTGTCATATCAATGCTATAGAGTATCTATTAAAAACAACCCATACATTACCTGTAAATATTGTGATGATTATCGAGGGTGAAGAAGAGATTGGAAGCCCCAATTTAGCGCAGTTTTTAGAAGAATATAAAGACAAATTAAAAGCGGATGTTGCTGTTATTTCAGATACCCCCATGATTAATAAAGATCAGCCAGCTTTATGTTTTTCTTTACGTGGAATGGTATATGCAGAAATTATCGTAACAGGACCTAATAAAGATTTGCATTCTGGTCAATATGGTGGCATTGTTCAAAATCCTATTCAAGCATTATGTAGCATAATAGCTAATTTAAAAGATAATAATGACAAGGTGATGATTCCTGGTTTTTACGATGATATATTAAGTCTTTCAAGAAAAGAAAAAGAGTATCTTGATGATATTGCTATCAATCAAGACACCTATCTTACAGAACTAGGCTTAACAAAATTTGCAAAAGAGACACCCGTAAATATCGCCAAGCAATTGTGGGCAGAGCCAACCTTAGATTGTAATGGAATTGTTGGAGGCTATATTGAAAAAGGAGCTAAAACGATTATTCCATCAAAAGCAAGTACAAAGCTAAGCATGCGTTTAGTTGCTAATCAAGATCCCCTCGTTATTGCCGAGCAATTTAAGACCTATGTAAATTCAGTTTCTCCACAAGGTGTGAATATAGATATCGATATTCATAGTATAGCCCATCCTGCAAGAATGGCGATTGATACGATTTATATTAAAGCAGCAGCAGCAGCATACAAGAGCATCTTTGGTATAGCTCCAAAATTTGTCGGAGAGGGAGGCACGATTCCTGTTGTGGCTGATTTTAAGCAAATTCTGGGCATAGATACGGTAATGATGGGCTTTAATTGTCCTGATGATTGTATTCATTCGCCAAATGAGCGATTATTGATAGAAAATTTTTTTAAAGGGATTCAAACAAGTGCAACGTTTTTATCCCTGGCAGGTCAATCATGAGTAAGCCAGCCTATATCACTGATCAGGATATTTTAAAAAAAATTACCCCTGCTGATGCCATTAGAATAACAAAGCAAGCCTTCGTAGATTATGAAGCTAAAAGAAATAAAATGCCCGAAAAAATCTATCTTGATTTACCAGAATATAATGGCGATTTTAGAGCAATGCCTGCCTATGTTCCTCGTTATAATATTGCGGGTATCAAATGGGTAAATTCTCATAAAGAGAATCCAGCACTAGGATTACCCAGTGTGATGGCAACATTATTAATTAATAATCCAAAAACAGGCGAACTAATCGCGATGATGGATGCAACAGCCTTAACCTGTTTAAGAACAGGTGCTGTAGGAGCTATCGCTACCGAGTTACTTACAAAAATAGAAAATCCTAATATTGCATTCATTGGATGTGGAAAACAAGCTGAATATCAACTTAAATGCATTCAAGAAGTAAAAAAAATAAATCATATTAATGTATATGATCGATCAAACAATCAATCCGAAATATTTGCTAAAAACATTAAACATAATTTGGGTGAGCTAAGAATTAGGGAAAGTGTAAAAGCTGCATGTCAAACAGCTAATATAATCATCACCACAACACCTGGTACTAAAGCTATCGTGATGAAAGATGATATCCCTGAAAGGTGCTTAATTATTGCTATAGGAGCGGATGCTGAAGGAAAGCAAGAATTAGATCATTCTATAATAATGGACGCAACACTAATTGTAGATGATATAACACAAGCAAGCCATTCAGGAGAATTAAATACAGCGATTACTTTAAAGAAAATAAAACGAAATAATATTAGTGCAACGCTTGGGGACTTATTATCTGGAAAAAAGATTACTGATAACAATAGAATTGTTGTAGACTCAACAGGATTAGCAATACAAGATCTTGCTTTAGCCGGATTTTATTTAAGTAAAGTTTAATGAGTCAAAATAGGTGCTATAAAAGATTATAACCCTTAACTGACATGATTTGATTCTAAAAAGTGATTATAAAAAATAAGTTTAACAAAAAGGCAAGCATAATATAAACGATTATGATAAAGACATTTATATGGTTCTCCTGAGTTTATTAGATTAACTATTAGTATAGATAAGTGTGATCTATGATTACTAATGAGAAGTATGCTGAATAAAGATAGGATTTTATTCAAGACATAATAATTAAAAAAAAAACATCAAAATATACAAAAAGTAACGAAGATAGGAACAAAAAATTATTTATAAATTTTTAATTTACCAGCGTGAAGTTTTTTAAAATAATCCTGAGTCCAGCTAATAACTTTTTTATGCAATAAAATAAGTGCTATCATATTAGGAATAACCAATAGACCTATCAAAGCATCCGATATATTAATAATTAAATCTAAGGTTTGAGTTGCACCAATAATAATTAAACATACAAAAATCAATTTGTAATAGGTTGTATACTTGGAACCCATTAAAAAATGAATAGCCGTTTCACCATAATAACTCCATGTAATCATGGTAGAAAACGCAAAAAATAAAACTGAAAATGTAATAAATATAGAACCAAAGCCTTTAAAAAAGTGATCAAATGAATAGGTTGTTAAGGCTATTCCATTTAGTTTCTTAACAGGGCCAATAGAATCTAGATACCAATTAACATTATCATTAAGAGGGATAAATTGAAGTGATACAGATGAAACCATGGGAGCATTTAGATGAATAATAGCTCTTTCCCATTGATTTTCTTTATCAAAAAAATCAACAGAAATAGTTGGGTTAGATACATTTCCTTGACTATCAATAACACCTAATAACTCTTTATCTTGAGAGTAAATATTAACTTGAAAATCTCCCGATTGCTTATAATAAGAAAATCCAATAGTTTTATATTTAGCCGAAATATTAAAAAATGCCTTTGGCTGTAAAAAATTATGACGGCTTTTATATTCAACAACTTTGTTTCCATCAATGATATGTGCTGGCATATAAGGAGTGCTCGGTGCCACACTAACATCTACAACAGCCCAATTTTGTTGGTACTCTGATACGATATCTTTAGATTCAAAGGACATGAGTTTTTCAGATAATGGAGAATAGATACTTGAACCATAGTTTCCACTTAAAATAATAACAATTGCTGTGGCTGTGCAAACAACAATCGTATCTATAAAAGGACCCAGAGATGCTACAATACCTTCTCTTATTGGATAATCCGTTTTTACAGCAGCATGTGCTATAGCTGCTGAGCCTAAACCGGCTTCATTAGAAAAAATAGCTCGCCTAACACCCGCAAAAAAAACAGGAACAAAGCCACCCGCAATAGCAAATCCAGTAAAAGCATCTTTAAGTATTATCGAGAATACATAAGGTATTTTTGAGATATTAAGTAAACATATAAGCAGCGCACAACTGATATAAATAATACACATTAAAGGAACAATTTTTGATGCAACACTACCAATCCGTTTAATACCTCCAATAATAACAATAAAACATAAAGCAAATAATACGACGCCTGTAAGGATAGTTGGTACATCATAATATAGATTTAATGCAGATGCAGCTTGATTCGCTTGAAACAAACACCCGGCTCCAAAGGCAGCTAAACTAATAGCGAACGCATAAAATGTTGCCAATGGTTTAAAACGAGCCCCTAATCCTTTTGTAATATAATGCATAGGCCCACCACGCGCATCACCTGTCTTAGAGTCAATCTCGCGATAATGGGTGCCAAGTGAACATTCTATATATTTGGTAGCCATACCAAAAAAACCGATTACCCACATCCAAAACACACTACCTGGCCCCCCAACAGCAATTGCAATCGCAACACCTGCAATATTTCCAAGGCCAATGGTAGCAGACAAAGCAGCTGATAAGGCTTGAAAATGCGTAATTTGGCCTTTTTCATTAGGATTATCATACTTACCTGATATGAGCTGAATGGCATGTGGAAAACATTTGATTTGAATAAATTTAAATGTAATGGTAAAAAAAACACATCCGAGTAAGCATAATAACGTTACAGGCCAATGCCATATTAAACCTGCAATATTAGCAACAATCGTTTCCATTAATTCCCTTTTTACTATAAAATAGACATATTTAAATTATACTATAGTATTGTAAACTATTCTTAATTAGATGAAAAATAAAAATTTATTAATTGTCATATCAGGCCCATCAGGGGTAGGTAAGGGTTCTGTTATAAAAGAGCTCTTATCATATCTAGAGACTATAGAACTAGCCATTTCGGCTACAACACGAAAAAAACGAGAAGGTGAAGAAGAGGGAAAAGATTATTATTTTTTTTCAGATGACATATTTGATAAAGCAATAAAAAATGATGAGTTTATTGAATGGTGTATCGTTCATGGAAATCGATATGGGACTCTAAGAAAAGAAATTAGACGAATTAATAATAAAAACAAATTAGGTCTAGTTGAAATTGATACTAAGGGGGCAAACAAAATTAAAACATCATTTCCGGATGCATTACAAATTTTTATATCACCTCCTACTATCGCCGTGCTAGAAGAACGATTAAAAAGAAGAAAAACAGAATCAAAGGAAGATATTACAAAGCGAATTAGCAATGCAAAAGAAGAAATAAAAAAAATTAAACACTATGATTATGTAATAATTAATGATAGCATATTTGATTCAAGTAAAGAAATTGAAGAAATAATTAGAAAAAGATTTAATTTGTGAGGTTAAATAGATATGTCTAATACCAACAATAACAATAGAAATAGAGAAGATGATTTAAACTTTCCTAAAATTGATCCGACTCAGTTATTAAAAAAAATCCCAAATCGGTTTTTATTGTCAGTAGCTATTGCAAAGCGTGCAAGGCAGATAAGTGAAGGGGAAAGACCCTTGGTTGAAGTATTAAGAGACAAACCAATGAATCCAATCAACATCGCTATGAAAGAATTTAATGAAGGCTTAATAACAATTACAGAAAAAAATGAAGTGGATGACGAATTAGAACTAATCGAAAAATTAGATAAAAATCTTGAAGAACGAATTGAAAAACAAAAAATAGAAGACGAAAAAAATAAACCTAAAGAAAAAACCAAAAAGAAATCAAAATCACTTCTATCATAGCGTGACAAAAAACGTACTATTTTGTATTACGGGTAGTATCGCGGCTATTAAAGCCCCTTTTATTATTAGAGCTTTAAAGGATCAAGGCTTTTTAGTAACATGCATTGTTACAGAAGCCGCAAAGAAGTTTATCACTCCTTTTTCCTTAACGTTATTATCAGATAATACATGTTATGAAGATTTAGATTTTTGGTCAGAAAACAATCTTCATATTAACTTAGCTAGAACTCACGATATTTTATTAATAGCTCCTGCAACAGCTAATACAATCGCTAAGTGTGCAACAGGAATCGCTAACAATTTAATGTTAAATTGCTTTGTAGCCTTTGAAGGAAAAAAAGTAATTGTACCTGCTATGCATGCTGAAATGATAAATAGTAAGATTGTTCAAAATAACATTGAAAAATGTAAAAATATGGGTTGCTTAATTCTTGGGCCTACATACGGAAACTTATTATCAGAGGATAAGGGAGAGGGACGTATGATAGAGCCAGAAGAAATAGCGCGATGTATAACAAGTCTTCAATTTAATAAACTTAATCTAAGAGATAAGCCTATATTGATTACAGCTGGAGGAACAACTGAAGACATTGATCCTGTAAGAACCCTTTCTAATCGTTCAAGTGGTAAATTAGGAGAATCATTAGCAAGATTAGCCTATATAAATGATGCTAAGGTTATTGTTATTTCATCGCATTTAATCGAAAATATTGGGTATCAAAAAGTAGTAAAAATTTCAAATAGTAATGAATTAAAGCAGTCTATGGATGACTCAATGGGATCTATTGAGACATTAATTATGGCGGCGGCTGTTTCGGATTACTTACCAATCTATCAGAATCAAAAAATAAGGCGAGAAAAGCAAACTGAAATTTTGGTAGAAAAAAATGAAGATGTCTTAAGCTATATAACGAAAACATATGAACCTAAGATTACAGTCGGGTTTTGTTTGCAAGATGATATTAACGATAGTAAGACACCCTTTGAAAAGTTACATCAAAAGAAGTGTAATTATATTATAGCAAATGATAGTAGCAATATCGCAAATGATAAGCGTTCCTATAAAATATATAATGCGAATTCATGTATTGACTCATTTAAAGATGTATCCGTTCATGAGGCTGCCTATAACATATTAAAAAATATTTCATGATATCTTCATTCTAAATAAAGTTAAGTGTCATACTACTGATATCAAAATCTTAAATTTTGAAAAGAATATTAAGGTTAATCAATTATAATCTATGACTTATCTTTAGAGTCTTGTTTTGATGAAGTATCCGTGTCAGAGGAAGGCTCTTGATCTGATTCGTTTAACCCTTTTTCAAATTCTTTTTTTGCAAGACCAAGCGATTTAGCAAACTTAGGAATAGCTGCTGAGCCAAATAAGACAAGAACAATAATCGCAATAACAATTATTTCATGTGAACCAAACATAGTAACTCCTTATTTATCATAAATATCAATTTGGTTAAGAATTGATTTAAAAATAGTATCACATTTCTTAATAAACCTGGCAATATAACGAAATAGTTTTGGATAGTCTTCTGGTTTAACAAAAATAACAATTAAAACAAGAATAATAATCCATTCATAAAAGCCAAAATTAAACATGCTTTCCCCACCTAAATATGCTTGCAATGGCGATAACTATAAAAAAGAAAGCAATTAAGGGAAGAGACACCATTAACTGTGACACCACATCAGGTGGTGTTAAAATAGCAGACAAAATAAAGGCAATAATAACAATATATCGACTAGCTTTAAGTAAAAATGATCTGGAAACAAGTTTAAAATAAAGTAAGAGCATTAAAATAACAGGTAGTTGAAAAACAACAATAATAGCAGCCAATAAATTAAATACAATAAATAGATTATCAGAATATGTTAGTAAAATACCAACATCTTGTGGAATAAAGTGATAACTCATTAAAAATTTAATGGATAAGGGTAATAATAAATAATAACCATAGGTAAAACTAGCACAGGAAAAGATAAAACTAAAAAACAAAGCAATCATAATAATTCGAGATTCAGATCGTTTTAAGCCTGGTAAACAAAATCGTAAGCTATGAAATAGATATACAGGAATAGAAAAGATAATTCCAAATAAAAAAGAGAATTTTAGTTTAACAAAAAAACCCTCTAAGATAGAACGGATATAAAAGGGGTGATTATCGAAGCCAATAGATAAAAACGGTTTAGAAAAAAACTGATACAAAGGCTCATAAAAAATGTAGCTAATCAACATATAAAATAATGTAAATAGCATGCAAATAAAGACTCTCTTTCTTAGTTCCCCAAGATGAGTGATAATAGGCGATTTCATTTTAATTTAATTAAAATTGATAAGGTTTTGTGGAAAATCGGAATGTATAGCATTAAATGCTAAATCATTATCATCTTCATTTTCAGCATGATAATAACCATCAAAAGACGGATTGTATGGTTTTAAAATACGAATATGATGGCCGTTCTTTTTAAGCAATCGTACAAGTTTATTATAGATAGATTTTTCATTTGAATCTTGAAAAGGAATTTTCAACTCATTATCAAGAATATAAGCTGTATCGGAATGAGATGAAGGGATAATGGAGAAGTTTAGGGGTAATGATTGAAAGGCTGAAGATGGCGTTTGTTTCTTAGAAAGCATCGTAACAGTATTATCAAGCGTTTTACTGAGTTGATTAACAGAACTTTCAATGTTTTTTAAAGGGATAGAGTGATTTTGTTGTTCTTGATCTTGTAAGGATCTAATATATGATTTATCTCGTGATACAATCATTGAAAAGAAAAAAGCCAAACTTAATCCCACGGATAATCCAAATAAGATAACCGTAATAAAGGATGTCGACAATGCTTCAGGAGATAATATCACATAGGTAGCAATACTAACTAATAAGAAAATAAGATAATACTTTATTCGTTTTTGAAAATTATTTTTTTTATGCACCATATCTTTATCTAGCGTATCGTTTTTACTACAAAATTACAATATTTACATAGTGGTTTTTATCATACATTTAACGATTAAAAATTATGTAAATTTATGCTTAGTTCTTGTTTTATATTACCAGGTTAGGGTAGTACCGTCGTTCATATAATCAAACAAAAAAATCTTATGTTTAATTGTGTATGATAAATAAAAACAAAGATGCATGCCAGCAATAAAGAAAAAACTATGCTGTTAATACGGTTGAAATATTACTAAAGTATGGGGCTGATGCCAATGTGAAAGATGAATATGTAAAAAAAGCTCTTGATGTTACAGTAAATAAAAATCCTTTCATTATTGTTATCATACAAATTAATTTAGTAAACAAAAATAACCCATTATTTAAGGAACGGTTACAAAATAGTTTTAAAAAAATTTAGCGCCTAAACAAAGTCAACGATTAAATTTTATTTTAAGAAACAATTAATTTGTGGTTAATACAAATTCCATTTAGCAAGTAATAAATCTACTAAGTTATCTTTTGATATGGCAATGTTTTGAACAAAGTTTTCATGAGAACGGTGTTTGCGATACTCGGGAGCTTTAGACGGAAACTGTAAACAGGTTGAAATCATTGATAAATCAAAATTATATAAAAAGGTGCCATGAAACAGGATGAAGTCACGTTTTCGTCTTTGCGCATTGCCTGAAAATTTAAATGAATTAATTGTTAAATCAGTGACGCCCTGAACCAAGATTTTGGGAGAAAATGGTTGTAAAGCTTCCTTATGAGTATTCATAACAAATGTATTCGTTTCAGGAATAGTTGAACAGGAAGGGTGTGATGTTGGGATAAATAAGGAATAACACAGACAGCCTGGACCCAGTAAAACCGTTCCCCCTCCACTAGATCGTTTTATAATAGGAATCGATACGTCAGAACAAACTTGCTCGTTAACTTCAATAGAAGCGTTGTTGTTACGTCCTAAAATAACAGCATAGTGATCCAATTCCCAAAAACGAAGATAAAGACACGTATCAGATCCTAGTAAAGATGTATGAAAAGTATCATCATAGTCTAAATGATCTATTGTTGTTTTTAAGTTAGAATTATTGATAATATCTACCATAATTATTATCTTAGCATTTGAGCCTGTTCTTTTTGAGTGATACTATACTAAAATATTCATAACAAAAATAGGAAAAGAGATGAAAACAATGAAAGAATTAAACCATCACGATTTAGTAGCACGAACCATTGTAGATCAAATTGATCAACTCATTACTGATGGACATGAACTCGAAGCAATTGAAGCGATTCAATTATGTATTAATAAAATCAAAGAAAATAATATCAAAATTGATGGTGCAATCAGTACACCTTACATTAATACCATTGCTAAAGAAGAAGAGCCCCTCTATCCTGGAAATCAAGAAATTGAGCATAAAATTCAAGATATTATCCGTTGGAATGCCATGGCCATGGTTGTAAAAGCAAACCGCTTACATGACGGGTTAGGTGGTCACATTTCATCTTATGCATCCATGTGTACCTTATATGAGGTTGGCTTTAATCATATCTTTAGAGGTAACAATGGTGCCAATGAAGGCGATCAACTATTTTTTCAAGGCCATACATCGCCAGGTAATTACGCACGATCCTATTTAGAAGGACGCCTTGATGCAAAACTATTACATAACTTTAGACAAGAATTAGCCAAAGAAGGGGGCTTATCATCTTACCCTCATCCTTATTTAATGAATGAGTATTGGCAATATCCAACGGTATCAATGGGATTAGGCCCGATATTGTCCATATACCAAGCACGATTTAATCGCTATTTAGTGGCAAGAAAGATCATTAGTCCAAAACAAGAACCACGAGTATTTTGTTTTATGGGTGATGGTGAATCCGATGAACCAGAATCATTAGGTGCTTTAAGTATTGCTGCACGAGAAAAGTTAGATAATCTAACCTTTATTGTAAATTGTAACCTACAGCGACTGGATGGTCCGGTGAGAGGAAATTCTAAAATTATTCAAGAACTAGAATCTGTCTTTCATGGAGCCGGTTGGAATGTTATTAAGGTGATTTGGGGATCAGATTGGGATGAGTTATTAGCCTCACCACAGCGAAATTTATTAATAAAGCGAATGGGCGAAGCCGTGGATGGTGATTATCAGAAGTATGTTGTAGAACCTGGCAGTTATTTTAGAAAACATTTTTTTGGCAAGTATCCAGAGCTATTAGAATGTGTCAATCATCTTGCGGATGAGCAATTAAAAGGACTATTACGAGGTGGTCATGATCCTAAAAAAGTATATGCGGCTTATAAGGAAGCCACAGAACATAAAGGGGCTCCCAGTGTTATTATTGCTAAGACAGTAAAAGGTTATGGGTTAGGTGAAGCCGGTGAAGGTAAAAATATTTCTCATCAACAAAAGAAATTAAATGAAAAAGAATTAAGAGAGTATCGAGAAAAGTTATCCATACCACTAAGTGACGAAAAAGTAGTGGATGCTCCCTTTTACAGACCACCCCAATCATCACCTGAAATACAATACTTACTCAATCAACGGAAACAATTAGGGGGATTTTTACCCGAGCGAAAAACGAAAGCCGATATAGTTGACATTCCAGATAGTGCTGGATTTGCTGAATTTACAAAAGCATCTCGAACAGCCATTTCAACAACCATGGCTTTTGTAAGAATTTTAAGTAAATTATTAAGAGATAAAGCTATTGGAAATAAAATTGTACCTATTATTCCAGATGAAGCGAGAACATTTGGAATGGAATCCTTTTTTAAACAATATGGAATTTATTCCCATTTAGGTCAACTGTATGAACCGGTTGATTTTGAAACCATTATTTATTATCGAGAAGCCAAAGATGGACAAATTTTAGAAGAGGGAATTAACGAAAGTGGCTCCATGTGTTCGTTTATTTCATCAGGAACATCCTATGCCACGCACGGAAAACACACGATTCCATTTTATATTTATTATTCTATGTTTGGCTTTCAACGCATTGGTGATTTAATGTGGTTAGCAGCTGATATGAAAACAAAAGGATTTTTATTAGGTGCAACAGCCGGTAGAACAACCTTAAATGGAGAAGGGTTACAGCATCAAGATGGTCATAGTTTGATTTTAGCAAGTACGATACCAACCTTAAAATGTTATGATCCTGCGTTTATGTATGAGATTAATACTATTTTATTTCATGGTATGAAAGATATGTATGAAGATAAAAATGATGTATTTTACTATTTAACATTAGGTAATGAAAATTACATGCACCCAGACATGCCTAAAGGGGTAGAAGACGGAATTATAAAAGGACTTTATAAATTTAAGGCATCCAATCGAAAGAAAAAGAAAAAAGTACATATATTAGCAAGTGGAAGTATTATGAAAATTGCATTAGAAGCACAAGAATATTTATTAGAGCATTACAAAATCGATGTCGATACATGGTCTGCAACCAATTATAAACAACTAAGAACAGAAGCCATTCGTTGTGATAGACATAATATGTTACATCCTAATGATAAGAAAAAAGAAAGTTATGTAGAAAAAACACTAAAAAAAGAAAGAGGTGTCTTTGTAGCCGTATCAGATAATATGAGAATGGTACCAGATCAAATTGATAAATGGGTTCCTGGCGGACTATTCACATTAGGAACAGATGGCTTTGGAAGAAGTGATACCCGAGAAAATCTAAGACGCTTCTTCGAAATTGATAAAGAATCAATTATAGTTGCATGTTTATATCAATTAGCTTTAAATAAAGATATAAAGATGAATGAGGTTGAAAAGGCAATAAAAACATTAGGAATCGATCCAAAAAAATCGTTTCCAGAATTTATTTAGGACTATGAGGAGAAAAAAGGTATGGATATAAAAATTCCAAATTTAGGAGATGGCATCGATTCAGCAATCGTCATTTCAATCTTAGTAAAGCAAGGAGACACTGTATCAGCAGATCAAACACTAATCGAATTAGAGACTGATAAAGCGGTTGCTCCTGTACCATCACCAGCTGCAGGCACGATTACATCATTAACAATCAAAGAGGGCGATACCGTATCTAATGGTACTCTAATTGGACAACTCGATTCAGGTGGAAATACTGAGGTAAAAGAAAGTGTAAGAGAAGAAGCTGTACAGCCTGTGAATGTTCCTACTCCGAAACCGGTACAACCCGTTGCCGTTTCTTCACAAGCGCTAACAATGAATACAGCTGTATCAACCTCAATTTCAATTCAAAAACTAGCCTATCGCATAGGCTTAGACTTACGTTATATTTCAGGGACAGGCAACTCAGGAAGAATTACAGAAACCGATGTGAGTAATCATATCAACTATTTACAATCCCTAATGCAAAATCCAGTCACACAAGAAGAGCCAACAGCAAAAAAAGAAATACCATTACCAGATTTTTCGAAGTGGGGAGTGGTTGATGTAGAAAAATGCTCACCATTAAGGAAAAAGATAGCCGAAAAGATGGTAACAGCATGGCAAAGCGTACCTCATGTAACCCAACAACTCGATGTTGATATTACAAATTTAATGGCTATGAGAAAACAATATAATCCAAAGTATCAGAAAAAAGGAGTAAAACTAACCTTAACAGTCTTTGCTATCAAAGCCGTTCAAAGGGCATTAGAAAAATTTCCTCAGTTTAATGCCTCTTATGATCCAAATAAAAACGAACTTATTAAAAAGAAGTATTATCATATGGGAATA
>PBBX01000014.1 GCA_002716725.1 bacterium | reverse complement strand
CTTCTTGTGCAATAACAGCATTGCATACTTTAACACACTCATCACATATATAGACATCTGGTCCAGCAATGAGTTGCGCTACTTCACCTTGTTTTTTACTACAAAATGTACAAAAAATATCTTTAGTCAATTATGATTTTAATTTCACAGGCTGCTTTTTAATTTCAGCTAATGACTTTGTCTCGATAATATCATCAATAAGCCCATATTCTTTGGCTTCTTTAGCATCCATGAAATAATCCCTTTCTGTATTTTCTTTGATGGTATCAATTGGCTTTTGAGTATGCCTTGAAAGAATATCATTCACAATGTGCTTGATTCGTAAAATTTCTTGACTTTGGATTTCAATATCCGTTGCTTGTCCTTGAGCTCCCCCTAATGGTTGATGCAACATAATACGTGAATTAGGTAAAGCATACCGACGACCTGGCTCACCGGCGGTTAATAAAAAAGCGCCCATAGATGCTGCTTGTCCCATGCATATTGTTGATACTTTGGTTTTAATAAACTGCATGGTATCAAAAATGGCCATTCCTGCTGTTACAACGCCGCCAGGACTATTAATATATAAATAAGCATCTCTTTCAGAATCTTCGGCTTCTAAAAATAATAATTGTGAAATCACCAAATTGGCTACCGTATCATCAATGGCCTCATGTAAAAAGATAATTCGTTCTTTTAATAATCGAGAATAAATATCGTATGATCGTTCCCCTCTTCCTGTTTGCTCAATAACCATAGGTACTAATGGCATAATATCCTCCTTATTTTATTGCTCAATGTTATACTTTCTTTTCTACAATTTTGGCATGTTCAATCAAGAAATCAAAGACTTTTTTTTGTTTGATCATCTGTGTTAGCCCATTTTCATTGATCTTTTTACGTTCTTCAGCTATTTTTTCGTCTGTAGTTGCTTCGGGTTTCATACGTAAAATTTCTGCTTTGATATCATCTTCGTTTGCCGTAATTTCTTCTTTCTTTTCAATTGCATTGATTACCAACTGTTGCTTCACACGCTTTTGTGTATTGGTCATTAACTGCTTATTAAAATCTTCTTCACTTTGTTGCGTCATTTTTAAATATGTTTCAATCGTACCCCCTGACTGCTTTAATGTTGCTTCAAAATAAGCTTTATCTTGCTCTAACTCATATTTCAGCATAGATTCAGGAATATCAAAGGTGGTTTTTTCTACAATAGTATCGATAAGATCTGTTTTTAATTTTTCATCAACTTCATTTTTTCGTTGATTTTCTAACGATGTTTTAATGTTTTCTGTTAATTCCTCTACAGTTTTAAACTGTGTTAATTTTTCTACTAAGGCATCTGTAATCTCTGGCACATGTTTTTCTTTTACTTGTGTAATTGTTACTTTAAAATCAACGTTTTTATCAGCAACGTCTTTTAAATGATAATCCTTATCATAATGAACTGAAAATGAAAGCACTTCATTTGCTTTTTTTCCAACTAAATTATCATCAAATTTTTCTGAAAAAATACTACTTCCAATGCCTACCCCAACATTTTCTTTTGTCCACTTTGAAAATTCTTGATTATCAATGGTTGCTTTAACATTTACTTTTAATAAATCTTCTTTTTGGACTTCTCTTTCGACTACTTTATACTCTACAGCTGAATTTTGTAGTTGTTGTAATTGTGTTTGAACCACATCCTCAGATATTGTTATACTTTCTTTTTCTACTTTTATTCCTTTATATTTATCTACTTTTATCTCTGGCTTTACATCAACATCGCAGGTAAATATTAGTGGTTCATTTTCTTTATATTCATTAATTGATAAATTTTGTGGATAATCAACAACATCTAATGACTCTTCTTGAATAGCTTTTAAATACGCTATATTCACAGCTTCTGTAATGCCATCTTTTAACAAAATTTCTTTTCCGTAATGCTTTTCAAAAACGTTTCGAGGCACTTTTCCAGCACGAAACCCAGGTACTTTTGCCTGTTTAACCATGCTATTAAAAGCCTTTGTAATACCTTCTTCTAAGGTCTCTAATGACACTTCGATTTCTAAAGAAACCGTATTGTTTGTTCGTTTTGATTTTAATATTTTCATCCTTTCACCTAATTTATTCTCAGTTAGTTTCGCTATATGTTTGCATAGGCAGCCTATGTCATATCCACGTTTAAGTTTATCTAGTTTAATCCTAAGTAATCCTTACTGTAAAGTATATACCTGTTTTAGAGCGGCTAAATTAGTGAGGTTCCCCTTATTTTTGTTATAAAACTTTCCAATCAAATAAAGACTTCCCGTTATCACAACTACGGGTGTTTTAGGTAGATCCTCTCCCAATTCATATGAAAGTAAGGCTTCTTGAAAAGAGTCCCTTATGGAATCTATTTTATGTGCGAGTATCGTATCAAATTCACAATAATAAAACCGATCCCCTAAGGTTTTTATGATAGGCATAATGGCATCTAATGGCTTTGAATAATGAATTCCAAATATAACGGATATGGACTTTATATTATGATAGAGCTTTAGATTGTCTCTTAATGATTTTAGCCCTTGTATGTTATGGGCTCCATCTATAATTATTGTTTGGTTATTATGTTTTACTGTTGTAAATCGTCCCCAACTATCGGCTTTTCTTAGCCCCCTCTTTACAGCCCCTTTATCTATATTAGGAAATACTATTTTAATTGCACGCAATGCCACACTGGCATTGATTCCTTGATGCTTTCCCTGTAATAACCAATCACTCCCCACTGCTACTGGCGCTTCCATCCAGATAGGGGCTTGCTTTTCTACGGCTTTTTTCTCGATAACCTTTAAGCTAATTATGTCTTGCTGATCTGTCGTTACTATTGGAATAGTCTGTTTAATAATACCGGCTTTTTCTTGTGAAATCTTATCTAGAGTGTCTCCTAATATTGCCTGATGATCATAATCAATTTGCGTGATAACAGAACAATTAGGAACAATGATATTGGTTGCATCTAACCGCCCTCCCAATCCTACTTCTACCAAACAAATATCTGGCTTTTTTTTATAAAAAAATAATAATGCCATCATGGTTAACATTTCAAATTCAGTTAGCCCATTCTTCATCCTATCTTTACATTGATCAAAAAGATCACAAAAATCCTGCTTAGAAATAGGCTCCCCATTCAGCGCTATTCGTTCGGTATAACTTACCAGATGAGGTGACGTAAACGTCCCTACTAAATAGCCGGCTTCTCGACATATGGCTTGCATAAACGCAATTGTTGATCCTTTTCCGTTAGTTCCTGCTACATGAATTATTTTATTTAGTTGTTGTTCGGGATTACCTAAAGCCTTTAATACAGGATTTAATCGCTCTAATCGGTAATCCATTCCTTTCTTGATTGCTAAGGTTTGCAACTGCTTTACGGCCTCTTCATATGTCATGGTAACTAGTGTAGCGTATTTTATTAAAAAATAGAGCTATTTCTTACTTAAGTATACTAGACTATCGTCATGACTATTATTTTTCGCTATAATCACTTTTATTATTTGCGCCCGTAGCTCAGTTGGATAGAGCAACGGACTTCTAATCCGTGGGTCGGGAGTTCGACTCTCTCCGGGCGCGCCATTTGAAGCAAAGCGAAACGTGTAAGCATCTGAATGCGCTGACTGATTAAGGATGATACGCGAAAGCCGAGTAGGCTTGAGTGAATCGATATTACGGTTAAAGTCATAAAAATGAGTTTTCAGCGCTAATGTCCACGTGAAACCAATGATACCTTTCAGTTTAAGGGTCCTAACGTATCATTATCTGAAAAAAATCAATCATTTTCTTCAGGCCATTCTGCTTTAGCTTGGGCTACAGCAACGACCTTTTCTTTGGACTTTAAGGAAAATAATATGATTATATTTGGTAGTTATGCACGAGCAACCTTTGTAGTTATATCATGATTATTTGATATGATTTTTTTCAAAATTACAGTGGGAAGACAATATGGTAAATGGGCTAAAGCCAGAACTGCTCATACTGGTATCAATAATGGGTATTCATCTAAGTTTACCTATATCTATGTCTTTTATTGTGTAATCATTAATGTGTTTGGTTTAGCTAGTCTCTTTTTTAGTTTATTGTTANAATTTAAGTATTAATGAGCATNTTTAATATTATAAAATTAACACAAAAAAATATATCCTTTAATCATCGTTATNCTCTNTTTTTTCAGTTAATCCATNCTAATCTTANTAAAGTCTTTTTNCTTTTTAATCAGCATAGTTATTAATTTATTTTTACATGACAGNCTCCTTACTTNCGCCATTATTAGCTCAGCATACTNACAAATCNTTGGATAGTCAGAATTTTATTTTTACGTTTTCTTTTTCTGAGGCTACGCTTAAATCACTCCCCTTTGAAACGATATTATCCCATGAGGAGACCCAGCAATTTTTACGCTATATTAACCCTGCTTCTAAAACTCAATTTTGCATAACACGTACTTACTTAAGGATTATTCTGAGTCATTTTATGAATCTTGATCCTCATCAAATTACTTTTGAAAAAAGTGATAAGGGAAAATTGTTTATCCCAAATTCGTTGCTATCATTTAATGTGTCTCATAGTCATTTAATGGGTGTGATTGCTGTATCGACAACCCCTATGATAGGTATTGATATTGAATATATTAAACCTCATTATAATTACCAGCGTATTGTTAATCGATATTTTACACCCTCTGAACAACAATGGCTTGCTAATCAACCTGAGTCTGTACAAACAACGTCTTTTTTTAATATCTGGACTGGTAAAGAAGCTGTTGCAAAAGCGACAGGACTTGGCTTCTCCATAAATTTTTCATCATTTTCTATTATTCCTAATGATTCTACAATTTCTACCGTCATTTCAGCTAATCCCTACTTAAATATGTCTACATCCTTTTTTTTGGAATACCTTAATCTTTCTTCTGATTATAGCTGTTGTGTTGCAACACATTCTAACAAAAAAATGATTACCGTATTGTCTCTTACTTAGATGCCTTTATTATGATATTTTTGTTACTATTTTTTTTAATTGATGGTCTAACTTTCCAAAGTTAATATGTGTTAAATGAGGTGAAATATAGTCAATGTCTTCTTGAATGGCTATCATAGAATCTATATCATCTTTTTTTTCAGCATTGTTTAACTGATTTGATAAAAAATCTAAATGTTTAATAATCCCTTTTTTAGACATTTGAGATCGAGCATGGTCTGCTTTTGCGCATTTAATTAAGGTATCTAAAACATATCTAACTTGCGTTTTGTGATAATATTTTGAATGAAGCCCAATTTCTCCATAAACAAATTGATTAAAAAAACGTTGTTCTAATATTTCCATAGAAAACCCTGATTTATCATCAGGTAACATGGGTAATATAGCGCTAGTTAGTGATGCTATTTCTACATAACTATCACATATATATTTAAAACATTGATCGGTTAATTGTCTTACTTTTAAAATATTAAAATAGGGGTTATGTTTATCATCAAAATAAAAAATGATTAAGTACCAACGTATTTGATCTTTTTTTGATTCATAAAATTCCGTTAACTCTTCTAGGCATATTGCTTTTTGTTCTTTTGTTAAAAAACGAGCATATAATAATCTGAAACATGTTAAAAAACATTGATACTGAATAGCCTGTTTATCTTGTTTAATAGCAAAACTTTTTATCATTAATAAACTGGTTAAAGCATCTCGCTTTATAGAATCTTCTGCTCCAAACTGAATAAAATGTAAATATAATTTTACAATTAAAAAAATAGTTTTATCATCTTGGTCTTTATCTACTTTTTCCATAAGGGTTTCTAACAGCTGAGCTTGATTTTTTATTGGAAATATCATTGATAATTTAAGCCCATCTTTGATGGGTGTTACTTGCTTATATAAATCTTGAATCGATTCCTCCATAGTTTTATCATATCCTTATTTTGATTCTTTTTTAAGATATCACGTATACTATAATCATGCCTTTATCTATTTTTTTACTTATTATTGTTTCCGGGTTATTGCATGCATCATGGAACAGTATTGCCAAATATGTTGGGAAAAATACTACCATTTTATGGCTTAGCATGTCCCTTGGTGGCTGGCTTGGCATTCCTTATTTTGTTTGGATTAGGGCTGATATTTCCTGGTTTTCTCTCCTATTTTGGGGGCTTATTTGTGCCATCACTCACTCTTGTTACTATCTTGTCTTAACCCGAGCTTATGCACAGTTTCCCTTATCGGTTATTTATCCTATCTCACGTGGTCTTGGTATTGTTATTACATCCTTGTTTTCTCTTTTTTATTTTCGTGATTTAATTACTAGTATAGGTATCATTGGTATTGTTTTAGTCCTTTCGGGAATTATACTTTTTCATTACTCTCATCAGAACATTGCTTCTCTTTCTACTGGTATTATCTGGGGACTTCTTGTTGGTATTACGATCTCAAGTTACCTCATTACCGATTACTTGGCTCTTCAATATCTCCCTGCAGAGCATTTGATTTGGGTTATTTTTATTTTTATGAGTATTTTATTATTACCATATTTGTATCATTATCATCGCAGAGAGTTATATGAAACCTTAGCTCAAAAAAAAGGTATTGCGACTTTCATTGGATGTTTATCATTTTCGTCTTATTTTTTAATTTTATGGGTTCTTCGTGTTAGCCCTTTAGGTTATGTTGTTGCTTTACGAGAAACATCGATCATTTTTGCTGGTATCCTCGCTTGGTTTTATCTTAAAGAACCGTTTTCAACTACTAAATGGATTGCGATTATCTTTATTAGTGTAGGCGCTATTGTGATTAAACTAGGGTAAGCTTGATAATGCGTTAATCTTTCACTGAATATGGTGATATAGTTATAGAAATCGTGACAGCACTTCTCGATACGCAATATTCTTAATCGTCAACTATCGTGTTTTATTCTTACTAAATATCTTTAGTTCGAGGATCTGAGCAGTCCCAGTTAGAATCTGCCGTTCATAATGTTGATCAAGTTAAACGTTCAATAAAAGATTTGATAATACAATAGGCTATTTAGCTTTCTATTTCATAATTTCTAAAATAATTTTATAATACTAACCATGTCTAAGATAGCCATACATTCATCTGGCAAAACCGTTGAACAACATTTGCTTGATATGCAAGCTAAACATGATGATTTACCTGAGGATATTGCTAATATTTTATATGATATTAGTTTAGCGTCTAAAATGATTCGTAATCATGTTATCGTAGCAGGTTTTCAAGGAGATAGTACGTCTGATCATGTTAATATTCATGGAGAATCCGTTAAAAAATTAGATCTATTTGCTAATACCTGTTTAATTGATATTTTAAGTGCTCATGGTCGATTTTCCTACATCGGCTCTGAAGAAGAAGATGATATTATTACCGTAAGTTCAGCCCAGGAACCCTCCTATGCTATTTTCTTTGATCCCTTAGATGGGTCTTCTAATATTGATGTTAATGTAAGTGTTGGCACTATTTTTTCTGTATATCAAACCGATCCTAGTACCGTTGATATTAATTTACAACCTGGCTCTAAACAGGTGGCTGCAGGTTATGTTATTTATGGATCGTCTGTTATGTTAGTTTATACGACAGGCCATGGTGTTTTTGGCTTTACGTATGATCCTAATATTGGCGAGTTTTTAATGTCTCATGATCATATTCGTATTCCAGATTCACCTAAATATTACTCTGTTAATGAAAGTTTGTACCCTCACTTTAGCCCGGGTATTCAAGCAGCTATTGACTCGTTTAAAGTATCTCAAACCGAATCGTTATCCTCTCGCTATGTCGGCTCTTTGGTTGCTGATTTTCATCGCAACTTATTAAAAGGGGGTGTCTTTGCTTATCCAGCCTTGCCTACTCATGCTCAAGGAAAACTACGCCTTATGTATGAAGCAAACCCCTTAGCCTTTATTTGTGAACAAGCAGGGGGCTCTGCTAGCAATGGGTCTGAGCCTATTTTGTCCATTAAGCCTAGTAATATTCATGATAAGACGCCTTTGTTTATAGGAAATACAGCCTTAGTGAATCGTTTTCGGTAACGATGCCTTCTAAAAAACCCGTTATTGCGGTTGTGGGTGGTGCTGGCTATATAGGCTCTCATACTGCTAAACTATTATTTGAAAAAGGATTTTCTCCTGTTATTATCGATAATTTTAGTACAGGTCATCATGATTTTATACAATGGGGAACGTTTTATACGTGTTGTTTATCGGATCAAGAATCATTAACATCTCTCCTAAAAAAAATTAACCCCGTTGCTGTGTTTCATTTTGCAGCGTCTATTAATGTTTCTGAATCTGTTATTGATCCCGAACTATATTATCATAACAACGTTAACGGGACTCTAAATTTATTAAGTTCAATGAGGAAAGCCAATATATCTAATTTAATTTTTTCGTCTACAGCAGCCATTTATGGACATCCTGAGTCTAATCTTATTTTAGAATCTCACCCATGTCGCCCTATTAATCCTTATGGTCAATCCAAGTATATGATGGAACACATTATAAAAGATTTTCATGAGGCTTATGGCCTTAACTATATTATCTTTCGATATTTTAATGCGGCTGGTGCAGATCATGATCATTTGATTGGGGAAGATCACTCTCCTGAAACACATTTAATTCCTAATATTTTAATGGCAGCCAGTGGTGTAAAACCAACATTAACTGTTTTTGGTAATAATTATGACACACCCGATGGAACCTGTATTCGTGATTACATTCATGTTTCTGATTTGGCATTAGCACATGTTCTTGGATTAAACTACTTACTAGATGCAAAACAGTCTCATTGCATGAACTTAGGAACCTCTCAAGGATTAAGTATTTTAGAATTAATTAAACAAGCTGAAATTATCACTCGCACTAGTATTGCCTATAAATTTTATGAACGGCGTAGTGGGGATGCCTCTATTCTTGTTGCTGATGCTTCGTTTGCTCAATCCTTACTTGACTGGGAACCACAACATTCTTCGATTGACACAATTTTAAACACATCCTGGAAATGGTTTCAGTCTCGTTTTCATGTTTAAATTAGCTTGATTTTGGGTATTTATTAATTATCAATGGTTTTTGGGGGGCTTATGAAACCATCAGACTTATTATCTGATGAACTTGATCAGATTTTTTGTATGCTTGATATTTTAGAAGTTATGCATGAACGTTTATCACAAGGAAAACCGGTTAATTTAGATGATTTAAAGCGGATTATTCAATACTTTAAAATTTATGCCAATCATGCTCATAATAAAAAAGAAGAAACCATTCTATTTCCAGAATTAAAACGTTATAGTGGATTTCAAAGTAATGATATTATTAATCAGTTAAAATCCGAAAATAGTTTGGCTGAACTCTACTTAACATCATTAAAACATATTATTAAAGATGTAAAAAAAGGGAGTATTCAAGCAAAAGAAAAGTTGTTAACTTTACTTAAAAAGTATCTTGTTCTTGAAAAAACTCATTTACATAACGAACAAATATTTGTGATTCCTTTATGTAATCAAGAAATTCCAGAAGACAAACAACAATCCCTTTTAAATAGGTTTAAAGAATTTGATGAAAAATTATTTGGTCATGGCATGCAACACAAATTTCATAAGGCATTTGCTGATGTTATTGCTAATTTACAGAAAAGCTATTATACAAAAAATTAATTCTATTATTATTTTTCACGTATATACGAACACCTGTTGACTATAGCGAAAGATCCCTATAAAACTATATATGATATACTTTTTTGATGTCACATTCATATAAATCGCCTCTTATCTTAACAACAACTAATTTATTTTTTGTATGTAGTTTTAGTATTGTTAAATTTTTAAGTTCGACTGTAGCTATTGAAACTATTATGCTATTTCGATTTTTAGCAGGGCCTGTTTTTTTAATTCCTTTTTTTATTCTGACAAAAAAAGCTATTATTATTAAATCATACTCTCTTTTTATCTTTCGTATTTTCTTTGGCATTAGTGCTATGTCTTGTTTATTTTTATCCTTTAAATACGGGCAGATTGGAAAAAGCATGTTAATTTTTGAATGCTCTACTATTTGGACATTGCTTGTTGGCTATATCTTTTATAAAAATAAGCCACATTATATATCCCTGCTGAGCATCCCGTTTGTCTTTATTGGTCTTTATCTTGTTCTTCAGCCTCAGTCTATGACAACTTTCAATCAAGGGGATTTATTTGCTTTACTAGGCTCTTTTTTTAATACGGGTGTGTACATTACACTGAAACAACTACGCTATTCATATGACACCCCTACCATTGTCCTTATTTGTTACTTTTTTTCAGCGTTAATCGTTAGCATCCCTACCATTATCTCTCCTCCCATGATATCGCTAGAAACTATTGGTTATCTAATTTTAATGTGTAGTGTTGGGTTTTTAGGACAACTGGGAATGACGTTAGGTTTTAAGTTTGCTAGCGCGGGGATCTGTTCTTTGTTAATGTTAAGTATCGTTCCACTGACAACGTTAAGTGGTATTTTATTTTTTGGGGAATCTTATCAACCCTTAGTCTGGTTAGGGATTATTCTTATTTTTAGTTGTTTAATACTAATTTCAAAATGGCAATAATTGTATCTTATTGTTGATTACGTTTATTAATTAATAGATGATCGAGTATCACTAAATTTGCCATGGCTTCTACAATAGGAACAGCTCTCGGAATTACACACGGATCATGTCGTCCTTTTGCTTGTAATTCGGTTTCTTTCTGAGCACTTGTTACAGAACTTTGTTTTTTAAATATGGTTGCTGTAGGTTTAAAGGCCACACGAAAATAAATATCTTCTCCATTGGATATCCCTCCTTGCATCCCTCCTGAGTGGTTCGTTTTGGTTCTTACCCGATCCCCGTCCATATAAAATTCATCATTATGCTCCGATCCCATCAACAAGGTTCCATCAAAGCCTGATCCAAACTCTACCCCCATTGTTGCAGGTAATGACATCATGGCTTTTGCTAAATCAGCTTTTAACTTATCAAACACAGGCTCTCCTAAGCCTACAGGAACATTCCGAACTACACATTCTATGACACCTCCCAATGAATCCCCTTCATCTCTGGCTTTTTCTACCTGCTCAATCATTAAGTCACTGCTTTCTTTATGTGGACATCTCACAAGGCTTTTTTCAACGTCTTCTAAACTTATACTATCTCTATCGATCTCTGCTATTATATGATGAACCTGTTTCACATAAGCGATACACTCTATATTATAGTCTTTACTTAAAATAGTCTTTGCTATTGCGCCTGCTGCAACACGTCCTATTGTTTCTCTTGCTGATGCACGCCCCCCTCCTTGCCAATTACGAATGCCATATTTTTTTTGGTATGTAAAATCTGCATGTGAAGGACGAAAGGTATCTTTTAAATTGTCATAGGCTTTTGGGTTAGCATCCTTATTGTAAACCATTAAACTAATAGGTGTTCCTAAAGTTTTTCCTTCAAATATTCCTGACAAAATTTGAATGTTATCGGCCTCGTCTCTGGGGGTTACCAATTTATTTTGACCGGGTCTACGCCGATCTAATTCTTTCTGAATATCATCTTCATTAATTTCTATTTGTGAAGGACATCCGTCTACGACAACACCAACACCACCCCCATGTGATTCTCCCCACGTTGTTATTCTAAATAATCGACCAAATGAATTACCCATTTATTGTTTCCATTCTGATACTGTCATCGTATTTAAACTTAACGCATGTAAGCCCTGCTTAAAAAATGGATGGCATATCTCATAGATATATTGATGTCTTTTAACTTTATTTTTGTTAATAAATATATCCGCTGCTATTACTACTTTAAAATGCGTATTTTCATGTTTTGATACGCCACTATGTCCTTTATGAGAATGGCTGTCATCAATAATGTGTAAATACTGAGGACTACATTGTTCTAATATTTCTTTTGCAATTTCTTCTTTCATCTTGATTTACACTAACTTAATATCGTTATTAAACCAAGACTTAATATGATTTAAATAGGCAAACTTGGAATTAATCTCTCAAGTTTGAAAACAAAGCCTACATCATATGACTCTGTAAATTCTGTTGATGTTATATAAACACGTTTAACTTTAAAAATTAAGTCATAGAACTTTGTGGTTCTGTAATAGAAGCTCCCTATTAAAATAGCATTATCATTTTCTGTATTAAATGGTTTTGTGTAATTTAATACGCCCGTTACTGGACCAATCTGTCTCCACCCAAGCGCTGCGGATAACACATTAACATCATCATACAACTCATATTGCAAACCGGCTTTAGCATATTCACCCATTATATTAGATGATGCATTTACTAATACACCCGACACCTGCTCTTGTAAGGCGCCTGAACTAAAGTTAAACCCAGTTGCTTGATAGGTATTATTAAAATAGCCTGGAACAAATCCTGTGCCTAATATACGATACTCTGCTTTATAATCAATAACACTAAAAAATGTACCTCTTGCTCCTGATGATATCCCCTTTCCTTGATCTATTAATTCAGCATATTCAGAATATAGAATAAAAAACTCACCCCCAATTGGGTATGATATATCGGCAGCATAGCCATCTTGTTCAGGTCGATTAATCACAGTTCCAGAGCTGCCATCATCTTGGATACCATCCTCATCCTTCATGTAAGTCGCCCCAATTATTACGGGTGTTTCTGCTAATTCTACAACCGGTATTTCAGCACGAGCGCCTATAACTTTTTGTGTTGTATATAAGCCTGTCAGTTTTGCTTTAAGCACGCTAACATAGCCTAATATCCCTGTTTTGTTATTGTTAAACTCACTTGTTCCGCCACTTCCTGTATCAAAGTTATCTACTAGCAAGCCTTGGCCTAATGTTAGTTTACTAAGTCTTCCATATTTAAACCCATGTTTTTTCTGATAATCATAGCCTAAGTATCGAATGGTTAACCAATCTGCTGATGTAGGCCAATCATCTCCTGCCACTGGAATATATAACGTCACACCTAGTCCTACCTGTAATCCTTTGATACTAAAATTAGGATTTACAGTTGTTTTAAAATAGGGTTTATCATCAATGCTAACATATCCAAACCCTCCGGTTGTTTCTTCTTTCATAAAATCTGATAACTGATATTCAATCACAGCCTCTACTGTTGTTGATAATAAAATACATAGTAATCCAAGTATAAACCGCTTCATAACTTACTCCTTACAACTGAAAACTTTAAATTTAGTATATCATTTTTAATTTTAGTCTGACAAATACTCAATTTGAGACATGTTTCTTTTTTTAATTTATTGTAAAAGGTAGCAGCACACTGTACAGCATTATCACTTTTTTTTGCTTTCTTTTCTTTTTTTTCTTCTCTGCCTCTGGAGAGAGAGAGAGAGAGAGGTAGATGTCCTTAATGATATTTATGTTTTTTTTCTTTAATTCGTGTTTCTTTAACGTTTCTTAAGTCCTTCTTAATCAGGGCTAGAAGGTTTCTTATCGGGTTTTTAGCCGCTTTATCTTATCAAAAAGGCTATCAATATCATCTTTTTAATGGATACTATTAATGCTCTATAATCGTGTTCTATATCATAGAACCAAATCATTGAAATGAAAAAGAAACAAGGAGTTGTCGATTATTCGGAGTTGGTGTTTTAGATGAGTTTAAAATTAAATGAAATTTTTTGAAGATTTTGAACGATAATAAAAAATAAATCTAAAAAACTTGATCTATTGTATTAAAAAATATAAAAATAACTAAAATAGTAACTCATCTTTTTAAATCTAGAAGATGAAAGGAGAAATTAAAATGCTTACACCAAGATTACCACGAATACCATCCTCGCATCGCATTGATTCGCAGCAACATAAGGATGCTAAACAGCAATATGAGAAGGTTAAAGAAGACTTTATAGAGCGTTCAGAGGTGAAATACAAAAAGCAAATAGAAAATCAACTTAACAAATTCGAGTTGGCCCAAGAACAATGTACGAATCATCTGTTACAAGAAAAAGGCTATATTGAAGTTGCAAACTTACTATCTACACTATATAAGCCTTCTTATCATTGGTCTCCTCGTCGTCGGTCTCCTCGTCATCGGTCTTCTCATGATTCGCCTTCTAATCGACTTACAAAAGCTCAAATAATCGATGCAATTCATGAATTCACACAACAGTTATATACAGATACAACAACTTGGGTAGAAAAATAAAATAATTATCTGATTTAATCGATTCAACATAACAGAAATATTAACTAAAAAAACAAAAGCAAAAATATTATTAAGTAATATTCAACATAATTTTGAATTGAGTATTTAGGATACCCCTTAGCAGTTGAACTGCAGGGTGAGCGTGAAAAACTACGACACGATATCCCTGCTTATTAATCTATGGATTTAAAAATAGCTGTTCTTTTTCAAACGTTGTAGATAACTGTGGCTCTAACTCTGATAAATCTATATTTTTTAAGGCACTAATTACATATGCATTTTTTATTTCTTCTTTTGCTTGATTGATTATATTGCTATTTCCATTATTTTTTGATCTTCGATAATATTCATTGATATAAAAAATCGCGATAATTAAAATCGAGATACTTAGCTTTAACAAAAAGAAAAACAGGTATGGAAAGTTTTCTATAGTTTATCTTGAAAAAATTCACATTTTTTAAATACAAAAATAAAATGCTATAAAAGAAAAGATCTGCAATTACTATACTTACAATAGGGCTATTTATGTTCATACTTATAATAGTAGTTATGATTCCTATAAAATATATAAAAGCTAAAAGCACTTTGTTAATATCAGATTTAAATAATAAAGAATCTTTGATAAGCATATCAAAACTATATGCAATAACACATAAATATCCTCTTAATGTATTTTCTATAACATAAGAATAGGGCCCATCTATCATAAACAGCATTGCATTATTAATTAGAAGCGTAATCTATAGTAATTGACGCTGCCTAGAAGCATCTTTTTTATTATTGAAAAAACAAAATAATTAGTAAGTATAAAGTTAGCAATAATAAATACCATAATTTATAGCTTTTATAAGTAGCATGTTACATTATTACTTGTCTCTGATACCCCCTTTGTTAAAATTATTTTTTTTTTCTGAATCATCTTTAATCATTTTTGAGGCAAATTTTATACTTGCTAGCTCATCTAAAAATTCGGAGTCTAATTTATCCATCATCTTTTTCCACTTAACACGTGTTTTTTCTTTGTCTTTTTCAATAATCTTTTTTTCTTTTACTTTTTGTATCAGCTCTTTTTGCTCCTCATCCCTCTTTTCTTTGCTTTTTTTTACTACCTCTTGTTGTTTTTTTACCTTTTCTTCCATCCGTTTTACATGCTCTTGATGCATTTCAATTGTAGTCATAGAGGGCAGTTCTTTACTTGATAATAAGCTATTTACATAATTTAGATGCTCTGTTTGTTCTTTTTTCATCGTTGCTTCTTCTAATCGTTCTTCATGTAATTTTTTTTCTGCAGCATTAAACTTTTCTTGTTGTTGCTTTTCACGAATATTTCTAACATTTAATAATGTTTTTAACGAATAAACAAATCGTTTTCCTTTTTTTGGTTTTGACATAGCCTACATTAAACTTAATAATTTTTTAACATTATCATCATAGTGACAACTATCATGGGTACCTTGCCTTAAAAACTCATTTATGGCATCAATATTATTAATCGCATCATCAATCTTTGGATTACTACCTTTTACATAAGCTCCTATATTAATCAAATCTTCGGCTTCGTTATAACGAGCTAAAATCTCCCTTACTCTCCCAGCTGCTTTTTTATGATTATCTGAAGCTACAACTGAAAATAATCGGCTTACAGAATGCCCTACATCAATACATGGATAATGATTTTTTGATGCTAAATCTCTAGATAATGCAATATGACCATCCAATATACCTCTTGCCGCATCTGCAATCGGTTCATCCATATCCCCTCCTTCAACTAACACTGTGTAAATGGCTGTAATACTTCCTTTATCTGATGTTCCAGCTCGCTCCATTAGTCGAGGTAACATTGCAAATACGGAGGGTGTATAGCCTTTTGTTGTTGGGGGTTCTCCTGTTGCCAACCCAATCTCACGCTGAGCCATTGCAAATCGGGTTACAGAGTCCATCATAAATAAGACATTTTTACCTTGATCTCTAAAATATTCAGCAATGGCAGTTCCTACCAATGCTCCTTTTAAACGAATAACTGGTGGTTGATCTGATGTTGCACAAATTACTACCGATCGCTTTAGCCCTTCTTCACCTAAGGATTCTTCAATAAAATCTTTTACTTCTCTTCCTCTTTCTCCTACTAAGCTAATCACATTAATATCCGAAGAACAGTTTCTTGCTAACATCCCCATTAAGGTGCTCTTTCCAACACCTGATCCAGCAAAAATACCAATCCGCTGCCCCATTCCTAATGTTAAAACCCCATCAATTGATTTTACACCCGTTGAAAATACCTCAGAAATTCTTGGTCTTGATACTGGATCTGGCGGATCATTATCAATTCCATAAATATCATCAAAAGGAATATCTCCTTTTCTATCCATAGGTTCTCCTAAGCCATTTAAAATTCTGCCTAATAAAGCATCTCCCACTTTTACCGAGATGGGCCTTCCTGTGGCATAAACAAGACCGCCTGGTCTAATACCCGCGGTGCTTCCTAAAGGCATTAATAAGACACGCCCCTCTTTAAAACCTACTACTTCTGCTAAAATATGGGTTTCTTTTGTAACCGTAATTTTACATAACTCTCCAATTGAGACTCCTTGGACCTCCGCTTCAACTACCAAGCCTATAACCTGAATAACTTTCCCAATTACTTTTAATACATTGGTTTTTTTTATAACATTTTGATAACTTTCTAAATCTGCTAATTTACTCATTTAAACTCATCAAATGTATCATCAAAATCACTTAAATCTAATCCGTCAAATAAATCATACCCATCATCAGCAGCAGCAGAATCATCATCAGAACCCTCATCCTCATCCTCATCCTCATCCTCATCCATAGAATCATACGCACTTTTTTCTGTTTCGCTTTGATCTGCTTCTAAATCTAGTGGTTCATTATAGTCTTCTTCTAATTCAATTTCTTTTTGTTCTGCATCCATTAAGTCCTCTTCTTTTTCATTTAACGGAATATCTAATGGCTTATCTTCCAAATCGGGTGTTTCTATATTAGCAACTGCTTGCTCTTCATCAGTATTTTTAGATACTTTATTGGTATCTTTATTTTTAATTTTTTTTCTATTTAAATCTACCTGATCTTCTTTTTCATGAAATTCGTCAATAGCCTTTTTTAAAATTGCTAATTTTGATGTAACAGTTGCATCAATAAAGCCTAAATTGGTTTCTATTGTACATCCTCCTCTAATGATTGCCTTATCAGTATGAATATCTAAGCGCTGAATATCTTTAAACTTTTCTTCAAACCTTTCTTTTAATGATTCTAATATGGCTTTATCATCAGGATTAATGGTTATAGATACGTGGTCTTTTTCTGTTATTTTTTCAATGACTTCCATAAATAATGAATCAAAAATATGGGTATTTTCTTGTATTTGTTGACCAATAATTTTTTCAGCTATTTCTAAGGATAGCTGAATAATAAAATCTCTTTTTTTAAATAAATCTTCTTGTTTATTTTTTCCTAAATCATTAATTGATTTTAATAAATTTTCTGAATATTCGTGAAAAAGCCCCTTCCCTTCCTCGTAACCTGATTGATATCCTTCCTGCTTTGCTGTTTCTTTTAAGTGTTCTATTTCATCTTGAATAGACTGTATCTGCATTTGCCTATATTGCTTCATTTCTTCATTAACATTTCTTTTCATCAGTGTATATGTATCGATAGACTCTTCCTCAATATTTTTCTTTTCTTGTTCTATTGAGGCCTTTTCTAAGCTAATATTATTATTTAGATCCGTATCATTTTCATCTAAATGTTCTTCATTTTTTTCTTTAATAGCCGCTAATGGCGCTTGCTCATGTTGATTGTTAATTTTAAACTTTTTGATAGGTTCTAATTTAATTATTTTGTTTGCAATATCATATTTATCTTTAATAATCCCTTTAATTTTCAAAGGCACATTATGTCCTTTTTGGGGCTCTTTCTCCTCAATCTGGCTTGAATCATTGCTCATGATATCTATTATATCATTGGGAGTTTATAATGGTCTGCCATAATTTTTTTTGATTCTTATTGCTAATGTCTATTATAATAGGGTTTGCTATGTTAGTTTATCCAAATATTGACCCTATTATCTTCTCGTTAGGGCCCCTTCATATTCGTTGGTATAGTTTAGCTTATATTGCAGGTATTTTATTGCCTTTTTTAATCTTTAAACAAGCGTACCGTCACAGTCTAAAAATGAGTATGGATGATATCTTTAATTATATCTCCTATCTTATTTTAGGCGTCATTATTGGAGGACGTATAGGGTATGTTTTATTTTATGATTTTATAGAATTCATGAAATCACCCCATCTGATTATCGCTATCTGGCGTGGCGGCATGTCATATCATGGCGGTGCTATTGGCGCTATTATTAGTACTATTTTATTTGCTAAACGCTATCATATTAACAAACTTATGTTATTAGATTTACTGGCTATCGGGAGTACTATTGGTATCTTTTTAGGTAGAATTGCTAATTTTATTAACGGTGAATTATTTGGACGCGTTACGACATCTCCATTAGGAATGGTCTTTCCTATGGGAGGGCATCTTCCTCGACATCCTTCACAACTTTATGAATCATTTGCTGAGGGATTTCTTTTATTTTTAATTTTATGGATTATTCGTAGATACTTAACTCCTAAGCCTGGAATATTAGGATCTATTTATTTGATTCTGTATGGTTCTTTTCGGTTTGTTCTAGAATTTTTTCGTGAACCTGATGCTCATCTTGGCTTTGTTATCCATATTTTTTCTTTAGGTCAACTGCTTTGTATTGTTGAAATTTTAATTGGTCTTTATCTATGTTGGCTGCTTCAAAAACAACCAACACACCATTAATTAAGATGATTCATTATGGTTGATTAGGCGTCTCTGAAAACATTTCTGCAACTGTATCAAACATTAAATTGTCATTTGCTTCAGACACCGTTACCCATCCCGCCTCATCTATTGATTCTATAAAATTCGACACCAAGCTTCTTACATGTGTTGATAGCTGTGAGTCATCTGCCAAGTCTGTCCCACAAGCAACAGCATCATCGGCATCAACAGATCCATCCATTCTATTGATACACGCATTTAAATCTGAAAAGCCCGCCCCTCCAGAAGCTGCATTTTTTTCTTCACTAATACTAACAGATAACGCTGATGTTGTTGTAGAATCTTCAAGCGTTCCAGCAGCTGAATAAGCTATATGTTCTGTGTCTACAGAGGTTCCTTTTCCTTTAAATGCCAATACCCGTGCTTCTGNAGATGTCATATAAAGACGATAAAAATATAGGTAATCATTTTCTGATATACCTGGNGCTGATATATACTCTGCTCTTAATATATCCCCATCTATATCATGTTGAATAATGGTTCGATATTCATGCCCTGCATTATCACCCGATATATTTTTTTCGGTGCTTACAATATTAATCACATTGTCGTTATAACGCATATAAAAGGACATCTCGTTAGCTCCCATATCTATGCTTAATTTTTTATCATAAATAGATGTATCTGTTGTATCAGTTACATTTAATGTAATGGTTTGATCTAGCATTGTATAATCGCCTGCTTCATTTTTTTCAAACGAAATATTACAACTATCTTCAGCGGCCAGTCCTTCCATAACTGCGGTTGTAAATATAACAGCGTGATCGCCATTCTCTGGATAGCCATCTGCATCCAATGGTAAATCTAAGGATCCAAATGCACAAAAAATTTCTAATGCATTTTTAATTCGGCCAAATACATTAATCGGTGATCCATTCGGTCTTGTTAGCTCACTGTTAAATTGTTTTCCCATATATTCTTTTATACTAATTATAGGAGTGGGATCATCATCACTTTCTGGATCACGTAAGCCAACGTTATTTGTTAAGGTCCAGTTATCTCCAAATGCAGTTGCATATAGTTTTGAAAAAAGATTAAAATCCCAATGAAAGCTTGTTGTTGATGTTCCTACTTCTGGTGATAATGCATCTAACTTACTTATTTCTGAGGTCACTCGCTTATATGATGATTCCATAGTATGTGGTTCTGATAAATCTTCTTTTATATCACAACCTGCTAAACTTACTATTAAACTTGCTAAGAATATTAAATAGCTACTTTTTTTCACACTATTACCTCCATAAATCTTTTGGATTATATAGATATATTACTGTTAATTTTTTTATTTACAAAACTATTTTAATGGCCAGCTAAATATTTTTCAGTATCTAATGCAGCCATACATCCTGATCCTGCTGCTGTAATGGCTTGTCGATAGGTCTTATCTTGTACATCCCCACAGGCAAACACACCCTTTTGACTCGTCTTACTTGATCCTGGTTCCGTTATAATATAACCTGATTCATCTAACTCTAATTGTCCTTTTAAAAACTCTGTATTTGGCTTATGTCCTATCGCATAAAATAACCCACTCACATCCAAGTCTCTCTCCTCGTGGGTTTGATTATGTTTAATACTTAATGTTGTTAAGACATTTTCTCCCTTAGCTTCTATGGCTTCTGTATTCCATAAAACGTCAATTTTTTCATTTTCCATTACTCGTTCTTGCATTACTTTTGAGGCACGTAGTTCATCTCGTCTTACTAACAAATAAACTTTTGATGCAAACTTTGTTAAATAAGTCGATTCTTCGGCAGCACTATCCCCTCCTCCAATAACAGCTAATGGCTTATCTCTAAAAATGGGGAGTCCTCCATCACAAACCGCACACGCAGACATCCCTTTTTGCCAATAGGTTTCTTCGCCTTTTATGTGTAAGCGTTTTGCTGTTGCGCCTGTTGCAATAATCAATGTTTTGGCCTCAATAATCTGATCTTGATCATACACAACAATACCATTGCTCGTAATATCCACTTTATCAATGGTTCTTGTTACAATCTCGGTTCCACATCCTAAGGATTGCTCCCTCATTTTCATCATTAACTCAGGCCCAGAAATATGACTAAATCCTGGATAGTTTTCAACTTCTGTTGTTGTTGTTAACTGCCCTCCAGCGGCTACGCCTCCAGCCATACTACCTTCAAACATTAATGGGTTTAATCGAGCTCTTGCTGTATAAATTGCAGCTGCATGGCCTGCTGGTCCAGAGCCAATAATAATAACTTGTTTTTTTTCATTATTCATCCAACCGATCTCCTTAAGCTATATCTATTTTACTTATTTCTAACCATTATCAAAAAATTGTAATAAGGTTTCTTCATTATTATCTTTTTTTATCGTTTTATCCCAAAACCCATCATCTGCAGTATCATATTCCTTAGGCTCTTTTCCAGCCCAAAATTTTTCTAAATACACATATTCTTTTGGACTAAACTGTGTCGCTAGCTTTCCTGTTAACCAATCTATCTTAACAGAAATTAACCCTTTTGGTCTTGGAAAATCTTGTGCAGGCATTTTTTGCGTTGCCATTGTCATAAACTCTTTCCACATTAAGGCAGGAACCCAGCCACCCGTTACTTTTACTGTTTCAGAGTTATCATCATTTCCAACCCATGTTGCACACACTAATTGTGGAACAAAACCAACAAACCAAGCATCTCGATAATCTGATGTAGTGCCTGTTTTTCCTGCTACTGGTCGTGGTAAATTGGCTACTTTACCTGTTCCATACTTTACAACGCCTTTCATCATCTCTACTAAGGTTGCTAATAAGTTTTCATTATACACCTTAACAACCTCGGGTGCATGCTCATACAAAGGCGTCCCATCTCGGTCCTCAATGCGAATAATGCCTGTAGGTTCCGTATGCTTTCCTAGTGTGGCAATGCTTCCATAAGCAGATGTTAATTCCAACATCGTAACCTCATTAGCGCCTAATGGTAATGATAAAATGGGTTTTAAAGGAGATTTTATACCCAACGATTTAGCAACCCTAACACAATGCTTTGGTCCAATTAAATAATTTAATTTAATAGCAACAATATTTACTGATTTTTCTAAAGCCTTTCTTATAGACATCGGCCCTTTATATTTCTGGGTATAATTATGTGGGGCATACGGCCCTTCCACGGTATTGAATGTCACAGGCGCATCTTCAATAATAGAGCCTGGTGAAAACCCCTTTTCTAAGGCTGTTAAATAAACAAAGGGCTTAAATGCAGATCCTGGTTGTCGTTTAGCTTGAGTGGTTCGATTAAATTGATTATCTAAAAAATCTTTTCCTCCCACCATCGTTTTTATATATCCATACCTTGGATCAATTGCTAATAATGATGCTTGAGAATAATTTAATGATGGCACCTTTTGATTTAGGGATCTAATCCAATGAGAAGACTCTCCATATTCTATATATTTTTGTACAACCTCTTCTGCTTTTTCTTGAAGGGAATAATCTAATGTTGTATAAATTTTCATGCCTGATGTGTAAGTAACTTCTTCTCCATACATCTCAATTAATTGTTTTATTATATAAGAGGTGAAATAAGGGGCTTTATAACGCAATTTTTTTCTTTTAATGATAGCCATTTCTTCTATATAAGCTTCATTAGCCTCATTTGATGTAATTAACGATTCTCTTACCATACTTTTTAAGACCATTAATTGTCTCTTTTTTGCTCCAGAAAAATTTCTGATGGGGCTATATAATTCTGGCCCTGTCAAAATACTCACTAATAATGCTGATTCAGCTAAGTTTATCTCTTCAGCAGATTTTCCAAAATATAACCGACATGCAGACTCTATGCCATAGGCATTATGTCCCCAGTATACTTGATTTAGATACATTTGAAGTATTTCAGTTTTTGTATAGCGTCGTTCAATCTGAATCGCTAAAATTGCTTCTGCTACTTTTCGAGATAAATTTCTTTTTCTTGTTAAGAATAAGTTTCTTGCTAATTGCTGGGTTAGTGTAGACCCTCCTTCGACAAACCGTTTTGCTTTTAAATTTCTAAAAAAGGCTCTTGCAATGCCAAAAAAATCAAGGCCATTATGTTTGTAAAAACGATTATCCTCTATAGCAACAATTGTTTTTGTTAATATGGGAGATATCCGCTCAATAGGAATTAATACTCTGTTTTCTTCTTTATGTAATTCAGCTAAAACAATGCCATCTTCAGAATATATTTTTGTTGTTTCTGCAGGTATATATGTGCTAATTGCCTCAACAGCCGGTAATGTCTTGGTAATATTATAAATAACTAAAAATAAAACGCAGGCACATACAGCCCCCATTGCTATTGATATAATTAATGCTTTTTTAAGGATGTTTTTTGCTTTATCAACTTTACGTTTTTGTGATTGAAATCTTGCCCCAACTGATTTTTTAGACACTTTGGACACTCTTCCAATTGAATATCGAGATCTAAAAATCACTATTTTCTCCTATCACTATTATTAATGTGACAAATTTTAACATATTTATTTTCATTCGCTAATCTATTTACATGTTTATTATATGCTCAACCTCTTCTAAGGTTATTCTGCTTGCTAAATGATGATATGTTTTGATCGATTGTGTCTCAATTGTTGTGTCTAAGTCATTCCATTTATAAGGGGCATTATTTAACAAGGCTTCTACCCCTTCAACAATGTTTGGCAGCACAGGCTTTAAATAGATCATAATGTATCGACACGCATTAATACCGGCTGTGCATATCTCAATGGCATACTTAGTATCTGATTTTGCTACTGACCATGGAGCCTCTGAATCAATAAATTGATTCGCGATATCTGCACATATCATAATTTCTTTCATTGCTTTACTAAATTCTAATGTTTCATAAAAATTTTCTATTTTTTTTCTATGGCTTCTAATTGATTCCAACATGTTCTTTGCACCAGAAGGGATCGTAGAAATGTTGCCCTCACCGTATTTATGTATAATTGCACTTAATCTTGAGCATATATTAATTACTTTTCCTAATACATCTGAATTAATTTTATTGGTAAAATCTTTTGTACTAAAATCTAAATCATCAATAGCTGATGTTAATTTTGATGCATAATAATATCGTAAAAATTCTGGATTTAATTTTTTTAGGTATGATTTGGCTAAAATAAAGGTTCCTCTTGATTTTGACATTTTCTCATTATTAACGGTTAAAAAGCCATGAACATTAACTTTTTGTGGCAATTGATACCCCCCAACATGTAATAGGGCCGGCCAAAATAAGGTATGAAAATATAAAATATCTTTCCCAATAAAATGATGTATTTCATATTCTTTTGATTTCCAAATTCTTTCAAAGCTTTCTTTTTTGGTTGTATCACACCAGTTTTTTGTCGTTGAAATATAACCAATGGGTGCATCTAACCAAACATAAAAATACTTATTTGTTTCCTCTGGTATCCTAAACCCAAAATAAGGAGCATCTCGACTAATGTCCCAATCCTTTAATCCAACATCTAGCCATTCCTGTAATTTGTTTTTTACAGGATCTGTAACATGTCCCTCTTGAAGCCAGTTATTAATAATATCTTTAAAATTTGATAACTTAAAAAAATAATGAATAGAGTTTTTTATAACGGGCTTTTTACCAGAGTATACCGAATAAGGCTCTTTTAATTCGGTTGCATCATATGTATGAAAACATTTTTCACACGCATCTCCATATTGATCTTCTTCATGACACTTTGGACAACGTCCTTTTATAAATCGATCTGACAAAAATAAGTTTGTTTGTTCACAATAATATTGCTTTATTTCTTTTGTTGTTATAGCACCTGATTGTTTAGCCTTAAGATAAATTTCTTCTGATAATATTCTGTTTTCTTCAGAATGAGTTGAATAATAATGATCATGTGAAATATTAAAAGCTTTAAAGTCCTGTATATGTTCCTTACGAATATTATAAATATAGTCTTCTGGTTTTTGCTTACTTTTTTCTGCACTTAGCATGATGGCTGTTCCATGCGCATCATCTGCACACATGTAATAACATTGATTTCCCATCAATCTTTGAAATCTTACAAAAATATCGGTTTGTATATGCTCTACTAAATGCCCTAAATGAATACTGCCATTAGCATAAGGTAATGCACTTGTAACGAGTATCTTTCTTGTCATGCTTTTATAATAAGTTTATATAGTTTTCTTTTTCCAATTTTTAACACCGATTCTTTTTCCTTAACTATATCATAACCATCGTGAACTTTATGGCTATTAATACTGACCGCTCCTTGAGTAACTAACCTAAAAAATTCTTTTTTTGATGGTAATAATTGATTCTCCATAACAATATTAACCAGACTCATTTTTGTCGTAATATATATCTCAGGAATATTTTCAGGTACTTCTTTTTTCTTAAATACCAGCTGAAAGTGATTATAGGCCTCTTCAGCTAACGCTTTAGAATGAAAGTATGACACTATTTTTTTTCCTAATAATTCTTTTACATCTTTTGGATTTAGCTCCCCCGCCTTCATTGCTACCTGTTGCTCTTCCATTACTTTTTTTGATATATCTGTTAATAATGCTATATAGTGGGGAAGCAATGTATCAGGAATGGACATAATCTTACCAAACATATCATTGGGGTTTTCATTAATTGCTATATGATTTTGTAATGATTTAGACATTTTTTTTACTCCATCGGTTCCTTCTAAAATAGGCATGGTCATAATCGCCTGCTCAACGCCTGACTGATATTCTCTTTGCAACTGTCTTCCAACTAATAAATTAAACTTTTGATCGGTGCCTCCTATTTCTAAATCACTTTTTAAAATCACCGAATCATAGCCTTGCAATAATGGGTATAAAAACTCATGGATCCCAATAGAGTGCCCTTGTTTAAACCGTTTTTCAAAATCATCTCTTTCCATCATTCTTGCTACATTGTATTTTGCTGATAATTCAATCATATCATTACTTGTTAATTTCTCTAGCCACTCACTATTATAATAAACGGTTGTTTGCTTTGGATCTAAAATTTTAAATACCTGATCTTGGTATGTCTTGGCATTTTTTTTAATTTCTTGATCAGTTAATGGTTTTCTAGTCTCATTTTTACCTGTAGGATCTCCAATTTTTGCAGTAAAATCCCCAATGATAAATTGAATATGATGCCCCATTTCTTGAAGTTTTTTTAATTGAAATAATACAACACAATGACCTAGGTGCAAATCTTGAGCAGAAGGATCGGCTCCAAACTTAATCATCATTTTTTTTCCTGATAATAATTGCTCCCTTGCTTGCTTAGGAATTAATTCACTATGCTGCAGTCTATTTTCTTCTGTCATAGGCTTTATTTTAACTCAAATCAGATAGCCCGTCTAAACTATAAATGAACCTTAATTTTTTTTTCTTTCTTTAATTAAAGGTGCTGCGTAGTAAATGCCCATTAATAGTAATAGTATATTATTTACCGTATTCCCTAATGACTCAATACCAATGTATCTTAAAAAAACAAAAGCTATGGCTATTAAAACAGGAACTTTTAAATATCTAAAAAACTTCTTTTTATGCGCTGTTTCGTTATGTGGATATTTAAATCGAGATATCATCAATATGATATTAACGATATTTAAGATTATAAATATCCATTTATTACTAAACCACGACCATGTGCTAACCGCTACAAACAAGGCTCCAATAGGAGAGGGTAATCCTGTAAAATCTTCTTGATGGCCTTCTTTATTAAATCGCCATAACCGAAAACATACCGCTGCAAAATAACATATCGATAAACTCGCACTCAGATAAAATGGTAATAATAAATTTTGAAAACAATATCCCGCTAACAAAATAGCCGGTGCAATTCCAAATGTAGTATAATCTGCTTTTGAATCAATTTTTTCTCCAAACTTTGAATAGGTATTTAATCGTCTTGCAATCCTTCCATCAAGCCCATCTAAAATCATTCCTGCAATAATTAAAGCAGCAGATAGTTTTATCTTATCATTAAACACCATTAGTATAGCTACTATTCCACAGCCCATATTTAACATTGATATGGCATTAGGTATATAAGCTAATACCCCCTTTTTTGCTTTTTCAGTATCATTACGATGTAATAATAACTGTCGCTTCCAAATAAACTTAATAACATAATCTATAAAGGATACGATTGTGACCATTACCATGATCCAAATTAAGGATTCATAAATAAAATTAGGCCAATGATATACCCATCTTTTTAACCATATTAGTGGCGACAAAAAAAATGGATACTGCGTTAATTCAATTACGGTTGGCCTTGCAAATAAAATTCCGCAAATGGGTAGCGTAACCGCTGTTTTAATCTTTCCACTTAAGGAGGCTTCTATGCTAAAATTTCTTTTAGCGGCTAATACTCTAACTCCCATAATAGCAAACTCTCTTGCAAAAATTAAAAATACAGGAAATGGCTTAATAACGCCCATTGATACTAATGGTAGTAATATTAATAATAGAATCTTATCTGCTAACGGATCCAATAGTTTGCCTAATTCAGATACTATCTTGAAGCGTCTTGCCACCCACCCATCTAAGGCATCTGTACTTGCAACAAGTGTAAATAAAATAATACAAAATAATTGTGTTCTTTCTGTAGAAAAAGGAATTAACCAAAATAAATAGGCTACTCCAAATATTCTGCTTAATGTAATTAAATTTGCTAATGACTTTGATATCATAAGATTAAACTATACCATTTTATTCTTCATTTTTCTTTCTTTTCCAATATGTTTGGATAAACTGTTCTCGTCCTGATCCTATTTTATATCGCTTATAGTCCTCTGGATGTTTTTTGTAATATTGCTGATGATAGTCTTCTGCCAGATAAAATATTTCTGCTTGTCTTATTTTTGTAACAATAGGTTTACTAAATCTTCCTGATTTTTCTAATGCTTTTTTTGAGTTTATTGCTTTTTCTTTTTGATAGTTTGAGTGATAAAAAATAACTGTTTTGTACTGATCTCCTCTGTCTACAAATTGCCCTGTCTCATCGGTAGGATCTATTTGCTCCCAAAATAGTTTAAGTAATGTATTATAACTTACTAGCGATTCGTCATATTCAATGTGTATAGCCTCTACATGTCCTGTTTTGCCTGTTATAACCGTTTCATACGTAGGTTTTTTTTCTTTTCCTCCTGTATAGCCAGGCCTAACTGATATGACCCCTTTTATTTCTGTAAAGGGGGCTTCCATACACCAAAAACACCCTCCCGCAAACGTAGCTTTATTGATATTATTGGGCATACCAACCGTTATATTTCCTAAAATTAAAATACTTATTAATAGATAGCCGATTTACTTAACTTCGTCCTCTTGGGCGTGGTCGTTTGCCTCTAGGACCTGGTCTTCTTCTATTTTGAAATCCTTCTTTACGTTTCCCTCTATTTCCAATTTTAGCGCCATTGCTTCCAAACGCAATGCCTAAACCAAAACTCAATGTTAAGGGCTGAATTTTAACATTAGCAAGGCTTGAATCAATTATTAACTGACTTGCTTCTACATATATTTTGGTATCTTTGGATACATTCATCATAAATCCGCCCTTGGCACCATAGGTTAATGCAGACGAATCATAACTGCTGCTTAACAATGATAAGCCTCCTGATACTCCTAAGTAAGGCCTGACCTGAGATTGTATGGGTATCATATAACAAAATGTAGCCAAAGCTGTTGCGGCTTTAAGAGATGGAACCCCCGCTGTTTTACTTTCTGCGTTAAAATAGCCAGCAGATCCTTCTAATACAAATCCTTCTTTTGCAGCAAATGAGGCTCTTCCTCCAAATGAAATAGCCTTATCAAAGTCATCCGATAACATTGCTTGTCCTACGTTTGTTCCAATCATAAATACAGACGCTAACATCGATGTAGTTAGGCTTAATAAGCATATTATTATTAAATAAATCATACTTTTTTTCATGGTTTTATACTCCTTATTTTTGTCACTATTTTTATTTTCTCATAATTCTAGTTTTTTTTATATTACTAAATAATTAAATCATCCTATCCTCTACAAAATCCGTATTATTACATTCAATCCTTCTTTAGGAGTATTCGATAACCCCATTTTTGTCGGATATAGAATATAAACCGTACCTCGTTCGAGCAAACGCTTGTCTATATTTTTTTGATCATTTTTTATAGATTTATTTCCTCTCGTTTATTACTTAACTATAGACAATTTGAACTAAAACGACTTAAGATACGCTACCTATGAGCATGACATATGATGTTATTGTTATTGGAGGTGGCCATGCTGGCATTGAAGCAGCTTTAGCGGCTGCTCGTCTTGGTAGTTCTGTTCTTATGTGTACGCTTGAAAAATCAAAAATTGGGTTAATGCCTTGTAATCCTTCTATTGGAGGCCCTGCTAAAGGTCAAATTGTGGGTGAAATTGATGCGCTTGGGGGAGAAATGGGCCGTGCTGCTGATCGAACACATATTCAACTTAAGGTGCTCAATCGTTCACGGGGGCCTGCTGTTCAGTGTTTACGTGCTCAAAGTGATAAAGTTGACTACAATACTTATATGGCGTCTTTTGTTGAACGTCATTCAAATATCTCTATTATTGAAACTGAAATTTATGATATTATTATTGAAGATGCTAAGGTTCTTGGCATTAAAACAGCTAGTAATCAGTGTTATTATTCTCGTGCTGTTGTTGTTACAGCTGGTACCTTTTTAAAATCTATAATGCATTCTGGTATGGACCAAACGATTGGGGGACGTGTTGATGAGCAAAGTTGTGAGTCCTTATCTCAATCATTAACACCTTACTTTCGGTTAGGTCGTCTTAAAACAGGAACGCCTCCTCGACTTGATAAAAATTCGATTGACTATTCAAAAATGCTAATCCAGCCTGGAGATAATGAATTTTTGCGTTTTTCATTTCGTACCCAACCTAATACGAGTTATCTGGATCAATTAGCTTGCTATCGATGTGAGACAAATGAAAAAACACATACATTAATTTGTAATAATTTAGATCGATCTCCTCTTTTTACGAAGGTTATTCAAGGGGTTGGTCCTCGCTATTGCCCTTCTATTGAAGACAAAATTGTTCGTTTTCGTGATAAACCTAGCCATCATATTTTTATCGAACCTGAAAGCCGTCACCTTAATTCGATCTACCCTCAAGGTCTTAATACATCGTTACCTCATGATATTCAGGATGCAATGCTTCGAACAATGTCAGGACTAGAAGACGTTATTATTTTAAAATGGGGTTATGCCGTCGAGTATGATTTTATTGTGCCCTCACAGCTTAAACCTAGTTTAGAATCTAATGCTATTAACGGCTTATTTTTTGCTGGTCAAATTAATGGAACGTCTGGTTATGAAGAAGCGGCTGGCCAAGGTCTTGTTGCGGGCCTTAATGCAGCTCTTGTAGTACAGAAGAGGCCGTCGTTTATTCTAACACGTGAAGACTCGTTTATTGGAACGCTCATTGATGATCTTATTACTAAAGATATTCATGAACCGTACCGTATGCTAACCTCTCGATCTGAATACCGGCTTTTGCTTCGACAAGATAACCCAACAGAAAGACTAAGCGAACGTGCTTATGACTGCGGCCTGTTAACATCCGATGAGATTTCTATCATACGGGATCAACATCAACTTAAACAATCGATTCTTTCCTCATGGAAAAAAGGGCGAACCTCTGATAAACACGTTAAACAATTTCACTTAAAGCATAAAATTCCGCTTATTGAGTTTGCTAAGCGTGATGATGTTTCCCTTCCTGATTTAATCGATGATCCGCTTCATTATGAAACTAGGCAAGCGGCCTCTCAAGTGTTAATTGATATTCGCTATGCAGGTTACATAAAAAAACAACATGATAGTATCTTAAAAATTCAACAGTGGAATAATCGAGTTATTCCAAGTTCTATAGACTTTGATTCTATTATTGGCTTAAAAGAAGAAAGCCGCCTTCAACTAAAAAAATTTAAACCCAAAACATTTTTTGAAGCCTCTCGCATTGCGGGCATTAATCCTGCTGACATTTCTGTATTGCTTATTTACATAGAAAAAAATAAAGCTTATATGTAATCTGCCTGATTTCTACTTTAGGTTCCTACACTAAAATAGTTTTAGCCTTTTTTCTATCTGTATAACGGGTCTACCTAACAATACGAATGATTTGCTTATGGCTAAATACGTCTTGAATTAACATTCCTAACCCTTGTTAGGCCAAACTATCACTGATTTTTAATCCTTATTTTTACTAACTATTATCCTGCGAGATTCCTCCGTTTGCAGTAAAAAAGTAAGATCAGGAAATTTTGTCTTCCATGAGCTACATAATTCTAATAAATCTTTTTCAAAACATTAGAATCATTTATAACAATCACTCTCAAACCATTTTTATCTTCTAGGATTATACATTTATACCTTTACTCTTAGTTGTCAACGGCATTACAATTACCATTCACTATGTCCTGCAATATCTGATAACCTTTTTCTGGGGGAAAACCAACATATTCTAACGCGGCTAAATAATGCTTCTCATCTTTAATAGGTACTTTCTTAGTAACTTGTACAGCAAAATTATATTCTTTTGTTGTATATTCCGCGTTTTTTAATTGCAACTTTCCTGTAAGTTCAAACTCTACTTTCAATTCGTTAAGTTTGCCTTTTATACCAAGATCCAAAATCCCTGGCGAATTTGGTTGACTCGCTACTCTGTATTCTAATTCTCCGTCTAAACTTTCGCGAGAACAACATGCGAACAAATCACCAACTATGTTTATATAATACAAAAGAAAAGATTTCCATATCGCTATTTCCTCATTAACATATTGACCCAATGCATCAGGGGATTGTTCGTTCACATAGGCTGGCCTGCGCGATGGGGTGGGACTAGCCTCGTCTCCATTTCCGTGCTCTAAAAACTCATAGCGTATGTCTAAAAACTCATAGCCTATGGAAGGTAAAACTTCGTAATCACTTAAAGTTGGTTCGTTACTCCATTGGGGGGGAGTGGGGCTGGTAATTGGTTCGTTACTCCCTTGGGGGGGAGTGGAGCTGGTAACCGGCGAACTAAGCTGGCGCTGAAACCCATATATCATGTTATCTACCTCGTGCTGAAACACATATCTGTTTTCGCTCTGTACAGCAACTTGATTCCCTAAACCCCTACTCATACTAATAGTATTCATTCTAATAGTATTCATTTTTTATACCCTCCATTTATTTCAAGTCTTTATTTAGTTATCGTGTTTTATAGACAAAAAATTTCATTTATTTTTAAAACCAGCTAAAACACCAACTCCGAATAATCCACATCCCCTCGTTTCTTTTTCATTTCTATGATTTGGTTCCAGATATCCTCTGAATCAAAGTCATCTAACTTACACAGAGGCGCTAACTTGGAATTTGTGTTTTCTAAAAATAGTTAAGAAAAGTCGCTACTAGAAAAAGCAATAGCAGCAGCTAATAGTTCTCAAATAATTAGCATCTTTCCATAAACGATCGTTTATGAAACAATGCTTCCTAATAAACAACAAATTGAAGCTATTTCGTTATACAAATACCTTTTTAAAACTTTTTGAGCTCAATCTGATAGTTGACATTCTTGTTTAGTTATTTAGTGATATCAAGAAAACTATAAAAGGAGTGCCATTATATGGAGTTTACATGCGGGGGATCTCAACCATTAAAACACGCTTTCAAACAAAAACGAGTGTGTATTAAAAAGAAACATGAATCTAAATTTTTACCTACAAAAGTCGGTGTTGTAGTTTGCGATGGCCAAACACGATGTTATATTTTGGACACATTCAATCAATACTTCCCTTAGTTTCAACTCTCTAACTTAGAGTTAGGTTCAGATATTAACGACTGGTCTTTTGCTCTAGCAAAAGGGCCCTGGGAGATGGTTCTAGATACAAACCTAAATATGGTATCAACTTAGAAATGATTGGATACTATTTTTATATTCTTTTTGCACGTTCGTAATAGATCAAGTATATTTTAAGAGATTGTTTCCTATCATGCTCAAAGCTGTCTTCTAGGGCCACTATGTGTGAATGTTATAATCATTTTTATATATAAGTTATTACTAGGTTTATTCTTTTTCTATGATATAGAATCCTGTTATTATTCTTTATTTAACAAACCATCCCGATTATAGGCTATGCGCTATACAATTAAGTCGTTATTTAAACAATACCGTGTAATTTCTATGTTGTTTTCTATCTCTAACTTTCTTAATAATCGTGCTCGATAGGTACTAACCGTTTTAATACTGATATCTAATTCATAGCCAATTTCTGTTGGGCTTTTTCCCGAGGCCAATAAGAGCATTATACTAAACTCTCGTTTTGATAAGCGGTTATGTAAAGGGCCTTGGTTTTTCTCAAAATTTGTTGAAATTAACATATCTGAAAAATTACTGCTAATATATTTTTTGCCACTTATTATTTTTTCTATTGCATAAATTAGTTCTGATGATGCATTATCTTTTGTTAAATATCCTTTTGCGCCTGCTTGCATAGCTCTCACCCCAAATTGAGATTCATCATGCATGGTTAAAATTAAAATTGGGATAGTTTTGTATTTCTTTTTTACATCCTGAATTGAAGCAACTCCTTGTGAATCAGATAAGGTTAGATCTAGTAATATAATATCTATATTGCTTATACTAGTGCTCATAAACTCTGATAGTGTTTCAAATTCATTTTTAAGATTCATATTGTCTGTTTGGTTAATGATCAGTTTAATACCATCTCTTACTAACTGATGGTCATCTATTAAACAAATGTTAATATTTTTTTTCATATGGGTATCCTTACTTCTAATTTAGTTTTATTGTTTTGATGTGTCATTAAAAATGCCCCATTTAATGGGATTAATTGCTCTTCAATTCCAATTAACCCAAAACTGCCTGGTTTTATTATATCACTTTCTTTAAAGCCTAGTCCATTATCTATGATTTGTATTATTAAATCTTTTTTATTTGATTTTATTTTTACTGTAATTATTTTTGATTTTGCATGTTTGATAGCATTTTCAAGGCCCTCTTTTGTGATTCTAAAAATCGTTTCTTTGATAGTAGTTGAAATGTCTTTTTCTTTTACATTAATCTCGCATTCTATTATTTCATTAGAGTGATGTAGCTGGAGTATATGATCCTCTATCAAATCTTTTAGGCTTAATAAATCGAGTTGAGGAGGCCGTAATTCTTTTGCAATTATTCTTGTTGTTTGAATTGCTTTTTGTAATTGAGTAATAGACTCCTCTACTTCGATTAAACTCTTCTTACAGCTTGAGCTTTTACATTGTTCTAGAGAGTGACGGTCTACCTCTCTTAGTCCATTTATGGCCTCTTTTTTTGCTAATTCTAATTTGATTTTTAAATAAGCTAGTTGCTGTCCTAAATCATCATGAACATCTCTTGCTAATCGTTTCCGCTCATCTTCTTGAGTCATAATCATTTTTTTGTATAATTCTTGACGCTTCTCTTGTGATTCTCGCAATTGTTTATCTAAGATATTTTTTTGTTTTTCTAGCTTGTGCTCGCTTGTAATATCTTTTACAACCCCTATTAATTTTTGATTATTTCCCTGCTCATCTTTTATAAGATAGCCTTTTCCTTCTATAAACTTTGTATCATTATGTTTTAATTGAACAGTATGGGTATAAGGTTCGTTGTTATCTAAAATCAACTCTACTTGTTTGATTACTATTTTTTGAGATTCTTTGTTTAATAAAGACAAATAATTTGTATAGGTGTTTTTAAATGTATCCTTTTCTACTTCAAAAATTTTATAGGTTTCATCTGACCACCAAATAATGTCATTTTGGATATCCCACTCCCATGAACCTGTTAACGATGCTTCTTGGGATTGGATAAAGTGTCTGCTTATAGAACTTAATTCTTGTTTTGCCTCATTGATTTCTGTAATATCAGATGATATACAAATGATATTAACTAGTTTTCCGCTTTCGTAATGCGGAAACCATTGATTTTGTATTGTAATCGTTTTTCTTCCATCTTTAACATCATATTGATTAACAAAATAACTGCCTTCTTTGATTAACCTTTTAAATTGAGGAGACCATATTGAATCCCATTCATGGGCTTGAAAAAAAGCCTTTATGTGCTGACCTATAAGATCTTCTTTTTTAAATAGATGTTGAGCTGTTTTTACTATATTTGAACAAAATTCTATTTCTAACTTTAAATTTACCTCAATAATTGCTAATTCTTCATTTTTAATTATAGACTGCCACCTTGCATTTGAAATGCTAAGGTCTTTTCTTAAGTTGTCAATCTCCGTAATATCTTGGCCTACACCCACAACCCCAATAACCTCGCCTTTCGTATTACGTCGTGTTGTTGCATTTAATAATACCACTATTCGTACCCCATACTTTGAATAAATAGGTACTTCGTAATTAGCCGTCTCCTCTCCTTGTAATGCACGTGTTAATACATCGTTTACTGACTCTTTATATTCATCTGTTATATAAGTGTCTACAAAGCTTTTTTCTCTTACTTCTTCTTTACTATATCCCGTTATTTCTTCTGCTTTTTGGTTCCATTCATTAACGTTTCCTTTTTTATCAATTCCAAAGATAGGCGCATTTGCTGTATCTATTAATTGGGTT
>PBBX01000013.1 GCA_002716725.1 bacterium | reverse complement strand
GCAGAAAGAGAGCAGGGGATTACGATTGATGTTGCGTATCGCTATTTTTCTACCAATAAACGTAAATTTATTGTTGCGGATACACCCGGACATGAACAATATACTCGTAATATGGCAACAGGTGCATCTACAGCTGATTTAGCTATTTTAATTATTGATGCGCGTCATGGTGTATTAACTCAAACAAAACGACATTCAAAAATAGTTAGTTTATTAGGAGTAAGAAATATATGCTTAGCCGTTAATAAAATGGATTTAGTAGATTACAAACAAGATGTATTTGATACAATTTGTAAGGATTATCAAAAATTTGCTGATCAAGCAGGTATTAGCAATATAACAGCTATCCCTATTTCAGCATTAAAGGGTGATAATATTACATCGTTAAGTGAGAAAATGCCTTGGTATAGCAAAACTCCTTTAATAAATTTTTTAGAAACAATAACAATACCAAAACCAGCTCAAAATGGGCAATTTGCTATGCCTGTCCAGTGGGTGAATAGACCTAATTTAGACTTTCGTGGTTTTGCAGGACAGGTTGTATCTGGTTCCGTTTCAGAAGGAGACGCTATTAAAGTATTGCCATCAGGTAAACAATCAACCGTTAACACTATTGTAATGATGGATGGTCATATAGAGACAGCTCCGTTAGGGCAGTCTGTAACACTAACCTTGGATGATGAAATAGATGTTTCACGCGGAGATATGATAGTTGCAGCAGAGTCAGCTATTAAGATTGCAAATGAGTTTAAAACAACCATTTTATGGATGTCGGAAGAGACGCTAGTACCTAATAAGCAATATTGGATAAAGTTTAGAGCTAAATTAATCACAGCAACCTTATCAGAACCTCATTACAAATTAGATATTAATACATTAGAAAAGTGTTCAGCAGATACATTAACACTCAATGAAATAGGTGAATGTGATGTATACCTTGATCAAGATATTCCTTTTGAGCCATATAAAGATAACCATCAATTAGGTAGTTTTATTATCATTGATCGAGTTAGTAATAATACGGTAGGAATGGGATTGATTGAAACATCATTAAGTAAGAAAACATGGGTTGATCAATTTGTTGAAAAACGATCAAAATATTGGGTACATGGATTAGTCGATGAACAAGCAAGAGCAAAAAAATATGGCCATAAACCCTTATTAATTATATTTACAGGCGATGTCAACCGTGAAACATACTCTCAATTTCAAACGGTACTTGAAAAAGCCTTATTTGATCAAGCAATTATGACCTATCGTTATGGGGTAGGCTTTATGGGGACAAGTTATAATACAGATACATCCGATACACAGTTAAGACAAGATATTATTAAAGAGCTAAATAATATTGCTTATGCGTGCTTAGATGCAGGGTTAGTCTTTATTACAGGATTAAAAGCCTTAACAGAAGCTGAGCTAGATCAGATCAAACGGTTATCATCACCTCATAATGTTTGTGTAATTCGATTAGATGATAATGACGGGGTTGCTGCTCTTAGAGCAGAAAATATAACGATATTAAAACAAACTTTAGTTAAGAAAATAGTAGCAAATATTAAAGTCTAATTAGTCATATTAGGAATATGTAAAACTCTATCAACACACTAATGATAATGTTAAAATAAAATAAATTAAATTAAATATGAATAACAAAGTATAGTTTATGAGATGATAAGGGAAAAGTTATAAAATTATGAGTGGATGATTTCCTGGAATAATAAATTGCTGTACCTTTATAGCAAGTCGCTGTAAATCTATAGCAAATTTCAAGAAATTAAAACAAGAAAAGGGTACAGTCGCAAAGGAGTCTCCATTACCATCGTCTGATTTTAAAGAATTATTGAAAATTAGAAAAGAGTTAAAAGAGCTAATAAATAAACCATATAATTTAGAACATAGAGACCAAGTGTTAAAAAACGAAAATAGCATAGAAGCAGAAATAGAACAATTAATAAAAAAAATGAAATATTTTTATAAATTGCTTGAAAATATCTGTCTAATCGCAACTAACAAACAAAGTATACCCTTTAAACTTTTAAGATCTGAGGCATTTAAAGCATCTCAAGAAGGTATCGAAGAATTAAAACAAATTAAACATGTAATCGAATTATTAACGCTGACTAACCTGGATGACCTGGATAAATTGAAGACAATGGAAGCTGCTATTAAAGCACACATACAACTATCAAGAAATAATTTAAAAAAATATTATGACCAATTAAGAAAAGATACTGAAATAATTAAGAAAAAATATAGAGAAATACCTATTGAATTAATGAAACGGCCTCATCTCTTGCCAGATCTTAATAACTCATCATTACATGTTAAAGATACAAAAAAACTATCGGTTAATAAACTATGTGATAATCATCTAGAATCATCAGCTACTATGAAAAAAATAGTAGGTAATATTAGAGATTTACAAAAATTAACAAAAGAAAGTGAAGAGCCAAAAGATTTATACATAGAAGTATGTAGATCTGCTCAAGATGGATTATTAATAGCAAGTAACAAAAAAGGTAGTCAATTTGACGATATAAGAGATAGCATATTAAAAGTGACTGATATGGCTATTGAAAGATCTAAAGAGAAGTGGCCTAGATTTATCTACGAATTATGCTATTTGGAGAATAGAGATACTGATCGTATAAAGCGATTAGTAAGTAAGCTAGAAGGTAAAACTAAAAATGGATGTGAAGATGTTAGTGTGATCTATAAACGATTAAAAGAAAATCAACGTACTTATGATGTCCATGAATCTGTAACCCCAGAAACTGCTGAACAGTGGCTAAGGAAAGATTTAAGTGAAAATCTTGATAAATTTACACCAGATACGTTAGTAGGAATTATAGATAAATTAGCAGAATTCTCAAAAGATACACAAGAAACTGTTTTAGAAGTTGCAGCATTAAATTATAGAATCTTAAATTCTGATCCCTATAATTGTATCAAGCAAGCACTTATGAATAAAGCTAAGGAGAGTAGTTTAACAGTTGAGCAAAGAGAAAGAATTAAAGCTATCTGCGATTATAATGATATTTCACAAGTAAGTTTATCAGACGAACTAGAGTTTTTTAATAAGTTAAGCCACTGCCGGATTAGGTGATGCTAGTAAATCTACAATAAACAAAATAGTATTAAAAAACCTATCTTTGATAAAGAGCAAGAGAATATGATGTCACAAATTAATAAATAGAGAAACAGATAGCAAATAAGAATCAAAAAATACTATTAAATAAAACTTTTTGTTACACTAATAACAAACATGAAACAAAGTATCTATCTTTTTACACTATTAATATGCTGTCTATCATTTAGTTATGCGCTAGATACAACCTATACGAAGGTAACGATAGCAACGGATAAAGAAGCCGTTTCTACTCAGGATGATTTAACCGTTTTAGTAACCTTAACCCATCAAGAGGGCTGGCATTCTTATTGGAAAAATCCTGGTGAATCAGGCTTAGCTACTACAATTAAATGGGAATTGCCACCTGGGTTTCAAGCGGGTGATATAAACTGGCCTATGCCACAAACAATACAATTTGGTGAGTTAATTAATTTTGGGTTTAAAGATCCCATTAATTTAATGATACCTATTCAAATTAATACCAGTGTCAAAGAGGGAGACTATCAGTTAAAGGCAAAGATAAGTTGGCTTGTTTGCAAAGAAAGTTGTATACCTGAATCAAGCTCAGTATCTATTCCAGTTAAAGTAGTATCAACAAGTCAAACAAGTAAACAAGCTACTAAAATTAAGCAAATGATAAAAGAGCGAGATATCGAACATTTAGAGGGGGTGTTTCAAGAAAACTCTAATCAACTTATTATAACGTTGCCTAAATTAGATACTCAAATAACAACGATCACATGTTTCCCAGAACAATTAGATCTAGTAGACTATCAAGTAGATCCCCTTATTCAATATAATGATACAAACCTCTTACTAACTTTAAAAAAAGTAACGACTAAAAAGACTAAGCATAAGCATCTAACCGGTATTATAGCCATCAATAACACGGACTTTTATCAAGTAAAAGCAGATAAGCAAGGAGGGATTGCTACCAATACCTTAGTAAGTATTTTGATTTTTGCTTTTTTGGGGGGAGTGATATTAAATATTATGCCCTGTGTCTTTCCGATATTATCCTTAAAAGTATTATCAATTTTAGCTAAGACTAAGCAAGAAAAAGAGATTATTAAAAAGCAAGCTGTAAGTTATACATTAGGTGTTATTGTCTGTTTTTTTGTTATTGTTACGGTTTTAGTTTGGTTAAAATATGTAGGTCTCCAGTTGGGGTGGGGGTTTCAGTTACAAAATCCTATTTTTGTTTATTTAATGATGTTAATCATGCTGAGCGTGGGCTTAAATTTAAATGATCGTCTAGCACTCCCTCAATGGCTGGAATCGTTGCCAGGGTTAATGAACAAGACTCATAATAAAGCCTTATCAAGTTCATACAAAGATTTTTTTACGGGTGTATTAGCGGTTATTGTAGCAACCCCTTGTACAGCACCGTTTATGGCAACAGCGATTGGCTTTGCCTTAACACAATCTATAGGCGTTATGTACCTTACTTTTTTTGCTTTAGCACTAGGCTTTAGTTTTCCATTTTTAGCAATAGCCTATATACCAATATTACAAGGACTCTTACCAAAACCAGGGCAATGGATGCTCACAATTAAACATATCTTAGCGATTCCATTATATCTAACCGTACTCTGGTTACTATGGGTATTAAGTCATCAAATTGGTACATTAGCATGGATTGTCGGAGGATTGAGTATAGCTGCTATAATAACATTTACGAGTTTAGTGAGAGTGAGTCATAGAAAATTATCCTATAGTGTGGGAATAACGATAATCCTGATGTTTGTAGGATTAATCGTGGTGCTATCTCAAGCAGAGCCAAATGATAATAATGTCAATAAGGGTGCATTTCAAAAAATAGAAGCCGCTATTAACCAAAAAAAGAAAATCTTGGTTGATGTAACGGCATCATGGTGTGTATCGTGTAAAGTAAATGAAAGTGTCGTTCTAAATAGACCGGAGATAAAACAATTTTTAGCTGATAATAATATTGAATTTATTGTCTTAGATTGGACCAATTATGATAAGGATATTACGGCATATTTAGAGTCATTTGATAGACAGGGTGTTCCCTTATATGTATATTATGATGAAAATGGGAATGCAACGCTATTACCACAACTATTACAAAAACAAGATATCTATGAATTAAGGGAGAAACAAGAATGAAAAATGTATTAAAAGCAATACTAGTGAATACCTTTATAATTTCAATGAGTGCTTCATTAATATACGGCCTATCATGGTTTAAAAAAAATAGCTTAGATAATCAAATACATAAAAAAGCGCCCTTATTTACAGCGCTTGATTCTAATGGGCGAAAACATACATTATCACAATATAAAGGTAAGATAGTTGTTTTAGAATGGAAAAATCATCTATGCCCTTTTGTAAAAAAGCATTATATCAGTAAAAACATGCAATCCATGCAAGAAACAGTAACCAAAAAAGGAGTGATATGGTTAAGCATTATTTCATCTGCACAAGGAAAGCAAGGCTATGTATCTGCTGAAGAATGCAATGATATTATAAAAAATGAAGGATCAAAAGCAACGGCTGTTTTATTTGATTCAGAAGGCGTTATTGGTAAAAAATATAATGCTAAAACAACACCCCATATGTTTGTAATTAATCCAGAAGGAGATATTGTATATGAAGGAGCGATTGATAGTATTCGTTCTGCAGATCCTAGAGATATCAACCTAGCCACTAACTATGTTATAGCAGCAGTTACGAATCTGATAAAACAAAAAGAGATTAACCCATCACAAACAACCGCTTATGGATGTTCAATAAAGTATAATTATTAATGATATCATTGGATAGTCCTATAAATGATCTTACATTGAGTTTTGAGTTTTTGATAGTCAGGCAATGATTGGACTGCCGCATCAGTATTTGAAAGTCCATTAAGCATATCCTGGATGATTATACCCTCTATTTCGGAAGAATTAGTATGATATAAACGATCCATACAAGTACTAAGATGCCTCAGTATTTTTTCTGACTGGGTAACTAGCTCAGGCAACGTTTTAGGAAGAGAGTTTAATCTATCTAATAATTCTTTCATCGCTTCCGTAGTTGTTTTTGACCTACAACTATCACCGTCGCAAATACCCCGCTTAATCTTAATAATATCAGGATTACTAGGATCAAATAGCAGGCTTGTAATATCTTGATTAGGCCTATCCATAGTAGAGTGAGGAGTAGACTGAACTAAAGGGTTTAAGCATGTATCCATATGAAATAAAAATTGCCTAAATTCAGGCGATTGAGTATGTTTCTCAATGATATTTAGTAATCCAAGAGTACTGGAAATAAACGGCATAGTTAATGCCTCAGGGTTAGTTTTACGCGTAGTTCTAATACAGGTATTAACGTGGCCAAGAAGCTGTGTATGGTTGTACGTTTTTAAAAAATCTTGAAATTCCGGAGATGAGTCAAGGTCTCTAGTATGAATGAGCTCAAGTATTTTAATGCCAGCATTTAAAAATGAAAAATCCATCACAGCACTAGTATCAGATTGATTTTGTGTAAAAGCATAATCATTAGTTTTAACAATGATACCCCTAATAAGATTATCAACGCTTGAATCCTGTGGCTTAATAGACCTTACATCAATAGTGTGTATACAATCTGATATATGAGCTAATAAATCTGGATCTGGTTTTAAAGGAGTTAATCTACCAACAAGTTTAAGAAGGCCATCATAAGCTGTCATTAAATGGCATGAATCTGCATCACAAATACCCACTCTTTCAACAAATGTTTTAGGATTCAGAGAAGAACCAAAAACGGCTTTTTCAAGATCCGTATTAATTAGATTACCTCCATAAACAGAACTAAACCCAGATGATTCTAGTAAGGTTCTTTTTGTAAAAGGCGTTTGCTTTAACCCTAAGTTTGAGGGGGGTCTTAAGGGGGGGCTTTATGGTTGAAATGACATGCCCGTAGGCTTCAATACGAAAGATGCAAACTGTAATGCGAATAGAATGCTCATAATAAAGAGAATATCCTAATATTTTATTTAAGTATATTATAGTATGTTTTACAATAAAAAAATAAGTTTTTTTTTGAGAAAAATAAATTACTTATTCTTTGTTTTTTTCAAGCTTATTAACAATTTGTTTCGTAATCACAAAATGTTTTTTTGCTACTAAATCAAGTTCTTCGATGCCATGCTGTTTTACAAAATCATAAGCAAAATTACTAACATGTTTAGAGGAGCCTTTTGGAAACGATAGGTTATATGATTGAGATATGTTTGTTATAGAATCAACAAAGTGATGTCTAGCCACAATACTAGCACAGGCAACTGAAAAATTAGTTTCGGCTTTGGGTCTTTGTAGCAGGGTAATATTAAGGTCTTTAGTACGAAGAGAATTTTTTAATAACGATGCATTTCCAAACTGATCACACAGTGCATGAGCACAGTAGCCTTGTTTTAAGGTATCTTCAATCACTTTCATATGAGCCCATGCAAGCATTTGGTTTAAATTTTTAAATTTTTCATAAATCGTATTATAGCTAGCATTAGCCATAATCATAACAGCATGAGGGCACTTATCCTGAATAAGAGTGGCCAAATTAGCAATCATAGAATCTGATAAGAGTTTACTATCCGAAATACCTAAACCTTCTAACTCAGATCGTATATCAGGTGTAACTCGAACAGCAGCAATAACAAGAGGCCCAAAATAATCACCTTTTCCAGATTCATCAACCCCAATAAGATCATCAGGTTCTTCCTTCATAGAGCTTATTTTGGTAACATCCTCACCTAATGCTGATTTTGAATCAGATAATTGTAGAGGGGTTAAAAATAGCTTTAAATCGGATTGTAATGCTAGTAGAAAGGTATCTGATTTAATTTGAGAAAAATCAAGTTTAATACCTTTTTTACTTTTATAGATTCGCAGTACTTCAGAATATGATTCTTTTGATATTAAAAACTGAATCCCATATTGTATTTCACGGTAAGGATTAATGTGGTAATGATTTTCCTGTAAATGATGTTTGATATCCTGATATAAAACATCAAGGTTTGAATACGTATTTAACATTTAGCTTGATTAAGTATAATAAATAAGGTGACATAGTAATAGTATAGCAATAGGAGTGGGGATAAAAAAGAGATGAGTTACGCTATGCATAAATGATCTCAAAAAATAACAATTAAACTATTAATGAATGCGATACAAAGAAAAAAAAGAGACCTTTTAAAAAAAGGTCTCTTTTTTATTTATATTAAAAATTAATAGTTATTTTTTTGATCCGTTAGATGCTTTTGCTGTCTTTTTATTTATATTAACCATCTCATCAAAAATTGTATTAACATGATTATTTAAAATATCTAAGCTTTTATTATTGCTTGTTACTAACCAATCTATCATTTCTCGATTATTATTCATAATTTGCTTCCAAGCTTTTTTGGCATTTTCTACACGATCACCATTTTGATTGCTTTTTGCTAAACCATTAAAGATATCACCTAATTCACTAGATTGCTTTTTAGCTTTTTTGGCCATTTCAATGGATTGATTCATATATTGATCTTGAAGATTTTCCCATGTTTCTTTAGTTTTATTAAAAATGCGTACAGCTTTACCCGTTTCAGCAGATTTATAAAAAGCATTAAATTGCTCATTTAGCTGCTCACCTACTTCCTCATTAAATGTCTCATAGATTGTTTTTGCACTCATTTTTTACCCACCTTAATTAAAGATATTTATAATTTAATAATAACAACTTATTGACAAATAACAAGAATTATTTTTAGGAAATACTAACATACTCTCCGGGAGCTTCTGTCAGTTTATGTTTTTTTAATAATGGCTTTGGTTTTATTTTTTTTCCAAGCTTAGAGTCTAGCCATTTATTCCAGTGTGGCCACCAACTCCCAGAATGTGTACGGGATGTATTGATCCATTCTTCAGTTGAATCATATGTTTTGCTATTCGTATGAAATCTAAATACATTTGGATTCGGTTTAACAGGTTGAATAACCCCAACGATATGACCATAATTTGATAATACAAATTCTACATGTTTGGCATGTTTAGTTAATTCATATGCAGATTCCCAAGGAACGATATGATCATCTGTCGTTGCAAGACAATAGGTATCACAGGTTATATCACTTAGGCTGAGAGGGGTATTTAAAAGATTAAGTTGATTTTGTTTAGCAAGTTTATTATGTAGATAAAATTCTCGAAGATAAAATGAATGTAACGCTTCTGGTATACGTGTGGTATCCGCATTCCAATACATAATTTCATTTGTTACGGGTTCTTTACCAAGAAGATAATAATTTAAGACACTATTCCAAATAAGCTGTTGTGGTTTTAATAAATCAAACATAGTGCCCATATCCTGGCCATGAAAATAACCTTTTTTACTCATTCTATCTTCAATAGCTTTAATTTGATCTTCATCAATAAAAACGCCTATATCACCCACATTTTTAAAATCAACCAAAGATGTCAAAAATGTTGCGCTAGATACTTTATGGTGCATATTATGCTTTTTTAAGCAAGATAATAAGCAGGCAAGTAAGGTACCTCCCACACAGTATCCTGCCGCATGAACCGACTTATACTTAAATTGTTCTTCTATAACAGTTAATGCCGTTAAAGGGCCTTCTTGTAAGTAATCTTCAAATGTTAGCATGCGATGACTACTATCTGGATTAATCCAAGAAATCATAAAGACACTTTTTCCTGATTGAACAAGCCACTCAACCATAGACTTATTAGGACATAAATCCAAAATATAATACTTATTAATAAATGGTGGAATAAATAAAACAGGTGTTTCATATACTGTAGGTGTTTGAGGAGAATAATAGATTAATTCGATAACCTCATTACGAAATACTACCGTACCGTCCGTTGCTCCCAGTGATGTTCCTAAAACGTAGGATTCTTTATCAACAGGGTTAACCGTAAAACTTCCTGCAGAAGATTGTTTTAATTGATCAACAAAATTATGAATGCCATTACAAATATTTTTACCCTTATTTTCCATCGTTTTATGAATGAGTTCAGGATTTGAAAANAGAAAGTTTGAAGGTGATAAGGCTTCCGTTATTTGTCTCACATAAAATAATACAGTTNNCTTTGTTTTNGAATCTATATTTGGATTTAACTCTACAGTTGAACGTAACCAGTTTGTAAATAATAAATAAAACTGTTTAATNGTTGAAAAATAGGGGTTATCATCCCAATCTTCATGNNAAAATCTATAGTCTTTTTTNTCAGNNTCAACAACAGGNTNANNATCNTTACCTTCAAGTCTANTAATAAGNTATAAATTTAGTTTTCCTAANTCTTCAATGAGTGCTTTTTGAGAGTCTATCAAATCAGGCTGCTGAGATAGCGACAGCATCCATTTAGAAAGAGCGGTATTAAAAGATCCTAGAGTAGGTGCTATAAATGATACATAATCATTAACTCTATCAAATGGGTTTTTAGAGTCTGAATTAGGGGAACCCTCGCTAGCATTATCCTCTCCATGCTCATCATTTGGATTAGTAAAAGCATTCATTGTTTCTGTATTTTTGGAGATAGTTTCTTGAAATGTTTGAGTCATCGTATCAAAAAATGACTTTTGTGCCTTTGTACTACATTCAAAAGCATCCTTAAATGTATCTGTAAATTGATTAAAAAATGGATTATCCAAATTAATCCCCTTATTTTACTAGAAATGAAAAAATTGAACTGATTCTATAGTCTATCATAATAAAATATATTTTTAAAATATTAAATTATGTTAGTTTAAAATAGGAAAATACTGGGTAAGCAAAGTAAGAACAGATAGAAAAATATATTAAATGGACGATAAATGAACTTAAAAAAAGAAAAGCGAAATGCTTTAGTAACAGGTGGGGTTACGGGTATTGGACTTGAAGTTGTAAAAGAGTTAAAAAAAGAGGGTTGTTTAGTCATTGCAAATTATCCGCCTCATATGAAAGACACCGCTTTTAAAGTGAAAGAGCACTACGATGTTGATATAGCTGAATTTGATGCATCAGATTATGAGGCTGTAGAAAAAGCAATTAATACAATAACAAATCAATATGGCGATATTGATATTTTAGTTAATAATGCTGGTATTACAAAAGATAGTTTTTTACATAAAATGAAGATAGATGAGTGGACAGATGTACTTCGTATAAATCTAGACTCTGTGTTTAATTGTTGTCGCGTGATGTTACCAAATATGAGAAAAAATCAGTTTGGACGAATTATCAATATCAGCTCTGTGAATGCCTTAAAAGGACAAGTGGGACAAACCAATTACTGTGCCTCAAAAGCGGCTATTATAGGATTTACTAAAGCATTGGCACTTGAAAATGCGTCTAAAGGCGTTACTGTAAATGCGATAGCACCTGGTTATGTCAATACGGATATGGTAAAAAAAATAGATTCTAGCATATTAGAAACTCAAATTTTAACTCAAATTCCAATGAATCGATTAGCAAAAACAATTGAAATCGCATCGTTAATTAGGCATTTAATTAAAGATGAATCGGCTTATTTAACAGGACAAACCATTTCAATTAATGGTGGGATGTACTTTAATTAATATCATATTTGTTTGGAATTTAAATTGAGCGTATTGATAAGCACTAAAATAAAGAACGAGTAGTCTCATTTAAATAAAATAAAAATTTATGACCTAGCAGGTGAAAATAGGATAATTAAGCTTGCTTAACATAGAAAGTATTGTATAGACTACTAAGTGAGAATAAGACGTTAAAAATAAGTTAGTTAGGCGTAAGATTAAAAATGGGTATCAATAGCAAAATAAATAATTTAATAAAAGAATTTTTATACATTATATATAGCGAAACCTATCACAATAAAAGTAATAATACCTTTATTGAACGCTATGTAGCAAAACATCCTTTATTAAAGCCTGAGCTTATTGTGATTAATGATCAGATCCAAGGATTTAAAAACGTATCTAAAAAAGTAACCTCATTAGAGGAATTTCCTATTTATTTAGAAATAGAAGGGATGTATGAAGATGAGAATATATATTTAATTGAATCTATCGATCTTTATTCAGAAACAAGCATTAACTGTCAATCACGCTTAACCGATATTATTTATGTAACCAATTTGTTTAATAATTTTCTTTCTTTTGAAAGAACCATTGATGTATCAACTCCAAAAGAGGAATCGATTATCATAACATCAAAAATACAAGATTATTTAATTATTAAATCAGAGTCAGATACATTAAAATCATTAAATTATAGCGACAGTAGTAATGAAGAAGAAGAGGATGATATTAAGGATATTGTAATCAATATAGATCAATTTAATAATATTCTAAGACTTCATTTACGATTTTTTGTAGAGTTTATAAAGATATGCCATGATATCTTAATAAAAGATATTTCTCTATTAAAAATGAAGTCTAACATAGAAGCCTTTTTAGAGGAAAATGCATGAATCGTATCATTCAAAAGCTCCAAGAAGGCCAGCATTTAAGTACAAATCAAGCCAAAGACGTTTTAACCGACATTTTATTAGGTAAATATAGTGATAAACAAGTAGAAAAGTTTTTAATGGTATTTGAATCTAAATCATATCATTGGCAAGAATTATTAGGCTTTATCCAAGCTATGAAAAGCTGTTGTATAAGTATAAATACTACGATAAAAAAACCCATTATGGATATATGTGGAACAGGAGGCTCTGGAAAGAATCGATTTAATATATCAACAGCAACGGCTTTTGTATTATCTGCCGCTGGAATTTATGTGGCTAAGCATGGAAATTACGGATCAAAGCGACCCAATGGAAGTTTTAATTTTTTAGAAGAAATGAATATACCATTTCAATTTGAGGTAGACACTATCAATACAATTTTAAAAGGATCAAAGTGTTGCTTTTTATTTGCACGCCATTTTCATCCTGGTATGAGACATGTTGTTAGTGCTAGAAAAAAAATAGAAAAGCAAACCGTATTTAATTTTTTAGGCCCCTTAGTTAATCCCATTACATTAACCTATCAGCTGATAGGCTTATCGTCAAATCAGAATATAGAGGTCTTAATTGATACGGTTAAACAGTTGCCAACTAAAAGGGTTTTATTTTGTATAGGCGGTGATGGTCGTGATGAAGTAAGTCTAGAAGGAACAACTAGATTTCTCCATGTTGAGCAAGATGGTGTAAAAGAGTTTGAATTTAATTTTTCAAAAGAAATAGAGTTGATTGATGCCAATTATAAATGTGGTGATAGTAATACCAATGCCTTAACATTTATTAATATTTTTATAGAAGAAAACTGGGAACATCCCATTATCAAACATATCTGTATTAACGCAGCAGCGGCCATGCTTTGTTATGCTAACGTAGGCTCATTGGTTGAAGGTTACGAAAAATCAATCACGTTATTTAAGTCTGATGAGGTAACAAAGTCGATTAATCGATATAAAGAAGTAGCCGCAACTATAAAATAATTTTTGCCATTAGCATTTTGAATGCTACACTTTTTATGTGTATACTCACAGAAAACCATTTAGCTTAAGTCTTAGCCTAGTATTAGCGATTATAATCATCTCATCAAAGGGATTCCTTCATGCCAATGATAAGCATAATCTATCGGTAAATGATATTATCGAAAAAACAGAGTCTATGTTGCGGGCTAATAGCAGTATGATGGATGTAAGCATGAAAATAACAACACCAAAATGGAATAGAACCATCAAATGCTCTATTTGGTCAAAAGGCAATGACTATTCTTTTATTCAAATTCATTATCCAAAACGAGATAAAGGCGTAACCTTTTTAAAGCGTGATAAACAAATGTGGCACTATATACCTAAGGTAGAACGGGTAATAAAAATTCCACCATCTATGATGATGCAATCTTGGATGGGCTCTGATTTTACAAATGATGATTTAGTAAGAGAAAGTTCTTATATTACAGATTATAAGGCAACGTTATTAGAAACGACTACAAATAACTATAAAATTCAACTGATTCCTTTAGAAACAGCACCTGTTACATGGGGAAACGTTATTATGCATATAGATAAGCAAACCTATATACCTGTTTATCAGGCATTTTATGATGAATTAGGAGTTTTAGTTAGAATTATGCAAATGAGCGATATTAAGCAGATAGGAAAAAAATGGTATCCAATGAAATGGTCGATAAACCCTCAAGAAAGAGCGAAAAAAGGCCATAATACAAGTATAGAAATTACAAAGATAAAATTAGATTTACCTATAAAAGATAGTTTTTTTAGTTTAAGAAAGTTAAAACAATAGATACATGTTATTAGTAAAGATAGCATGGCGTAATATATGGCGAAATAAAAAGCGATCTTTAGTTACCCTTGGCTTATGTACGATCTGTACAATATTTCTAATTTGGTACGAAGCCTTTAATGATGGGAGTCATCAAAAAATGATTCGTGATGTTGTTGAAATGTATCCAGGGTATATACAAATTCAAGAAAAAGGATATTTTGATAGACCCAGCTATGATCATTTAATAAGCAATGTTAGTTCAATTAAACAAGAACTAGACGCAGTAGGAGGTATTCAAGCAAAAACCGTTCGCTTTGAAGCGCCATCCCTGTTTTCTAGCAAGGATGTATCTTATGGGGGATTATTAATAGGAATTGAACCCGAAAATGAAGCACAGATTTCCCGACTTAAAAAAGCCTTAGTAGCAGGCCGTTTTATTACAAGTAACGATACCCGTGGGGTATATATGGGAAAAGATTTAGCAAAAAAATTACATCTTAATCTTGGCGATGATTTTGTGTTTATGTCTTCAGCAATCGATCGATCAATGGCTGCTGATACAGTAACCGTAAAAGGCTTATTTGAAAGTAATTTATTTGATTCAGACATCCAATTTGTATTTGTTAATAAGGCATTTATGGATGATATATTTCTTGTCCAGGATATGGCATCTTATATGGTGATAAAACCAACAAATATAGGTGATTCATTGGTATTAGCAGAAACATTAAGCAAGAGCTTGGCTAGTACAACATTAGACGTATTATCATGGCGAGAATTATTGTCTAGTTTTGTACAATTTGTTGAAATGGATGAAGCCATGGGCCGGATGGCGATTATTATAGTTGTCTTAGTCGTGTTTTTTGTAATTATGATTTTTAATTTTATATCGATTTATAATCGCACTAAAGAAGTAGGGATGATGAGAGCAATGGGAACATCCGATTGGCAAATTATAGGGGTGTTAGGTTTGGAATCACTCATTATGACAATGATTAGTATTGTCTTTGGTGTTGGTGTAGGAAGTTGGTTAGCGCTATATTTTGAGACAAATCCAATAGACATTAAACTATCAGAAGATGTACTAGAAATGTATCATCAATTTGGTATGTTAGATTTTTCAATTCCAACACGATTTTCTATAGATGCCATTTTATTTGGTGTGATAATTATCACCATTATTAATGGGTTAGCAATTATATTTCCAATCTGGAAAATATTACAAGTAAAGCCACGTGCAGCACTGCAAGGTAACTAATGAATTTATTAATGGTAATTTTGGCATATCGAAATTTAGCTAGAAATAAAGTTCGAACAACGATGGTGATCACAATGATAGCCTCTAGTTTAGTTCTATTAATGTTTTTTCAAGGATTTATGGAAGGCGTGATAGAACAAATGACGAAAGATACGGTACGATCTCAAACATCTGATATAACAATTTATGGTAAAAAATATCGAAAAGAAAAAGAATTAAATAATAGATTAACGCATAAAAAATATGTTTTAAAACAATTAAGTAATGTCGATATCATCCAAGACCATTTTCAACGATTAGAACATGATGCCATGATTGCATCAGCCTATTATTCTCAAGGAATTAAACTCGTTGGCTTAGAGGCAGAAAAAGAAAAAAATGAATTTATATTATCAACAAGAATCAAAAAAGGTGAATATCACTTTCCAAAAGAAAATTCAATTTGGATTGGCCATGCTTTAGCTGAAAAATTAGGTATCGATATACATCGTAAAGTCGTCTTAACGGTTCAAGATAGTGACGGCGAGATTACAGGAGAAGCATTTCGAGTAGTTGCTACAATACAAACAAATAATCCAAAGATTGATCGCGCAACTGCCTTTATATCACTAGAAAAAGCAAAATCATTTTTTAAAATGGATGATATAACACAATTATCAATCAAACTAAATAATCAAGCGACATTAATAGAAGCGCGAGATATGATTCAAGATAAGATTGGAGATCCTTATGAGGTATTTACATGGCGGCAATTATTTCCTAGCTTGCAGTTTATGGAAACAGCCACAAGTTCTTACATAAAGATTTGTTATGCCATTCTGTTTATTATCATGATGATTGGTTTTGTTGGTGTTATTATGATGAGTATTATGGAGCGAGTAAGAGAATTTGGTATTATGCTTGCCATTGGCCACAAATTTAAGCAGATAAGTTGGATTGTATTTTGGGAATCATTAATCATGAGCTTCTATGGATTTTTAATTGGAATGGGTATAGGTTTTGGCATATTGTATATATCAAATCAAACAGGAATTAATTTAAGCTTATTTGGAGATGGGTTTGAGCAATTTGGAATAGCAAATATTATATATCCACCTATTAAACTTAGTTATTGTCTAACACCTTTTATTGCAATAATGATAACGTCAATGTTATCTATAATCTGGCCCTTAAGAATTTTATATAAATTAAAACCAATTCAATCGATACAATTTAATTAAGGAGTAAGATTATGAGTATTATAACATTAGCTAACATATCTAAAACATATTCTGAAAAGACAGCTTATAAAACCATTGCGTTAGATGATATTAGTTTAGCTGTTACGGAAGGCGAATTTTTAGCTATTAGTGGGCCATCTGGATCTGGAAAAACAACATTGTTAAATCTGATTGGAGGCTTAGATAGTCCTAGTAAAGGACGTATCATCTTAAATAATAATGATATAACAGGGCTAAAAGAAAATGAGTTATCTCAAATCCGTTTACATCACATTGGCTTTATTTTTCAAGCATATAACTTAATTCCTGTGTTAACAGCCATGGAAAATATGGAATATATTTTAATGCTACAACGAGTAAAAAAACAAGAAAGACAGCAGCGCGTAAAAGACGTGGCCTCACGTTTGAAAATAGATGAGTTACTACATAAAAAACCAAGTGAAATGAGTGGGGGGCAGCAACAACGGGTTGCCATTGCTCGTGCAATTGTATCAAAGCCAAAATTAATTTTGGCTGATGAACCAACGGCTAACTTAGATTCCAAAACAAGCGATATATTATTAGAGTTAATGAAAGAACTTAACGAGGAACATAAGATGACGTTTATTTTTGCAACTCATGATTCATCCGTAATTCAAAAAGCAAAACGGCATATATCATTATTAGATGGTATGGTTTTAGATGATACAACTAAATAAGTGCTATCATTTACTTGTTTGGATTTTTATAACGAGTAGTGTTATTCATGCAACATCTTTAGTCATCTCAAGCGATCAATCAACAATAGCAGCGGTATCAAGTAGCGCCACTAATCATAATACAACATCGTATGTGTATAGTCGATTTCAAACAAGGATCAAGTATCAGATAAAATCATCTTTTACATTAAATACTTG
>PBBX01000012.1 GCA_002716725.1 bacterium | reverse complement strand
TCTAATACGTAGCCTCATCAAAATCATCCACTTCCGTAATACGAATAACATTAATTTCAATACGGCGATTTTTAGCTCGATTTAAAGACGAATCATTCGATACTAAGGGCCTATATTCTCCAAACCCCTTTGCTGTTAATCGAACTGGATTATACCCTCGCGTAAACATATAATATTTTACAACCGTAAACGCTCTAAAAAATGATAATTCCCAATTAGAAGGATACTCATCTGTACGAATAGGCACATTATCCGTATGACCTTCTATTTCTAATGGATTCATAACCGAATCAAAAATAGCACCTACTCCTGCTAATATGTCTTTACCTTTAGTACTAATATCAACCTTACCACTTTGAAACAATACTGGTGAACTTAAAATAAGCTTAACACGATATTCATCAACAACTACATGAGCATACTCTGATAAATCTTCTTTTTTGATATAATGGTTTATTTTACTAACAAGCAAAACATCCGTACTCACTGTTTGTTGTTTATCTTCGATTTTCTCCCCAAACCTAACTTGTAATTCCGTCATAAAATCATGTGTTTTTTCATCATTATAAGATAAAACAAATAACAAAATAAACAACATCATAACAAACGTAACTAAATCCGAATAAATCGTTTGTACTTCACTATCTCCTACATCATTAAGAGATTGACTGTGTTCTAACTTCTTTTTTCGAAACAATAGTCACCCCTATTTTGTTTGAACAACCTTATCCTGCTGACTTGATTCTAGATAAGATGTTAAATATTTTTCAACTTTTAATGAAATTTCTTTATCAATAACCATCGCTACCCCCTGAACAATAATTTGCCTAGATAATACTTCTTCTTCACTGAGTGCTTTTAATTTATTTGCTAATGGGATAAACAAAATAGATGTAAAAATTAATCCATATAACGTTGTTAATAAGGCTAAGGCCATACCAGAAACAATATTTTCTATGTCCGTAACATTTTTTAATACTTGAATAACCCCAATAACCGTACCCGCCATACCAAACATAGGCGCAAAAGAACCCATGGTACGAACCGTCAATATTTTCTTATTATGACGATTTCGTAATTCATCAATATCCGTATACAAAGTATCTAAAATAAACTCTTTATCCAAACCAGCTGCAACCATATCCATCGCACGCGATAAATACAAATTTTTTAAATGAACAACCTTATCAGGCAAGGCTTGTCGAGAAACATGTTGACTATGATCTGACAAATCCACCATAACCTTAATTGCATGACTAGGACTTAAAAACCGTTTTTTCTTAAAAAACAACGCAATAATAAGCTTGCTCAATCCTTTAAAATCCTTAAAGGAAGTACTAACCAAAGTAGATCCAAAGGTACCTAAAAACACTAATAAAAAAGCATTAAATTGCAAGTACACAGACGTATCATTACGAACATCAGGAGCCCCTAAATAAATAGCTAAAAAAGCAATAAAAAAACCAATAAAAATATTTAAATTCATCGCAACCTCCTTATATAGCCTTTAATTTTTGAACCAATTTAATTTTACCTTGGGCATCTAATTTCTTTAATACGTTAATAACAAAATCTTGTGAGCTTTCAATTTGCGACTCATTGGCTGATTCACTTTTTAATTCCAAATATTGAGTCACCATATCACGAGCACCTTTTGTTAGATTATCACTAATTTTAGAAAACAAATCCTGATCAACAGAAACTAAGGCTGTTGCTAATTGCTCCAAATTTAAATCGGATAATACTAATTGTAGTTCCGCATCATCCAATAACATAATATCTTCAAACAAAATCATATGAGGTCTTAATTTTTTATACCCAGTAGGATTATCTTTTTTTGAAAAATCCGTAATATGCTTTCGTTGACGATTTGATAAGGATCCAGAAAGATCGGCTATTTTATCTTCTCCTCCTACAAAACATTCAACATCTGATTTTAGTTTCTTTTCAAGCTTATCCAACAAATCTTTACTTCCCAAACGCTGTTCAACCAGTAAAACCGTAACCTTAGCTTGAATTTTGGGATCTAATTCATTCAGAATACGAGCCGATAAAGCAGGATTTAAAAACGATATAATTAAACTAATATAATCTGGTTTTAATTTCTGAGTTTTGATTAAAAAAATCAAATCAGAAATATTATGTTGAGTCACAAAATCAAAATAACGTTTAACATCTTGATTAACATTTAAGTTCATATCCGATCCATTACCCCCACCACCAAACCCTTCTGGAAGTTCTAGGTTGGGATTAACATTAATAGAAGGCCCTCCTGAATCTGCTGAATCATCCTTATCTAACTGTAATTTCTGGTACCGACTATAGATAACAATAAATATTAATCCTAATAAAATTAAAATTAAATAAAATAAATTACTAACAGACATTAGTTTCTCAGGACCTGGAATAATAGTAATATTTTGTGCTTTTTGGTTAGGATCATCATAAAATGGTTTAAATTCCATCTTAACTTTATCACCACGACTCTCTTTCATACTTAAAATATCCTTTAAAACAGCTTCTGCCTTTCTAGCTTTACTCCTAGGATAAGATTTATTCACCAATACTTTAACTAATACTCGACTAATCTTTGGTTCAATCAATGTGGTCACCGAATCATAAGGAAGCTGCTTAAGAGAATCAGGAGCAATATTCTTTAAGGCAGGAACCCCTGGCAAAATATATACTTGATCTCCCTCCTGATTGGCAGAAGACTTAGAGCGTTTAGGATTTGATTCTTTCGTATAGTTAACACGATATTTTGAATCCGTCATCTTAACTTGAACACGAACAATAAAATTATGTTTTCCAAACATAGCATCCAGTGATTGTTGCGCAATATTAGTTAAATTACTTTCAATCAAATACCGATCTGAGGCAGCAAAAATAATTTGTGAAAACCATAAAACACTAAAAACAAAAACCATTATTTTTTTCATACTTACTCCTTACCTTTTTTTATAGGAACCTTAACCGCCCACTTACCATTATCAAGTTCTTCAACCACGACATCCGATCCTTTTCCTAACTGTTGACGAACTTCTTGAGCATAACTAAAGGCTGTATTAGAATCATTGACCACACGTAAGACTTGCATCGGTATTTTCGACTTTTGCGTATCGTTACTTGAAGCTTTCTTTTTACGATCAAAATATACATTGGCTAACTTTTCTTGACGTGTTACTTCCTTTTCTGCATTACGAATAAATGTTTGTAAATCCTTACGATTAGGATTTAAATATAAAGCACGTTTCCATGCATCCACCGCTTTTTTAACTTGGCCAGACATATAAAATGCCGATCCCATACGCTCAAAAATCATCGGATTTTCAGGATCAAAGTTAGCTAACATCTCTAAAGAATCAACCGATTTAGACGGCAAGCCACTGCGTAATTGAATTAACGAATCATTCCAATATTTTTTCTCAACATTCTCTACCTGATACGATCCCAATGACATCCCCAAACAACGATCTAAAAGTTGTTTTGATTCATAATTTTTTCGATCCAAATATAATGATTGTATCAACAAATCTTTTGGCAATGTTTTACGATCTTCTAAAATATAAACTTTTGCTTGCCTTTGTAAGCGTTTAATCGTTCGTAACACATCCTCATCTAAGGACTCATCTTTACCAAACTGGCGTTCATTTTCAGCTTTATCTGCTGCAATAGATTCAAAAATATCAAGCATGTGTTTTTGTTTTCGCTGCTGCTTATTTAACGCCGCAAGTGGAATATTATCTAACATATCATTTGCTTTAGTAAATTGTTTTCGTTTAATAAGTCCTCGATACTGATCTAAAATATCCAGCATCTCATCATCAAGTTCAACACCCTCTTCTGCCCCATCATTGTCATATCCATCAACAATCACGTTGTTCGAACCTTGATTAGCTGGATAATTCTCTTTTATCCCCAGATCTTGACTATCATTATCCGGCTCAAACAAGTCTTCAGGTTCCACAGGTTGTTCGAAAGATTCATTTGAACCATCATCTAAACGTTCAGAATCCTTCGTTTTTTTAAAAAAGTTCTTTAAATTAAACTCTGACCCAGAATTACCTGACCGTTTATCCTCCATTTCCATATTAACCGCTTCATCAAACTCCGAAAGATCAGAATCCGGTGCAGCCGCAACACCCAAAATCCCTGTTGAAAAATGACACAAGAACAAAAAGAATAATAATAATAACTTAATCTTAATCATAGTGATACTTATACTCTCTATTATAAGAGTCTTTTACAACACTTTAAAGAGCTACTAAGAAATTCCCCTTAAATAGAATCTTTAAACATTCCTAAAACAGCCCTAATTGAACTCAATGTTTTACTTAAATCCTCATCATCATGCATAACAGATGTAAAACACGCTTCATACTGGGATGGCGGTAAAAATATACCATGATCTAACATAGCATAAAAAAACTGCTTAAATAAAGCTCCATCACACGCCTGAACATCAGAAAATGACCTGGGTACCTGATCCGTAAAAAACACTGTAAACATAGACCCTTTCTGAGTAACAACCATCGGTATACCTAAACAAGCAATACACTCACGAATCCCATCAGCAAGCTGTGTACTGTAAGCATTAACCGTATCAAAAACCATTGCATCCTTTAATACCGTTAAGGTCGCTAATCCAGCAGCCATTGCCAGTGGATTTCCAGACAGTGTACCCGCTTGATACACAGGTCCTAAGGGAGAAACATGATCCATAATAGATGCTTTCGCAGCATAAGCCCCACAGGGAAGCCCCCCTCCAATAACTTTACCCAAAATCACCATATCAGGCTCAACACCAATCCATTCATGAGTGCCTGAACGCTGAGTACGAAACCCACACATAACTTCATCAAATACCAATAAAGATCCAAAATCATTACAACACTCTCGACACACTTTAACAAACTCTAAATCAGGAACAATAACTCCCATATTTCCAGCAACAGGTTCCATTAATACACAAGCTACATCATCACCATGGTTAGCAAAAAAGTCGCTTATTTGTTGTGTATTATTATAATCTAACACAGCTGTATGAGACACTGAATCAAGTAATACCCCAGCACTATCGGCTACCCCCAACGTCGCAGAACCCGATCCAGCAGATACTAACAAAGAATCAACATGGCCATGATAACAGCCTTTAAATTTAACAATGATAGACCGTTTAGTAAGCCCACGTGCCACCCGAATCGCACTCATAGATGCTTCGGTACCCGAACTCACAAAACGAACCTTATCAACATAGGGATAAAATACTTTAATTGTTTCTGCTAACTGTGTTTCTAATTGCGTNGGNGCTCCAAATGTTGTGCCTGATTGCATCGTGTTTGCTAACGTTTCTAAGATTGTAGGATGAGCATGCCCTAAAATAAGCGGTCCATATGATAATACATAATCAATATACGACTGATTATCTTCGCATATAACATGAGACCCTGATCCCTGTTTAATAAAAACCGGATGCCCTCCAACCGCTTGATACGCTCGAACCGGACTATTAACACCTCCTACAAGAGATTTTTGTGCTTGATTAAAGAGACGCTCAGAGATATGACGATCCATAATGGTTAGTATAACCAGTGTCAATTAAAAACAAAAGAAAAGATATAACGATACAAAAAAAATAATATTTTAAAAAAATGTAACTTTTTTTAATTTTCAAAGAAAACCCTAATAGATCTAGATCAAAAAATAAAAATATGGAGATTAACTATGAAGATATCACAAACATTAATGATAGGAGTTACATTAGCACAAACTGCTCAAGCATTCACAGGAAAACAAACAACAACATCAACTAAACCTGATAATTATCCCGAAGCACAACCCGCTCAAGCATTCCCACCACAACAAACAACAACATCAACTAAGCCTGATAATTATCCCGCATGGGGACACAAAAGTCCGGCTGTCATGTGGAGCTGGGGAAAACAAATAGAATTCTCTTCAGAAAAACGAAATGCTATCGATACCTATTTAAGCTTACCTATAGGCCCAGAAAGACAAAAAGCCTATGAAAACGTATTAACCCTTTATGGCATGCCTTTAAAACAAGAATTTATATTTCCAGAAGATACAAAGACATACCCAGATCTGTATAAAGGCAAAGAGAAACTAACAAAAGATGAACAGAGAAATAAGATTGAGCTATAAATATAGCACTACATAAAACACAGCTAAAACTCTGTTGCAAATGCAACAGAGTTTTAAAAAGGAAATAAAATGAAAAAAAATAAAAACAAAAACAAATTAATAGAAAAAACAATAAAAATTATAAAAACAATATCAAAAAAATTAAATGGAATTTAAATAAAACATCTAAATTTAATAAAATTAAAAATTAATCTATAATAAAACAAAAAAAGGCTTCTATATTGCAAACTCTTAAAACAAAAGATAAACAATGGTCACAATTGATGAAACAAGTACAACAAGGCAATGAAAAATCATACCAACTCTTACTTGAAGATATCACAGTAATTATTAAAAAATTTATAACTAACAAACTATTTATCAAAGATGATTGTGATGATCTTGTCCAAAGCATATTAATATCGATTCATGAAAGTAGACAATCATTTAATACAGATCAATCATTTTCTAATTGGTTTTTTGCAATAGCCCGCTATAAATTAGCTGATTATTATACTTTAGAAAAAAAGAGAACCACAATTAAACACCACAAAGAACTAAAAACAAATCAACAAGATTACTCAGACAATATCGAAATTAAAGATGAATTAAATCAACTATTATCAATATTATCTGAACATGAAAAACAAATAATTATATTTTCAAAAATCCATGGTTATAGTTTAAAACATATCGCTAGCCTTCTTAATAAAACAGAATCATCCATAAAAATTAGTATTCATCGATCAATAAAGAAACTACAAAAACAAGCGTTACACACACTCCCTTCCCACTACGCAGCATACATTCTATTAAACAAAGTTATATGGTCTATAATAATAAAAGGATATTTACATGGACAAAATTAATCAAACCATTCAAACATTAATTACCAATTTAAAACCCATAAAACCACGCAAATTAATTTTCACATATTATCTAATGCTCTTCATAAGCAGCCTATTAATTATAGTAATAAGCATCACCTTTTTAAGTATCCGTAACGATCTAAATTCTCAACTTAAATCTATATTTTTTTGGCTAGAATGGATTACTATCTTAAGCACACTATTAAGTTTAATATATTACTTAATTGCATTAACAATTCCTGGCCTAGCGATTAAAAAAACCAAAATCATACTTTATTCATCCATTAGCCTATGGGGTCTATTATTAATAAACTCTATTATAAAAACTGTAACACAATCAACCAAAACCCTCTTTTATTTAGACCCCTATTTTTCATGCGCTATTATTATAAGCGCTCTGATGATCCTAAGTAGCCTAATCTTAAGACAATGTTTGGATAACAAAACAATTTTTAATAAAAAAAAATACCTTTATATCATCGTATTATCAGGCGCATTTATTGGATTTGTCGTAGTAAATTTATATTGTCCCATCACTCATCCCACACACATCATATTATGGCATCTTATTCCTATTTTAATAATCCCTTTTTTAGTAACAAAAACAATTCATTTACTACAAAAACAAACAAAACATAACCAGAAAAAACATTACAAACAATAAAAAATAATAATAAATCTATTTTTCCAAAACAATAGATCTATTGTAAAAGAGCAACTAACTAGGTACAATCGACTGATGGCACTAGGCTTATTGGGCGTGGATCATACGCAAACAGCCATCAAAAACATTGAACCAATCTTTTTAAACCAAGACGGGAAACAGCTTTTGTATGATCAGATTCGCTCATCAACCATCATTGAAGAATGCATTATCTTAACAACCTGTAACCGAGTTGAATGTTATGTGGTTGCAAGTGATTTAAGCGCTGCAAAAACCTGGTTAATAAAAACCTTAGCCAAGCAAAAAAAAATATCTGAAACCATCGTCTCATCATTACTAAAATATCATAAACAAGAAGAAGCCATCCATCATTTATTGGACGTTGTATCTGGTATTCAATCCATGGTTTTTGGTGAAAACGAAATTTTAACTCAAGTAAAACAAACCTATGATGATGCTGCAAAACAAGGATTAACAGGCGCTAATTTAAACAAATGTTTTCAAGCTGCCATTGCTGTAGGAAAACGGGTTCGATCTGAAACCAATATTAGTCGAGGAGCCTATTCTGTAAGTTCAATTGCAATAGAAGCCATTCGTCAAACCCAATTGGATTATTTTTCGAAATCCATGTGTATTGTCGGTATGGGCACCATGGGAACACGATGCTTTAAAAAGTTATATGCCTTAGGTCATCCTGATGTTAGTATTTGTAATCGAAACAAAAAAGTTGTGGATGCCCTAAAGCAAGATCATGATGTAAAAACCATCGCATTTGAAACCATTCTAGACTGCATTAAACACTACGAGATTATTATCTGTGCAACATCCGTTCGAGAACCCTTATTTTATCAAAAGCATTTCGATCCAAAAAAAGCATATTTAATGATTGATTTAGGGCTTCCACGTAATATAGATCCCGATCTTGAAAATCAAGATAAAACCACCCTCATTAACGTTGATGGATTAAAAGAAGTAGCCAATATTAATGTTAAGAAAAAAATGGGCGAATTATCAAAAGTAACCGCCATTATTGAGGAAGAATTAAGCAATATTATGAAATGGTTTTTATACAAGCAAACCCATGAATCAATCACTTAGAATTGGAACCCGCCAATCACCATTAGCCTTACAACAAGCTAACGCCATTCAAACACGTCTTAACACACTGTTTCCTGAGCTAAAAACCGAGATTATTCCCATTACAACCACTGGCGATCGTAATCAAACACAACCCTTACATGAACTAGGCGGAAAAGGCGTTTTTATAAAAGCCATCGAAGAAGAACTACTCAACGGAACAATTGATTGTGCCGTCCATTGCTTAAAAGATGTTACCACAACCCTCGATGAACAAAGCGAACTCATTGCCTTTTGCCCTGCAGAAGCCGTAACAGATTGTATCATAATGGCACATGGCCAAGCCTATCCATCATTAGCAGACTTACCAAAAAACATCAGTATCGCGACATCAAGCCTAAGACGCCAAATTTTATTACAAAAGTATCGACCCGATATCCAGATAAAACCCATTCGAGGTAACATCGATACACGAATCCAAAAATGCCAAGACGGCTACGCTGATGGTCTCATGCTAGCCACAGCAGGCTTAATACGTCTCCAACGAGACCAAGAAATAAGCTTAATATGCGATCCTAAGCAAATTATCCCGGCACCAGGACAAGGTGTTGTTGTTATACAAAAAAGGCGATCAGACAGCCATTTAAGCCCCTTTCTGGCTGTTTTAAACGATAAGAAACAACAAGAATTATCGCTTTATGAACAAGCCGTAATCAATTCTATAGGCTTAAGCTGTGATTATCCATTAGGGGTCTATGCCACCAAACACGCTGATACGATTTGTATAACAGCCTGTTGGTCTGATAAAGCCTGTCAAAGGTTTAATAAACACGTGATTACTGGTAATAGTTCTATAATAAAGGAAAAAATAAACACTTTAAGTCAGCATATTAAAAAAAGTTTAACGTAAAACACATGGCAAACGGGATGATCTATATTGTGGGGGCAGGACCTGGAGATCCGAATTTAATCACGGTTAAGGGGCTGCACCTATTAAAACAAGCCGATGTTGTTTTAGCCGATCATTTAGCCCATCCTCAATTACTATCGTATTGTCGAGCACAAGCAAGCATTATTGATGTCGGCAAAAAAAAAGGAAAGCATTCTATTACACAAAAAGAAATCAATGAAAACATGCTAAGCTTAGCAAAAGCAGGTAACACCGTTGTACGATTAAAGGGTGGAGATCCCTTTATCTTTGGCCGATTAGGCGAAGAAATGGAATGGTTAACCCAACATGGTATTGCTTATGAAATTGTGCCAGGCGTTAGTTCTGCTATTGCAGGGCCTGGGTATACGGGTATTCCCTTAACCCATCGTCAGATATCTCGTTCTGTAGCCTTTATGACAGGCACACAAATTAAAGGTCAGTCTGCTGAGGCTATTCCAAATACAGATACGCTGGTATGTTTAATGGGATATCATCAATTAGACCTCTTAATCCCAAAATTAATTGCATGTTCGCATTTTAGCAAGAAAACACCCATTGCCTTATTATCAAAAGCAACGTATCCCGATCAAAAAAGCATTGAGGCTACCTTAGGTACAGTCCTTAATATTGCTAAGAAACAGCCTCTTGAAACCCCCGTATTATTAGTTGTTGGCGAGGTTGTAAAGTGTGCTGAAACCTGTGCATGGTTTCAAAAAACGGTGTTTCATAAGCGAATTATCTTATGTCGACAAACCGGTAATTGCGATCATTGGTTAAAACCCTTACAAGATCATAACATCGATGTGATTCATGCGCCTGTTATTGAAACAACCTATCAAACAAACCATGGCTTAACCACATCACATATCACAGAAAGTGATTATGTTATTATGAGTTCAGCAAAAGGGGTATATTATAGCATAAACGCTCTTTTAGAATTAGGTTTAGATACCCGAAGTTTAGCACAAAAAACCATTATTTCCTTAGGTCCTCAAGTAACAAAGGCCTTACAACAATACGGTTTAACCCCAGATATCGAAGCTGCTCAAGCAAATCAAGCTGGTATTATAGCCACTTTACCACATTCATTACATGGAAAAACCATATTATACCTAACCTCTACTGAAGCAGATACAGCACTCAAGCATCATGCTGAAGAAAAAGGAGCCATTGTTAATCAACGAAGCCTATATCAGCCCCAATCTCGCAACTGTAATTATCTAAGCCTATCCCCAAATGATTGGATTGTGGTATTTAGTCCATCGGCTGTCATGAGTATTTGTAAGCATACGCACTGGCCTAAAAGCAATGTCATGATTGCATTAGGAAAGCAAACAGCCACAGCCTTAAAAAAAGCAGGGTTTAAACATATTACAAGCCTAGAAACACCAACACCAGAAGCCCTCCTAAATCTTATTCACCATCCCCCATCATGACTATCGCCCAGGTTGTGGGAACAAGCCTGATAGGAATCAGTTGTATAGCCTTGATTGCTTATACCAGTTACGATGTTTTCTATTGGTCTTATCAATGGATTAAAACAAAACTATTATGTTGCTATTATCACCAACAAGGTCTTGATTTTTGGCCAAGTCGAAGTATCTATCATAGTTCCAAAAACCCCCTGTATATCACCAGCCCGTTTGGCCAATTAGTAAGCATCCTAAAAACGTGTGGTGATATAAACAATAAAACATTCATTGATTGTGGATGTGGTAAAGGAAATATCTTAATAGAAGCCGCTAAGTTACCCTTAAAAGCATTAGCTGGAATTGATATTGATCCTAATCTTATTAAGATATGTCAGGCTAATCTAGCCAAATGTGGTTTAGATACTCAAACAACCCTCTATACAGGATGCTTAGAAGACTATGAAAAAACATTAGCAACCTATGATATTATATATTGTTATGGGCTATACCAAGAAACAACATTACGATCATTATGTAAATACCTAGCCTTCCAAAAAAAATCTAAACTAATAATCTACCGAAACCTTACTAACCCAGCACCCTTTTATGAGACAGGCTTTCATTTACACTATCACTATCAACCCTGTCATTTAAGCGATTATGAAATATGGGTATTTAAAATAAATTAATCCCTGTCCGACTCACAATCGATAAAATTCTTCCAATTTATTAGTTATTTCTTGATCAATATAAGGACCCTTCACAGTCTTGTCAGGAACAAATACATTATCTTTAACCTTCTTTACTGTGCCTTCTATCTTAGAATTCAAATCATTATACTCTTGCAGTAAATCACGTATAAAATCTCGTTGTATGAGATCACTACCATACCCTATGAGTTTAATATCGTCTAATAGGTCTTGTCCTTTATACGGTTTTTTATTTATTGTCACATCGTCTAAAGGCTTATTATGCATCTCAGTAAGTTTCTTATTTAAGAAATCGAAAAACGAGTCACACTTACACGTCATATTAGATTGACTATTAGCAATCTTCTCAAAAAGCGGCGATGTAATTTCAGCTGGCTCACCTGATAGTCTTATCTCTAAAGGGGCCTCTTTGTCTAACTGTTTTCCAACATCATCGTAAAAAGAGTAGTCTAAACAGAGTTGAGAGTCTGTAACAATGTGTTTATCATTATAAGGATTACGTATATCATATCGGGCTGGATGTCCTAATGTAAAGGAACATCGCGTTAAGTCTTTACCATTTGATTTATACATAGGATAAGAAGGAATAAACGAAAAAGATTGCCCGTGCTTAAAATGAAGTGTGTCAGTAGGATACTCAGTCACAATTATTTCCTTAAATTTAGAATCCTTGCTAAAGTTTCCAAGTACAGCGTCCAAAGTTTTAGTTGGTGCAAATGTACAACCACTTAAATCAAGCTTAACCCCTTCACAATCATCTTCGAAAGTCGGCAAGTTTTCTATTGCTTCAAAATTCAAACCAGACAAATCAATCACCCCACCTTTAAGTTTTTTTACCTCATCTGGTGTCTTAAAAGAAATGTTTCCTGCCATATCACGAACAGGAACCATACCACCAAAGTCAAAGCTAAAGCTATCAAGTTTTTTAATAAGATCCCAGTCATGCTGAGGCAAAGAATTACTAGTTTCAGATACAAAGGTCTTAACATCAAACTCTTTAGTACTACCTATATTTATAATTCCCTTACCCGTATACCTTGCATCTACTGTATCTGCATCATCATCGTCTTCTTTTTTTACTGATGTAGACCTTACACCCTTTAATAAGGCTTCAATCTCTAAATAGTCTTTCCAAGTATCTTTATGAGAGAAATGTGAATTATCTAAGTTTGCTTTTATTTCTTTAAGCTTTGTGTCTATCTGATCTTGTTGATCACTCATAAGGGCACTATATCTGTTTTTGACGTCGTCTTCATATTTTTTGAATAATTCGTCATCATAATTTAAGCTAGTTAAAATCTTTATAATTTGATCCTTACCAAATGAAGGATCAATAGCATATCCAAAACGCTCACACAACTCATGATGTAAAAACTGTAAACGAGCCTTAACACCTGACTTATCATCCAATGCTTCTATTGCGGAACGACGCATACTAAAAGGAATCTTTAACTCTTTTGCATCAAAAATACCATCAGTGAGACTTATATAGCTTAATAAGTCCTGAACATTACTTATAGCACCACCGCCACCTGGAATGGAAAGTCCGGAAAATATCGATTTAATCATTTTATCTGCATCCGAACCCCACATTTTGGCTTTTAAGCAAGAAGAGAAATGATTTTTCCCTGAATCAAGTTCCATCTCATGCAGTGACATCCTTGTCCCATCCAAACGATCTATCCAAATCATTTCGATTGGAACATACCGTTTACTCAACCCAAAATCTTTAATCTTGTATTGTGATTTTATCTTTTTAGCCTGGTCGGAAAATGGTTTATCTTTAATAGGTTGACTCAAAGACGATGTAATAGGTTGAGTCTTGAGTGAGTCAAGCACATGAATAAGTGACGTACGATTAAACCCAGCCAAACTCTCCCCCCCAAATCGGGTACAAATTTTACGATAAATCGCTTTTAACTCCGTTTTATTATATTCAAAAAATTTGATCCCCATCATATCCTTTCTTTTTAAAACCTCTGTTAAACGATCAAATTCTATTTTGAAAGAATCTAATTCGTGTGAACCCCCTAGTAGTTCAGAAACCATCAATTGATTTTCAGAAGATAGAAACAATTTAGCCTGATTGAGTCCTTCTTGGGGATATAGACGCTCATACAAAGCATCTATGTCCTCTTTTTTACTCAATCCAAATTCTTGTAATTTGTGATAAGTGTCACTATCAGCTAGCACTTTAGAATCTAGATCTCCGTGAACAGCAATCCTATCAAAAAACTCGTTAATATCTTGACGGCTAGAGAATTTTAATTCTAGAATACTTTCCAGATACAAATCCTTGAGTTTGTTTTTTAAACCATTCATTAGAGCATCGGTTTTCCCAGATTTATAGTTTTGTAAAAATGTAATTTCCTGCTGAGTTAATGACCCGCCAAGTGTAGTACGCACGAAGACTACAAAGGGATTCTGTGAATCAAAGTCATCAAAGTCTATATAGAGTTCCTCCTTGCCAGGCTGAAAGTTTTCGAAAAATGATTTCAAAATCACCATTGCCTCTTTAGGTGAGCCATCCGTTATCTTGCCTATTATTTGTTTGTATAATTTTTTAGCAAACAATGACATTTCTACGTCTTTTCTTTGGCTTATTTCATTAAGTTTATTATTAACAAACGCCTGTAGTTCGGATTTCTTAACATCATCCTTATCCCAAAATCCTATACATTCTAGCTTCTCATCCATTCCATCAAAATCAATGGCGCCTTCTTTGTCCTTTAAATAATCTTGTAACCAAGTTAACGTTCCTTCGATCTCATACATTGTATCTGACACGGAATCAAATCCAATCTGACTACGTTCGAGCAAATCTTCACTAAGAATATCCCTTAACATATGATTTCTTAAATCTTCTTGAATTTCTTTATCAAATAACTTATCTGAGCCAACTACTAACCCTGCAGGATGTTTAACAAGCCTTGCTGGTATTTTCGATAAGTTCATTTTCGATAATTTCCCTGTGAAGAAGTTCGCACTCTTCAATTCATCTTTCTTACCCTCTGCAAGTGTTCCAAGAGTAAATTTTGATTTAGGTAAAACTGCAATCTTATCCGATGTATTACAAAATAAAACATGAGATTCACCTCTAATCATAACATTAAGACCAAAGCATGTTTTATCACCAGATGGAGAATCTGTACCTGTGTTTAACCACGTAACTAACTGATTAACAAAACGAGAATGCTCTGTTAGTTTAGTCTTATCTAAAGAAACCAAATCAGCATGCGCTAAATCTGGGGTAAATATAATATCGCTCTTAGAGTCTTCATAACACGCAGCTAAAGCATTAGCACAAAAAGTTTCCGAATCCTGCGTTTCACTCTCGAATAATTTTTTAAGTGCACTATCGTTTTTAATATGATCCAGTAAGAAGTCTAAATTAACGTCTGCTTGAAGATACTTCCCGTCTGTCAAACCATCTTCTTTCAATGCAGTAATAATGTTACTTTTAATTTTACTTAGATCTCTCAACGTTCTAAGCGAAAAAACTTGCTGATTTCCAAACTGCTGTATACTTAACACTTGGCTTTGATCCTTTCCTACACGAATATTTCGAGCAAGTGTTTTACCCCCTATAGCAGCAATCTTCCCTTTATCAAACTCTTTTTTAAGATCATCAAAACAAAACTTTACTGGCTTTAAAATATGTTCAAGATCCTTTGCTTCAGGTTTTTCTGTAGCAAGGTCTTGGAACTTACCCAAAAAACTACTTATCGTTAGCTTGCCATTATCATCAAAAAAGTTCTTTACATATGAATTATCTTCTATGCCTACGCCTTTTTCGATGACTCCTCCCGCTTCTAATTCACTTATTAAATCGGTTCGATCGAATAGCTCGATGTCTCCAAAAGACGTATCCTTATCTTCAATACTTTTCAACAACTTGTCGATCAAACTCTTCCTTAAACTAACATCATTTAACTGATTGGTAATAAGCTGAATTATCTTTCGTTCCTCTCCCTCACAAGACTGATATGCTTTATATATTGCAGTTTCTGTTGAATCAGTAGGTTTAAAAGAACCACCATTATCTAAAATTTGCGCTAAACTTAAATTATTATAAAGGTTTTTTAGTGATTCAAGAGATGAATGATTGTGTTCCTTAAACTCATTTAATGTAGATTTAGCAGTCTCCAATACACTTTTATTAAGTTGATCTGGAGTAGCAAATCTATCAATTTTCTTACCAAAACTAGACGAATTAGCTACCTCTCTTATTATCTCATCTGTATGTATAATTCTTGTAAAAGTTAGGGGTTGTATACTTTTCAAATAGTCAATACGATGCTTACTAAGTAAAGCCGATTGTATCTCACCCTTTGCAACATCAACATCTGATGCAGTAAAAGATGCTTGATGACTTCCAAAAATCCTACCCTTTCCTTGTTTCTGATACTGCTTGAGTTGAAGTAATTTTTCTAAATAATATCCCGTTACATGAGATTTAAATATATCTCCCTTGATATCTTTCTCTGGGCCTTCTCGCTTACCTAAACTAATTTTCCCATTTTCATCAAGATAAGTACAAACAACTAAATCTCGTCCAATACTACTATAATAGTGATCAATTTCTTCTTTTTCTTCACCCTTGTAAACCCCTTCATAATGACATTGTTCTATTAACAAAGAAATCATTAATGCCTTAGAAAACAGTTTCTCTAATTTATCATGTTTAGTGCCTCTAATATCGCCTACCAACGTTTTTGCTAACTGTGACGGGTCTTTAGCATAACTATAGATCTCATTTTCTTCCAATGCCCTAGTTAATGATCCTAATAACTGTAACGCATCGGAAACCTTTAATGTACTAAATTGCAGATTTTCTACAGAATTCACTAACTCTTTACGTTTTAGGACCCTGTCTTCACTACTTAGATGCGCATATAAGCTTTCATCTTTTTTAAGAAAACTTACTAATTTGTTTTTGTTATCGACACCTATATGATTGAAAATATCCGTTTCCAACGCATTAAAAATTTGCGTAGTATTAAAACCCATTTTTATATTACTCGTTAAGCCCTCAAGCGCAAACCCATGTGTAATGGTTGTTATCTGTCTAACCCCTTTTGAACTGCTATCCTCATGACCAATAACAGAAGCAGCATCAAGCTCATCAACCCTACCAACCCCACCAACAGTGGTAACACTCTGAGTATCACTAGGAACACCCGTGGTAACACTCTTAGCATCACTACCACCATCATCATCGGACCTAGTACGTCGAGAACTAGGTAAACTACCCGAAGATCTTAGTCGTGAACTCCCTAGTCGTGGACTCCCTACACTCGTCATAAAAACCCCTCTCTTTTAATACATAAAAACATAATTATACCTTCCCAAGTATATAAAATAATCCCCTAATTTAAGAAAAAATAAACGTTTTTCATTCTTATTAACGAAAATAAAAATAAAATAATGTATTTAAATTTTTTGTTATATTAGCATAGCAATGGGCTTTCCCTAAATAAAATAATCAATTATCCACGTCTATCGCCATGGGTTGGTGAGTCTAAACGTTCTCTATAATCCATAAGAAATACACTAAGCTTCTTGGGTGTAATAGGCCCAACTGTCGTATTAGCTACATCATAAAATGATTCAAATACATCCTTTACAGATTGACGATATTCTTCAAGTGTAACCTTAACGGATACTTTAGATATTAAATCTTTTTTATCGTATTTATCTTTTCTATTATCCTATTAATTTTTGACTTTGGACTGTCTTTTATAATAAGATTCGGCCCAACTGTTAACTTCATTAAATTAGCTTCTAATATATTTAAGTCTTCTGGATCCCCACTGTTTAAAGTATTAATTTTACCCAATAGGATGTCAAGATCCCCATATAGATACTGCTGTTGCCAAACAAGTTTTTCGAGATACTTATTAAATTGTTTTAAATCACTCCCATCAGGGTTTAATGTCATATCTTTTACAGCCACAGTTTTTCCCTCCACATAAAACCCTGCTCGTTTATATTGATAAGTATCTTTAAGATCTTTAAGTTTTATTTCACGGCCTGTTTTATTGTTAGATATAGGCTTTATACCACAGCTACTCTTTACCTTGCTAATAAAAAACTTTTTGTTTTCGGGCGTCAAACTAACTCCATATTCCTTGATATTTAGAAGCTTTCTTATGAAGTTATCTGCGGGAGGTTTACCATTACGTTTATATTTTTTATCTAATGCTTGAAAGGCTTCTAATGTAATTTCACCTTGTTCCATGCTCAATATCGTAAGTAAAAGGTCTTTTTCTCCATCAAGCATGTCACGCGCCATTGTTTTCTCTATAAAAGTTTTTATTGCATCTTCTTGTCTAGATTTCATAAGTTTTTCTTTTTCAATTTCAAATTGTTCATCTATTTCTACTGTCCATTTTTTGACCCATTCTTCAATAGTTAAAAGATCATCAGATTCATCAATAGAAACTGGAATCTTATCTTCTAATTTCTTCTTAATTGTATCTTTGCTTTCCTCCGTAAGACCATTGAATTCGAACTTGTCAAAAGTAACATCAAATAATTTTTTTAATTTTGTTCCACGTTTTGTAGCATCACGAGAAGCTAAAACAGCTTGATTAATCTCACTTTCTTTTTTAGCTAACAAGGCTATATCATCCTCGACTACTAACTTACCATCCACTTCAGAATGATCAAATATATGTAAATCAACACGCGTCTCCTGACCAGGATCAAGCCTATTTCGTCTAGCCATCTGATATATTAATGATTTAGTAACCACTTCTTTACTTGTTGACTCTGCCGAAACTGATAAGGATTTATCAAAGGATCCCTTAGCAATTTCACAAGCCTGATAATCTACACCACGACTATAAGAACCAAAATCACCTCCCACTTTATTATCACGATCATAAAGTGTGATATGAAGCCCCTTATCTCTACCTTGTTCTTTGTCCTCTTCTTCACTAAAAAGACCATCTTTCCAGACACCTCCTTGATCACGATATAATGTAATAGCCTGACCTTTTTTATAAGACTTGAATCCATCAGGAGCTAACATGTGAACCGAAAGTGGGCGACCGCTGAATGTTTTACATTCGTCTTTGATATCCTTAATAGAAATAGGGGTATACCCTTCTTTTTTCGCAACAGTAGCAGCAGAATCTTTAGGAGAATCAGAAACAAATTGAGCTCCCTGAAAAATAAATTGAATCTTAGCATCAGGTTTAAGTTTCTTCTTCTCTACATCGGCAATCATGCTTCTCATTGCATCTTTAACCGGAAAACCACTAGAAGACGTAGAATCCGTCTTAATAACAAGTTTTCTGCTCTTAAATTCTCCATCCATTTGATCGACTAAACGTTCGATAAGACATGCTATCTTTGTCGATAGTTTTGGCAATTTTTCTTTAGCATAACCAGATGAACTCCCTATCTTGATTTTTATAGCTCTTTGAAGATCCTCCATTTGCGTTTTTCTTGCTTCTTGGGTCATAAACAAGACCGTATTTTCAAAATCTTCTACCTTGACGCCAAGAGCCTTAAGAGCATGAAAGGTTTCACTAATTTGTTGTTTAACTTCATCCAAATTATCAGTAGCAGACATATTACACCGTCGATTACAGCCTAGCTTACTTAATTTAATGTTAAGGTTTTGATATCGATCATATTCATCACAGAAAATAACAGCTTCCTTTAACATCGTATGACTACCTAAATCAAGTTTAGAAATTCGTGTTTCAAAATCTCTTGCTCTAACCCAATAATGTTTCTTGATTGCTAATTTTGACAAGTCAATCTCTGGAGTTAACTCCTCCCAACCCTTTTCATACTGAGCAAAAGGTGCAATATGAATAATAGGATGATCATTACTCATAGATGGAAACAACTTAGGGGCAACCTTACCACTCAACCATGTTTTTCCTTCACCTGCACCTAATTTAACATGAGTAATTTTGCCATCTTTCCCACTTAATGTCTTTTTCATGGTATCTAAGGCTTTTAGTTGTGTTTCTGATAAAACCGTAGAGGAAACTCTATTTAAAGAGCCATCATAGTTAAATCCTGAACAACATCCTTGTATTAACCGTTTAATATCATCAAACTCAAAATTAGTTAAACAGTGTTGCGGTGCTGGATCCATCACAAATTTTAATTCATTTAATTCATCCTTTATTCCCTTTTCTGATGATCTTTGTTCTAAATGTTTTTTCTGAATTAATTTCATCGCGACAGGATATAAAAAGTCTTGCATAAATATTTTCTGACTTTTAGGATCTAACAACGCTTTAAATTTCTTTTGTAAGTCTTCTACTTTTTTCGGTTCAAAACGCTTATCAGGGTCACCAATAAATAAATTACAAACATCTATTAACGACACATCTCCATAATAATCTCTAAAAGAATCATTAAATGTTTTACTTAAGATTCCAATCTCAGAATCTATCTTTTGAATATGATCCGTAATCAAGTCATCACGAGTCAAGGATATAGATAGTGGCGAGGTAGGTAATGTTAAGTTTATAGATTTAGGAGAAACACCTTTCAGAGTAGAAGCACCTTTAGATGATTCCATTAAGTCTAATAGCTCCTGTTCATCTAATGTTTTAAATTCCTCTAAGCTTACTAAATCAGATCCCTCTTTTAAAAAGGTTGTAGGAGGCAAAGCAGCTACGTCACCCTCCTTATATTCGTGATTAAGAAACGACCAGATATTGCCAACTCCTCCCATTTCAAATTGTCTGTCAAATTTAATACAATCCTTATTAAACTCATCAATAAGATTTTGATCACTCATGTCATCTGGATCCCTAAGCTTAACACATTCTATAAATTTAGCTTTGATAGAAACAGGAATTTTTTTAGTTAATAAATCCCTTAAATAAGTACAATCAGCAAGATATTCAATAGCTTGTTTTTGATCCTCTTTTTGAAAAGATTTTAGTTTTATTGTCCTTTTATCAAGGCTACTATTTTCAATCGCATTAAGACAATAAGATATAAGATCGTCGCCTGTTTTTGCTGCTGTTTTTGCCTCTTCAAAGGCCTTTTGGGATAGACCATCAACAATCGAATCCAAAAATTTAAGATCTTGACCTTCTGTTGTTCCAATCTTTTCTTTAAAAGTATAGCTACTACTACCCAGTTGTTTAATTTTATCAGATATTAATTTAAACCTGTCTAATTTGGTTTTAGCCTTTTTAAACGACACGTTATCATTGGAAGCCTGCTTAAAATATTCATACAAATCCTGCTTATCCTCACACATAGCCTTTAACACTGGATAACCCTCAAAAATGTCGACCCAACCCTTATGTGGTATAGATAATAACTGAAGTTCAATAAACCGTAAAAATAACGCATCAACATGTGCTTGAAACTTTGTTTGATCAAAACCTTCTGCGGCAGAAAGAGCCTTTAACTCTAACGACTTAGATTTTATCTGATCAAATGTTGTATTTGAATAATCAGGGTCCTTACCATATTCTGTACTAAGACCTTCCATATCATAAACACCCAAAGCATGTTTTAAGTTTTCTAATGTTAGTGTTGGTGCTGCTGCTGCTGGTGATGCTGCTGCTGTTGGTGCTGCTGTTGCTGCTGCTGCTGATGATGATGCTGGTGATGCTGGTGGTGCTGCTGGTGATGCTGCTGATGCTGGTGATGCTGCTGGTGATGCTGCTGGTGGTGATGCTGCTGGTGGTGGTGCTGATGCTGGTAGTGGTGGTGCTGGTGGTGATGCTGATGATGCTGCTGATGCTGGTGATGCTGGTGATGCTGCTGGCGGTGCTGATGCTGCTGCTGTTGCTGGTGATGCTGGTGGTGATGCTGATGCTGGTGGTGCTGCTGCTGGTGCTGCTGCTGCTGGTGGTGATGCTGATGCTGGTGGTGCTGCTGTTGGTGCTGGTGGTGATGCTGGTGATGCTGGTGGTGATGCTGGTGGTGATGCTGGTGGTGATGCTGGTGGTGATGCTGCTGGTGATGCTGCTGGTGCTGCTGCTGGTGGTGATACTGCTGGTGGTGATGCTGAT
>PBBX01000011.1 GCA_002716725.1 bacterium | reverse complement strand
CCCACACAACAGCTAGTCTAGGAAGACATTCGACAAGAGTAGTAATGAATAAACAAACCCACACAACAGCTAGTCTAGGAAAACGTTTGTTTCATTTTGTGATGAATGGACAAGCCCAAACACCAGCTAGTCTAGGAAAACGTTTGTTTCATTTTGTGATGAATGGACAAGCCCAAACAGCACAGCCCCCACTGACACCATCAAAACTCAAATCACCACCAGAAGAATACCAAGTAACGCCAATAACACCATCACAACTCAATTCACCATCAGAAGAAAACCAAGTAACGTCAACAACATCATCTTCATCATCATCTTCATTTTCATTTCTATCAACAAAATCTCAAGAAAAACTTACAGTAGAATGTAAACAAGAAGACATATTAACAAGGTCCCTATGGAGAGCTTTTTCCGGCAGCACATATCAGATTGTATTTAGATAAACTTATTTTCTCTTAGCTAACAATAACTCTATGCTGATTCTTAAAGGCTAATGGCGTTATATTTTCTTGTTTTTTAAAAAATCGTATTAAATGGGTTGAATTGGGGAAATTAAATTCTTTGGCAATGTCTGATAATGGTTTGGTTGTTTTTAAGAGTGTTTTTTTAATATTAATAATAATGGATTTGTTAATCCAAAAACTAGCTGGGTGTCCGGTTTCTAATTTGATGCGTTCGTTAAGGTAATTTGGATTTACAAATAATAAGGCTGCATACTCTTTTACAAATCGTTTTGTATTTGTATCAGAGTCAATTAAAGCATTAAACTCATCAATTAAATCACATTGTTTTCTTGTTTTTGTTTGTTTTGATTTTTTGAGTTTAGGTTTATTAAATAGTTGTTGTATTTGTATTAGTAGTATAACGGTGAGACTACTAATAATAATGTCTTGATTTATTTTTGACTTCTTTTGAGGATGTAGCTCTGCTTGTATTTGTTGTATGGATTTCATGATGGCTTTAACATCATCAACAAGGTGGTATCCTTTTGCATATACGGATTGAAAGAATTTGAATTGTGATAAGGCTATATTGTTATTTAATTTAATGTCGTTATTATCAATGGCAATAAATGAATATTCAGTTTCTTTAGTTGGAGAAAACTGGTGCATTTGGCCGGGCCTTAAAAAAAATAGTTGATTATCTAATACAGGATATTCTTTAAAATCAATATTGTGGACTCCGCCACCTTTTTTTATTACTAAAATTTCATAATGTATATTTCTATGGATGTAATTGGTTGGTTGATAATTATGGGTATCAGATTGTGATCGAATGGTTTTTGAGGCATCTTTTATAATAGTTGAAAATTCTAGTTTAGATTTTATTAATCTGTTCATAATTAAGGTGTTGTTATGGTTTTATTTTTTTGTATTATACATTAAAAATGATCATATTTAATGTTTTTATTTTCAATATTATCTGACCATTAAAAATAACTTTGATTCTTTTTTTTTATCATTTACAATTATATTTAGTATCATAAAATTATTTTTTTAAAGAAGGTGTGTATGGGTAGACAAACAACACTTGCTGATGAGTTTAAAATTAAATTTGAAAAACCAAAAAATTGGGAATGTAATGATGGTTTTATTGTAGAGCATAAGCCATATAAAAAATATTTGCGTACCGATATTAAGGATATATTTGAATCAAAAGGAGTCGTAGATCCCTATTTAAAGCAACGCGAAATTGTTGCACAGGTGTATCCATTTAAAATTAATCAACATATCATTGATTTAATTGATTGGGATCATTATCATTTCGATCCGTTATTTCAACTTACATTTCCACAGCCTGATATGTTACTTCCTGATGAATTGGTAAGGATAGAAAACATGCTTGCTGATAATTGTTCTCGAGAGTTAATTGCTGATGCTATTTCAGATTTAAGAAGCGATAAAAATCCAGCGCCTGCTAATCAAGCATCAAATAGGCCTATAATCCTAGAGGAAGATCATTCTTATGAATGTGAGGGGTTACAACATAAATATAGTAAAACATGTTTGATGTTTCATCGAAATGCTCAAACATGTCATGCATATTGTACGTATTGTTTTCGATTTAATCAATTTGTGGGTAAAGACAAGTTTTTAGAGCAAGATACGGTAAATTTACATAAGTATTTAAGACAACATAAAGAAATATCCGATATTTTGATTACGGGTGGGGATCCTGGTACGATGAAATCAGATGTATTTGAGTCTATTTTAGAGCCCTTAACAGAGCCTGATTTTAATCATATTAAAAATGTTAGGATGGGAACGAAAGCTTTAACGTATCATCCGTATCGATTTTTGACAGATCCTGATGCCGATTCTTTGTTAGAGTGTTTTGAACGGTTTATAAATAAAGGAAAACATATTTCAATTATGGCACATTTTAGTCATTTTAATGAGATTTCTCGTCCAACTATTGAAGCTGTGAAGCGATTACGTAAGATAGGATGTAACATAAGAACACAGGCTCCTATTATGCGCTATATTAATGACAACCCCCTAGTTTGGTCTACGATGTGGGAAATGCAAGTGCAATATGGCATGATCCCATACTATATGTTTGTTGCTAGGGATACAGGGCCTCAATGTTATTTTGAAGTTCCTTTAGCAAAAGCATTGTATATATATTCGGAAGCTCGCAAGAAAATGTCTGGTTTATCTCATACGGCACGAGGTCCTTCGATGTCTTGTGGGCCAGGAAAAGTGTGTGTTTTAGGAAAAGAACGTATAGCGGGTGAAGATGTTTTTGTTTTAAAATTTTTGCAAGGTCGTTTAAATTCTTGGTGTGATCGTGTGTTTTTTGCTAAATATGATGAAAATGCAACATGGTTAGATCAACTAAAGCCTGCTTTTGGAGAGAAAGAATTCTTTTTTGAAACAGAATATAGAGATTATTTAGCAACAAAGAAAAATATGGTGGCCCAATGTCAGTCATAATTCCTTTAACAGAAATAAATAATAATTATACAGGTAATATTACGTTAGAACCTGAGTTATCACTTTTTGTAAAATCTTCAAAATGGCCAGAGAAAATACAAAATTTATTTTTTAATTTTTTATATTCTAATGTAGAGCATGCATCAAAGTTAAATATGTTATTTTCAAATACGGATTTTTTACATCAATGTATCCCTCTTATAGCCTATAGTGAGTTAATTGAGTCGTTTATTATTATTTATTCAGATCAAACTCAAGACCCTCCTGAACCGGGTGAACCGGGCTCTGTTTTATCCTATTTTCGTTCATATGGATATGGTGAAAATGTACTGTGCTCGGATTGTTATGGTCAGTTATCCTGTTCGTCTTGTTCGGTTGAAGTTCATAATGGAACGCCAGAGAATAAGGAGCCTCGGGAAGAAGAATATGATATGTTAGATATTGATAATGAAAAACCAGCTACAGAATATTCTCGGTTAAGTTGTCAGACATTGGTTGGAAAGACCCCTCTTATATTAACGATTCGGAAACCGGTTCATAATTAAGCTAATATTATTTAATAATCTATTTACTTAAGTTATTTAATTTTTTTTTAAGTTTAAGCGTTATATGTTCGGCTATTTTTTACATAGAGATAAAATTGTTTCATATGGAAATAAGGATGCGTGACCATCACTCCAGTTAATACCTAGTGCATAATTACCAACAGGATTCATGGATACAGGATAAATATCATCAGGTATATCACTTGGTTTAATTAAAGGTTTGCCAGTAAATTCATCTCTGGATAAGGCACTACGACATTCTAATCGTAATGTTTTAGGTTTAATAAGGTACTCTTTTCCATCTTTTTCTATAATGATTCCATCTTTTTTATCATAACCTATTTTTGGTAGTTCTTGTTTGCCATGTTTTATAATACTAATTTCTTGAATAATTTTATTGCTAAAGTCTTGAATTTTTTTGCTGGTATCGGATGTTTTATGATGTTCGATATAGGGAGTTCCGTGATCTGAGCATGCTGATATATCTGCATTAAGTTCCAGTTGAAGGGTTTGTTTAAATCCAAATTCATGGATAAGTCGATCTAAGGCGCCTTTGCCAAAGGGGTAGTGTTTTTTGTTATTAATGTTTAGATAACTCATATTTTCAATAACGCCCACTACGGGTACTTTTAAGTTATCAAACATTTCGATTCCTTTAACAACATCTATAAAACTGATGTGTTGAGGTGTTGTTACAATGACAGCTGCTGTAATTGGAATGAGTTGACAAAGGGTTATGGGGATATCGCCTGTTCCTGGAGGCATATCAATAATAAGATAATCAAGCTCTCCCCAGGCCGTTTGAGTTAAAAACTGGCCAATAATTTGTGTTACCATAGGGCCTCTTAAAATGGCAGGGCCTTCATCTGATTGATCAAGAGCATAGCCAAATGACATACACTTAATTCCTTTATAATCGATGGGTCGAATGTCATTTCCTTGCATAATTAATTCTTGCTCAGTTCGTATCATTGTGGGTAAACTAGGCCCATACACATCTGCATCAAAAATACCCACCTTTGCGCCACTTTCTTTTAGGCTATAGGCTAGATTGACTGACATGCTAGATTTTCCTACCCCACCCTTACAACTTGAAACAGCAATAATAGAGGTGATTTTTTTTAGATTTTCTTTATCGCTACTGGTAATTGAATTTTTTTTAGCTTGAGCACCCATTGTTACGGTTACTGATTTAACACCTTTTATGGCTGAAACTAAGTCTTCTGCTTGTTTTTTAAACATGTCTTTAACAGGACATGCTGGTGTCGTTAATTCGATGGTAAAGGAAACATCACCTTTGTTAATGGTAAGGTTTTTAATAAAATTTAAGGAGACAATATCATTATTTAGATCGGGATCTATAATTTGAGATAATGCATTTAATACTTGTTTTTCCATTGGATTAGTATACCCTTAGTTTTGTTTTGTTCCAAGTATAGCGGTTTTTTCTATTAGAATTACCTTTTTTTTTTTGATATGATTAGCTTAGTTTTAATATTTTTGGAGGAAGTTTATGTCTAAACAAGAAGCAACAGCAAGATGGAATGGAAATTTAAAAGAGGGAAATGGATCGTTTAGTTTGCCTAAAGCAGGCTATACAGGTGATTTTTCGTTTGCTACACGATTTGAAAATGCGGATGGAACGAATCCAGAAGAATTAGTCGGGGCTGCTATTGCGAGTTGTTATTCGATGTTTTTGTCTGCTTTATTAAGCAATAATGGATTTGAGAATAATCATATTGATACACGTGCTAGTGTTACGTTAGAGCGTGATGATACGGGCCCTGTAATTACTGATATTACATTAACGGTAGAGGCTGATGTGGCTGGTATTTCGGATGATCAGTTTCAGAGGTATGTACAAGAAGCTATTCAAAAATGCCCAATTTCTCGCTTATATGCGAGTGTTAATAAAACAGTAAATGCACAGTTGTTAACGCCCAGTAACTAAGTTTATTGTTGAAATATAAATTTAATACTTTTTTATGGAGATTTATTAGAATTATATTTGGTATATCGCTATCAATTAAATCATAATGGTTTTTTATTATGATTGTATTCGTATGGTTATCTATAAAATACCCATAATTTTATAATGCGGGATTATGATTAAATGATGGTGTTGTACTTTTTCTTTACCGAGGACGTGTTTTTCGTATAGTTTTGCTTTATTCTATATGTGAAGTGTTTAACACGGGGCGCTGGATTCAGTAAATTTGCATAAGGGGGAATTGGTAATATATTATTTTTTGAGATTTATTATCTCATGTATTTTTGATTAATCATTAGGGCAGCATCTATCGCACCATAACTTAAAATCATATTAGCTCCTGCACGTTTGATGCATAGTAATGTTTCATATAAGGTATCTTCGTAATTTAAATACCCTTTGTCAGCAGCGGCCTTTATCATACTGTATTCGCCACTTACATGATAGGCGGCAATCGGTAACGTTGTATTTTCTTTGACATCTCTAATGATATCAGTATATATCGAGGCGGGTTTTATTAAGATGATATCAGCACCTTCTTCTTCATCAAGCTGAACTTCTTTTAGGGCTTCTAAGCGGTTAGCTGGGTCCATTTGATAGGTTTTTTTGTCTCCTTTTTTAGGTGCTGAGTCAAGAGCATCTCGAAAGGGCCTATACAAAGACGATACATATTTGCTGCTATAACTCATGATTAACGTATTGTTAAATGAGGCTTCTTCTAAGGCTTTTCTTATAGCACCTACTCTTGCGTCCATCATATCAGAGGGTGCAATGATATCTGCGCCTGCTTTTGCTTGGTACAGCGCCATTTTTGATAATATGTCTACGGTTTCATCATTGGCTATTCTTGTTCCCATTACTAAGCCATCATGACCATCTGATGAGTATGGGTCTAAGGCAACATCGCTGATAATTAACAGTTCCGGACATGACTCTTTAATTTTGGAGATAGCCTCGTAATAAAAGCCATTTATATTCAGTGCTTCACTCGCTTTTGAATTTTTTAATTCATTTGGAATACTTGGAAAAAGGGCGCAGGCAGGAATTCCTAAATCACCTATTATCTGACACTGTTCAATGGCTGATTGAATGGTATGTCGATATATCCCAGGCATGGAATAAATGGGCTCTTTTTGCTTTATGTTTTCATTAATAAATATAGGCATAATTAAATCGTTAACGGATAAGGTTGTTTCGGCTATTAATGATCGAATTGCTTGGTTAAACCGTAATCGTCGGGGTCTTTTATGCTGAATCATGTTGATTTTTGGTAGTTTGTTTTGAGTGTTTGTGTAAATTCTTTTTGATAGGCATATAAGGCTGGGGATCCTCCAGTATGAATGAAAATAATGGTTTCATCTGATTTAATTTTGTTTTTTCTGATAAGATCAATCATTCCTGCAAGTGCTTTTCCTGTATAAACTGGATCTAATAAGATGCCTTCTGTTTGAGCTAAAATGGTTACCGCTTCAATCATTTCAGGTGTTGGATCACTGTAGCCATTGCCAACATAGTTATCATATATGATAACGTCCTCTCGATTAATAGATGTATTTGATTGTAATAATCGAGCGGTTTTTGATGCTAATGAATGAACTAATTCTAATTGCTCGGCTTTTAAACGCATAATGCTTATGCCAATACATTTTATAGGTTCATTACTTATATTAATACCTGTTACTAAACCAGCATGTGTTCCAGAACTTCCACTTGTACAGATTATTGTTGATGGTTTAATTTGTAATGGTTTAAATTGCTCTTTCATTTCATGAAAACAGTTTACGTAGCCTAATGCGCCAATTTCATTAGAACCACCACCGGGTATTATATAGGGTGTTTTTCCTTTTTTAGTTAGATTATGTGCAATTTTTTTTGTAATATCCTGTATATTTTCTCCCTTTTTTGCTACGGTTATGGATGTTGCTCCAAGAAGTTGAAATAAAAAATTATTGCCACTGGCCTCTTGATTAAATGTATTGGGGATTCGTTCTTCTAATACTAAATGACATTCGAAGTTTTCTCGAATAGATGCGGCTAATGTAAGTCGACAATGATTGGATTGAATGGCTCCATTTGTAATGATTGCATTTGAGTTTTTCTTAATGGCATCAGCCATTAAGAATTCTAATTTTCGGGTTTTATTTCCACCACCGGTTAAACCTAACAGATCATCTCGTTTTATATAAATAGTAGGAGAATCTTTTCCTAAAAATAGTTCTAACTTATCGGCTCTTTCTAAAGGTGTTTCGTATGGGGTATATTTTTTTTTGTTAAATGCTGTTAAATCTAACATAGTTCATATTTTATCAATTATATCAAAATATTTCACTATCTTTTGAAACGGGTTTGATTATGTCATAATAGTGATGTTATGACATATGAGGATCTGTTTAAAAAGCGTTCTAGTATTGAACAAGTTGAAGAATCGTCAAGTTTTGCACCAAAGTTTGATAATGATGGTTTAATTCCTGTTGTTACGACAGATTATGATTCGGGTGAAGTTCTTATGCAAGGTTTTATGAATAAAGAAGCTTTGATTAAAACCTTAGAATTAGGACAAGCCGTTTATTTTTCACGTAGTAGAAAGGTTCTTTGGCATAAAGGTAAAACCAGCGGTTTATATCAGATTATAAAAGATGTTCGTATTGATGATGATCAAGATTGTATTTGGTTACGTGTTGATGTTCAAGGTGGTGCTAGTTGTCATGTTGGATATCGATCTTGTTTTTACCGTAGTATCCCTTTTGGTGATAAGTTTAATAAAGAATCTGTTAAACTAGAATTTGAAGAAACAGAGAAAGTGTTTGATCCAGAAGATGTTTATAAGGATGCTCCTAACCCCACTATTTTATAATTATGTTAAAATGGTTCTTAGTTTCTTTGATTCGATTATATCAATGGGGTATTTCTCCTTTTATCGGGTCTTGTTGTCGCTTTGAACCATCCTGTTCAGAGTATGCTATTGATGCTTTTAAAACCTATTCTCCGTTTAAGGCATTTTATTTAACTGCAAAACGCCTTTTATCGTGTCATCCTTGGTCTGATTTTGGTTATGATCCCCTACCCCATGATTCTTGCTCATGACTTTAAGGCTTTATAATACACGTTCTAAGCAAAAGGAGGTGTTTAAATCATTGCGTGAGGGTGTTGTGTCGATGTATGTCTGTGGGCCTACGGTTTATGATTTGTTACATATTGGTAATTTTCGTGGGGTTATTTTTTTTAATATGGTTCGAAATTGGTTGGAATATTTGGGCTACTCGGTAACCTATGTCCTAAACTTTACTGATATTGATGATAAAATAATTGTTCGTTCTCAAGAAAAACAGATGTCTGTATCTGAGTTAACGGAATATTATATTAAAGCATTTCAAGAAGATTTAAGTTTGTTATCTATTACACCTCATGATGTTACGCCTAAATGTACAGAGCATATGGATGATATTGTTACGTTTATTCAGGGATTGATTGCTAAGAATGTGGCTTATGAAGTGGATGGATCTGTTTTTTTTGATGTTCTATCCTTTAAGTCTTATGGGCAACTAAGTGGTAAGTCATTAGATGATTTAGAAGCGGGTCATCGCGTTGATCCTCATCCTAATAAGCGAGATCCATTTGATTTTGTATTATGGAAACCTGCTAAAGAAGGTGAGCCTTGTTGGGAATCTCCATGGGGTGATGGAAGACCGGGTTGGCACATAGAATGTAGTGCGATGTGTCATGCTCATTTAGGTGACAAGATTGATATTCATGGGGGTGGTATTGATTTAATTTTTCCACATCATGAAAATGAAATTGCTCAGTCAGAATGTTTTACAGACAAATCGTTTGTATCCTATTGGATGCATCATAATTTTATTCGTTTTGGTGATGAAAAGATGTCTAAATCGTTAGGTAATGTGATTAAAGGACGGGATTATATGACTACTTATCATCCTGAAATTTTAAAATATTTGTTACTTAGTGTTCATTATCGTTCTGAGTTAAATGTTGATACAAAACAAACTTATCATGCAATTTCTGCTTTAACTCGTATTTATACTGCGTTACGTGATGCACACTCTATTATGGATGGCAGTACAACGGCTTCCGCTGACTTTCAGGTTATGATTAACGATGTTTATGATAAGGTTGCGAATGGTTTAAATGATGACTTTAATACGCCTGTTGCGTTTGCATCTATTTTTGAATGTGTGAGAGCGTTTAATCATGAAGTATCTACTCGTAAATCCAAAGATACTTTGTTAAAAGGAGCAGCTACATTATTTGTAAAATGTATCCAGGATTTAGGTCGCTATTTTAGTTTATTTCAGGAATCTCCTAGTACATTTTTAAAGCGTTTAGATCAGATTATGATTAAGGAACTTAATATTGATGTTGATTATGTGGAAAGTATGTTATTAGAGCGATCGCAAGCTCGTTTAGATAAGAATTTTCAAAAGGCAGATGATATTAGAGATAGCTTATTGTTAAAGCATGTTATTTTACATGATGGACGACATGGTACGATTTGGGAAGTAAATAAGCATTTAGATTAACTATCTTCTATACTTTTTCTAATCTAATCACTTCTTTTCCTTCAAAAGATTTTGGAAGGTGTTTTTGTGTGTGAGTTGTGATTCATTAATGATATAAGTTCCAGGTTCTAACTCTGTCTCGGCTAGAATGTTAGATCTAATTTGCATTTTTGCTACTTCTGATAGAATTTTTAATGTGGGTGGTGTGTTTTTAGAGATTGTAAAGGTTGTGTTAGGTTCTATTGCTTTGATAATGATTTCCAATTGTCCTTTTGGTTCCCAGTTGATTGATAAGGAATTATTAATATCTTTTTGATGTAACTATTCTTTATCGATTTGTGTTTTCTCTTTTTGTTTTCTGATATCATGATACTGCTGATTTAGTTTTTGTCAGTAAAATATATCTAACTGATAACTTGAATTGTGAGTCCATAAGACACTTTTTTAGATAGTTTATCGAAATATTTTTAATAATATTTATATTATGTTTTTTGAGCTAATTTACTATAATAAAACTATGTTTTATATAATTATTTGTTAAATTTCAAATAAAAATTTAAAAATTTAAAAGTAGTTCATCATATGATGGGAGTTTCCAAAATTCACTACTGATTCTTTTTTCAGCTTCATCTACATCTTTTCTCAGTGATAATAAAAGCTCTTCACCTTTTTCTGCTAATGATTGAGCTAATTTAAAACTATTGTTTACGTCATCTAATTTATTAATATATTTTTGTATGTAGGATTCCTTTGTTTGAATACTTGAATAAAGATTTTCAATTATATTTAAATCCTTTTTTAAAGCTAATGAATCAATTTTTGCTACTAAACTTTGTGAGTATGCGGTGGATAATTCTACTATTTGTTTGGTTATGGCTGGGAAAATTTCTTTTTTTACTAACTCTAACGCAACTTTTATTTCAATAATTTTTGTATTGCTAAATGCATCAAGTTTAATATCTACTCTAGATTCAATTTCTCTTTTTGATAAGATGTTTAATGATTCATATAACTCAATACTATCTTTTTTTGTTTCATAATTAATGGCTTCTGGGGTTGTATCAACTTGGAATAATTTTCTTTTTTTTGCCTCTTTATGCCATTCTTTTGCATAATTATTTCCTTCAAAACGTACTTCTTTTGTTTCTATTAATATTTCTTTAATAAGTTGGTAGGCTTGTTTTTTAACATCTTTTTTAGACTTTAGTCTTTCAATAATCTTTTTGTATCCATAGGCACATAACATATTTAAAACTTTAGCAGCGGCTGCACCATTGGCAGATGCACCTAATGCTCTTAATTCAAACTTATTTCCTGTGAAGGCTATGGGAGATGTTCTGTTTCTATCAGAATAATCTTTTACGACTCTTGGCATTGATTCTAAACCATGATTAATATAATGAATTTCTTTTTCAGTAAACGTTTTAACGCCTTCAATATGATCTAGTAAATCTGTTAAATAACTTCCTAAATACACCGAAAGTATTGCAGGGGGGGCTTCATTGGCACCTAAGCGATATTCGTTTCCAGCATCAGAAATGGCTGCTCGTAGTAATCCTGAGTGGTTTTTAACGCCTAATAATACGGCTGATAGTGTCATTAAAAAGGATATGTTTTTTAATGGTGAACGAGATGGTTCTAAATAGTTTGCCCCTGTGTTATCACCAATAGACCAATTCATATGTTTTCCTGACCCATTAACATCAGCAAACGGTTTTTCATGAAATAACACTAGAAAATTATGTTCTTGTCCTATACGTCTCATTATTTCCATGGTTAATAAATTATGATCAATTGCTAAATTGATTTCTTCATATAAGGGAGCTAATTCAAATTGATTGGGAGCTACTTCATTATGTTTTGTTTTAACAGGAATACCATATCGATATAGCTCTAGATCTAAATGATTCATAAACTCCATTACTCTTGGTTGGATGGATCCAAAATAATGATCTTCCATAATTTGACCTTTTGATGCAGACGATCCAAAAATGGTTCGCCCACATATTTGTAAATCAAGTCGTTTATTGGCTTTTTCTATAGGAATCAAAAAATATTCTTGCTCTAGACCAGAAAATACTTTTATTCGTTTTGCTAGTCTGTTTCCTAATATTTTTTGTAATTGTATAGCATACACATTTAATGTGTTTGTTGATCTGTTTAATGGGGTTTTCATGTCTAGGGCTTCGCCTGTCCATGATAAATATATAGAGGGTATAATTAATGATTTGGAGTTTTTATTTTCTCTTAGAAATACAGGTGATGTTGGATCCCATGCAGTGTAACCCCTTGCTTCGAATGTTGAGCGAATTCCTCCTGATGGAAACGAAGATGCATCGGGTTCTGATTGAATCAGTTGTTTGGCGGTAAATGTTTCGATAATATCACCATATTCATTATAATCTAAGAAAGCATCATGTTTTTCTGCGGTTCCATTACGTTGTGGTTGAAACCAATGTGTGAAATGCGTAGCTTCGTTTTCTAATGCCCATTCTTTTATCGCTCTAGCAATGTCTTCTGCGATTGCTTCATTTAATGATGAACCATTATTAATAGTATCCATAAATTCGTTATATGTTTTAGGATTTAACCTTTTTTTCATTTCTTGTTTTGTAAAAACTAGATCTGCATAATTTGAAACAATTTTACCCATATTTTAATTCTCCTTTTTCTTGTTTATTCTTGTTTTAACATTAGACTAATGGCTTGACCTCCTCCAATACATAAAGAAGCAATACCAGTTTGTGTTTTTTGTCGTTTCATTTCATGAATCAATGTTGTTGTAATTCGAGCTCCAGATGCTCCAATGGGATGTCCTAATGCGATGGCACCTCCATTGACATTTAATTTTTCATCAGGAATGTTTAATGTTTTCTGAATGGCTATGCATTGTGCTGCAAAGGCTTCGTTTATTTCAAATAAATCTATGTCATTGATAGTGTGTTTGCTTATATCTAATAATTTTTGAATGGCTTTACAGGGAGCTACTCCCATAATTTTTGGGTCATTTCCAATTGTTGTTGATTGTATTAGTCTAATATTGTTTGGTTGCTTTAATGTTCTTGCTTTTTCTTCACTCATTAGAACAACAAAGGAAGCCCCATCATTAAGTCCTGATGCATTTCCTGCTGTTACAGTACCATCTTTTTCAAACGCAGGTTTTAGTTTTTTGAGTTTGTCAATTTCAATATCATGTCTAATAAATTCATCGTCTTTAATTATGTTACTTTCCTTTTTTGTTTGAATTGTTATTGGTACTATTTCATCTTTAAAAACACCTTTTTTTTGAGCTTTACTTGCTTTTTGTTGGCTTATAAGTGCAAATATATCTTGTTCTTCGCGTGAAATGTTCCATTGGTTGGCGATGTTTTCAGCTGTGACACCCATGTGTATATCGTTAAAAGCATCCCATAATCCATCTTGAATCATTGTGTCAATTAATAGATTATGACCCATTTTATTTCCCCAGCGATAATTTGGCATTGCAAAAGCAGCACTCGACATGGATTCTGTTCCCCCAGCGATAATAATATCGGCGTTTCCTGATAGGATGTAATTCATTCCAATGAGGATCGCTTGCATGCTAGATCCACAAACATGGTTAACAGAAAATGAGGGGATATCTTGATCAATTCCAGATTTTAACGCTATTTGTCTTGCGATATTTTGACCATGGCCAGCTGATAAAACATTTCCTATGATAACTAAGTCAGTTTGTGTTTTTAATTCGGGGCTATGTTCTAAAATAGATGTTAAACAGTTAATGCCTATATCTACAGGAGAAAGGTGTTTTAATGATCCTCCAAAGTTTGTAATCGCAGATCGTTTTGCATCGGTAATATATACCTTCTTAGACATTTTTATTCCTTGTTTTTTGAGATTTTATGTAACAGTGTAGACTATAGTAGTATAAAATTATGATTTTTTTAATAATATAATTATATTTAAATTTATTTTTTTCTTAGCCTTAAAACATATTTTTGTATTGTTGTTTAATTTTGATATAATATTCTTAATTTTAGAATATTAGTTAAGGAGATTTATGTGTCAAATATCGTATGGAGCCCGTCTGAATCAGATCAATCATCATCTCAAATGGCTTTGTTTATGCAATCTGTAGTCGATCATTTTAATATTTCATTAAATAGCTATCATGAATTACATACATGGGCCTGTGAAAATTCTGAGGCTTTTTGGGGATATTATTTTTCTTATTCTAAAATTAGCTATTCTGGTACTTATTCTAAGGTTATGTCTGATACTATGATGCCAGGGGTTAAATGGTTTGAGGGCGTTTCTTTAAATTATGCTGAAAATTGCTTGCGATTTAATGATAATCATACTGCCATTATTAATGCTAATGAGGGTGGTGAAATTGGAAAAACATCGTATCAGCAATTAACAGATAAGGTGTCTTGTTGTGCACAATTTTTACGTGATAAGGGAATTCAAAAAGGAGATAGAGTTGCTGCTGTTGCTACAAATTGTGAAGAGACCATGGTGTTTTTTTTAGCGGTTGCCTCTTTAGGTGCTGTATGGACGTCTGTTTCTCCTGATTTTGGCGAGGACGCTATTTTAAGTCGGTTTGTACAAGTTTCTCCTAAATGTTTATTGTTTGTAGATTGTTATCGATATAAAGGTAAACGCTTTTCTATTGTTGATAAGATAAATTCTGTTTTACGCGCATTAACAAGTATTCGATCTTCTGTTTTATTAGATAGGGACTGTATTCATAATGATTATTTAGATGCTGTATCTTATTCTAAAATTTTTGATTTATATACACCTAAAAAAATTGCTTTTGAAGCGGTTGGGTTTAATGATCCTCTCTATATATTATATTCATCAGGAACGACAGGAAAACCAAAGTCAATTACACATTCTGTTGGAGGAGTGTTGATTGAACATATTAAAGAACAATGCTTACATTGTAATCTCACACGTCATGATGTTTTCTTTTATTACACAAGTTGTAGTTGGATGATGTGGAATTGGCTTGTGAGTGCTTTAGCAACGGGGGCTACATTAGTTGTATTTGATGGCGCTCCTTATTATCCAGATAAACTTTCTACATGGAAGCTCATAGATGATTATAAGATTACAATTTATGGTACATCTGCAAAATATATTAATGCTTCTTTAAAGTTTAATTTAAAGGTATCTGAACATCTTGATTTATCATCTTTAAAACTGATCTTATCAACAGGATCCCCTTTATATGAAGAAGATTTTGATTATGTTTATACTCATGTAAAGGCTAATGTTCAATTAGCATCGATATCGGGAGGGACTGATATCGTAGGTTGTTTTGCCTTGGGAAATCCCATGCTTCCTGTAAGACGAGGTGAATTACAATCCATTAGTTTAGGTTATCCTGTAAAGGCATATGATGAATTTGGAAAAGCTATAGTTAATGCAGAAGGTGAGCTTGTATGTGAAAAACCGGTACCTTCTATGCCTATATACATGTGGAATGATGATGACTTTAGTATTTACAAAAATAGTTATTTTAATAAATATCCTAATATTTGGAATCATTCGGATTTTATTTATATAACAGATCAAGGAGGCCTAAAGGTTTTAGGTCGTAGTGATGCAACCTTAAATCGTGCGGGTATTCGAATTGGGACGGCAGAAATTTATCGTTTGATTGAATCTCAGCCTTTGGTTCAGGATTCTCTTGTTATTCATATTGATGAAACGGATAGTATGCTTTTATTTGTTTTATTAGATTCGATGGATGATTTTTCAACTGATTTTAAACATGCTTTAAAGCATTTAATTAAAGAAAAGTTATCACCACGTCATTGCCCAAATCATATATTTCCAGTTTCAGCTATTCCTTATACTAAGAATGGTAAAAAAGTTGAATTAGCTGTTAAATATATTTTTACTAATCAAGAAGCCAAAATTAATATATCATCGCTTCATGATCCTAGTGTTTTGGATCATTATAGACATATTAAGGAAAGGGCTTTTGCAACAAAAGTATGATTAGTATTGTTGGATGTGGTTGGTTAGGACAACATCTTGCTAAAAGGTTACTACGTCAAGAGGATTTAGTTTTAGGTTCTACTACTCGAAAAGAACAGTTAGGTTTATTAAACTCTTTAGGTGTTAAGTCAAGTGTGCTTACGGTTTCTGAATCAGGTGATGTTAGTGTTGATTCTGATGATATTTTTTTATCTCCAACTTTAATTATTACCCTTCCGTTTCGACGATGGTTTAAGGATCCTATGGTTTATTTTAAGCAGATAAAGGCATTGGTTGAGTATTATTCTGATTTAAATACATCAAAAAAGTGGATTATCTTTACCTCTTCTACCTCTATTTATTCTATGACTAATAAGATTGTCAAAGAAGATGATGCTATTAATCTTGTTTCAGATAGGCAACATGTCTTATATGATGTCGAGCAGTATTTATTGTCCTTACCCAATGTTGATGCTACGGTTTTAAGGTGTGCTGGATTATATGGTTATGATAGGCGTATTGCTCATTTTTTGTCTGGAAAAGTAGTTTCTGGTAGAGATGCTTGTGTTAATTTAATTCATATTGATGATGTTGTGGGTATTGTTGATTTAGTCCTTAATCAATGTATAAAAAATCATATTATTAATTGCGTTACTAATCATCACCCTACTAAAGAAGAGCTTTATTCTTTTCATTCAAAAAAGGATGGATTAAACGCACCTGTTTTTCAAGATGATGGTTCGCAAGCTAAGTATAAAATTGTGTCTAATGATCGCTTAGTTAATGAGTTACAGTATTCGTTTCAATATACGAATTTATTTTCTGATTATGCTTAAAGTAATTTTTCTTTGTTATTGTTTATTCCTAAATTCTATTTTAGCCGTTGTTCATGTTAATTCGTTTAAAAATCAGTCGCTTTTAGGATTAAATCAGCAATTATCTATTCAGTTAGATGTTTTAAATGGAAATAATCATTATGTATCGTTTATACCAGAGTATCGTCTTAATTATGGTTTCTCTTATGATCAATATACTCAATTTTTTTTGATTGCATCTATGCACTATGCTAAAAAGAAAGATATAACTATAAAAGATAAATCGTTTTATCATTTTCGCTTTATTCGTTATTTTTCTGATACATTTCGGTATGATCTTTTTTTTCAGGAACAATCTAATATTTTTAAGTTATTAAAACATCGTTTATTAATGGGGGGATCATTAGGCAAAAACGTACTTGAGTCATCTTTATTTTCTTATGATATTAATTTAGGCTTAATGCACGAATATGAATCATTATCCACTGATATTGTGACCCGATTAATTCGTTTAACTCATTTTCAACAACTTTATATGTCTATTACAGAATCGTTACAGTTATATACTATTTTTTATTATCAACCAGATATCCTTTCCTTTGATGATTATAGGCTTTTATTAGAAAATAAATGTGTTTTTACTTTAACAGAGTATCTAAACTATTCCTTAACATTACATTTTGATTATGATTCAGCTGTTGAAGATTCTTTATCCTCATATGATATTGCTATAAAACAATTTATCTCGTTTAAATTTTAAGTGTTTTAGTATAAGCATAGGGTGATTTACCCTATTTATTACTGAAGTTTTCTTATGGATAAATATCGTATGTCGTGATGATAATAAGAGGGGGATGAATTACGAGACTATAGGTTAAGGATGGAATTTATTCAAACTTAATATCATATTTATGAGGATTTAATGTGATTTTTTTAAGAAGTCTTAATGGTTTTGCTACATGAGCACCATCTAAATAACGATGATCCAATGTAAAACATAAGTTTATCATCCAATGTTCATTAGGTTTACCCGTTTCAAAGGTCCATTCTTTAAAGGGTTTTCCGACAGCTAGTATCATGCTTAATCGAGATAATGGAAATAAAGGCACAAACCCTTCTTCAAACCCTAAACTTCCAATAGCGGATATGCCATAACTTCCAAACGGATCTTTCGGCAACCCTAAACATGATACGCTAAGATTTAAACGATTCATAATAAAATCAAATAATGAAACCAATAGTTGATAAGACCAGCTTGGGCAGTATTTTAAAATACGATTGGTTTGGTTAATTTCTTTGTTTTTATTATGTCTGATGTTATTTACTTTATTTTTAATTTCTTTTGAAATTTCTGTTAATGTCTTTTTATCCGTGTTTTTAATAGTAATACCGCTTAAATCATAATGGTTTTGTTTACGGATATGTGTGTGGATAAAGGCTGTTACGTCTTTTCTTTGGTAACATTTATTTCCAATTAGTGCGATGTTTAATTCAGGATAGGTTTTATAGATGATTCCCATTGCTTTGGTAAAAAAATGAATTAGAGACAAGCTTTCTGTACTATTTTGTAATAATGATTTTAAATGTGTAATATCAATTTTTATTTTTGTATAAACTTTTGGATCATGAGGTTTGTGCCATGCGCCAATGGCAAATTTTCTAAAAAAACTGGGTTTAATATGCGATTTAATATCGATATTTCTCATATTATTGATATGTTTTCCATGAGCAAGATGATAAGGTATACAGTAACTGAGTCATTTTGTGTAAATCTGGTAAATAGTCTGTATCTTCAATGCCAACTATATCAAAACCAATAATTTTTTTTCCAGACTTACTAACTTGTTTGATTAAATAGTGTAGCTGATCATAGGTAAAACTTGCTTCAGAAAAGCTTTGTGTTGTACTGCTATAATGCGGTTGAAGGCTATTAGCATGAATAGAGATATAGATATTATCTGTAGTATTATTAATTATTTTTTTGCAGTATGAATCCCAAGGTTTTCCTAAATAAAGGTCTTTTAAAATATCTTCTTGAAAAAAAGTCTTGATTTGACCTTTGTACTTCTTTATCGTTGTTAGTTCGGCTTCAGTGTAATGTTTACTTCCTACTTGAACTAAACGCTTAATATCGTTTTTGTCTGTTAAGATTTTAGACATAATTGATTGTGTGGCATAGGGTGTTTTTGCATTTGGAATTTCTAAATGGAGTTCAGCATTTAGTTGTAAAATTGAAAATGTAGGAATGTAATCAATTAAGGCATTAATAATAGGATATGAGCAACTACTATCGCCTCCTAGTAATCCGATAATGGCATCTTTGTTGATGGCTTGTTCTACTTGATCATAGATTGTTTTATGAAATGTATTCGTTAGGTTTTCTAATGTTTTTATCGTTTCTAATGGTGTTTCGTTATGATTAGCTGTGTTTTTGTAAATTGTTAAAAACTCTTTTTTAGCTTTTATATTATTTTTTTCAATTGTTACGTTTTCTTTAACAAGATCGATATTATGTTTAGAAAAATCTATGATCGTTTTATCTATAAGATTTATATCTTGAAAAAGTTTGCTAATTTTTTTGGGCATTACATGGCTTGTTGAGTCGAATAGTGTTGTTGCGTTCCATGATGCAGAAATGATAAAAACTTCTATTTGATGATTATTTTGATAGTTTATTGTTGTTACTGCGTTTGACATGTGTTTAAAATTTTAGCATAAAATTAATTTATTATCGTTATGTTTAATGATGCTTTATTTGTGGTAGGTTAAATTAGTTATTATAAACAAAGGAGATAAACTATGATTTTTGAGCGATTAAACTCGTCTTATGTTAACCATTTATTAGCTAAAGAATCGGATTTATTACACGATGATTTATATGATGTTTCTTTATCTAAATCGTCTCAAACGTCATTATCCTTTGATGATCGCATTGATGTTTTTAAGCTTTTAAGTAAAAGCATCTTATTTCAACGTTCTTCTGTTTTTACTGATGATATCGAATTTTGGTTTCCTGAATGTTCTCAGTCTTTTAAACAAGATATTAAACATGTTATTTCAAAAACTCAAATTGACTCATCTTTAGAATGCGTCATTGCTGAGTTAATGGAGCGTTAAACTTAATATTAATCTTACTACGTTTCGTAGTTATTGATTTTTAAGCATCTATTATTCATAATCATTTGATGCTTAAGTTATATTTAATAATTTTAGTTGTTTTTTTGGTTTCTTGTGAAAAGTCAGGGATTATGACGTACAAGGTACCTAAGCAAACTATTTCTGTTGCTCAGTTGTCTGTTGATAAGCAGATTAATAATATTATATGGGTAATTCCTGATACATGGATTGAGCAAGATCAAACTCAATTTAGAGTATCAAGTTATAAGGTTCCTTTTGGTGATAATCCAACTATTTTTGGAGATTTTTCTGTTGTTAAATTTCCAGGGGATGCAGGGGGTGTTTTAGCTAATGTTAATCGTTGGCGCGATCAACTGGATCTTAAGCCTATTGGGATAGATCGTTTAGCTAGTTTGCTTATTGCTGTTGATCATCCATTTTTATCAATATCATTTTTAGAGTTACATTCTAATAAATCGATTACTGATTCGGAGTCTATGTATGTTGCTTTTTTTATATTTAATGAGCACTCTTATTTTTTTAAATTAGTGGGATCTTCTAATGTTTTAGCTGCACATTATGACGTGTTTATTGGTATTTTAAAATCAATAGGTTATAAACGTGATTAGTAGATTTTTACGCTTTTTTTCGTCTATTCAATTAGCATTATTTTGTTTTATAGCTTTATTTATTATTGTATTGATCGGTACGTTTATGCAGATTGATCATGGTATTTATTATGTTCAAAAGGTTTATTTTCATTCCTTATTTATAACAATTCCTATTAAAGGAATACCTATTCCTGTTTTTTTTGGGGGAACGCTTATTGGTACTGTTTTAGTTATTAATTTGACATTAAGTACGATTTTAAATATAAAGTTTAGCTATAAAAATATAGGTTTAATTTTAATTCATTTTGGATTTATTGTTTTATTGCTTGGTGGTGGTTTGTCTTCATGTGTGGTGACGGAAAGTCAGGTTTATATGGAAGAAAATGATACAACATTTTTTTCAGAAGATCTTTATGAAACAGAATTAGTTATTATTGATGCTTCGTTTTCTCGTTATGATTATATTATTGCGGTGCCTATTGTTGATTTAAAAAAGAAGCCAATCATTGAGTCTGATGTTTTGCCATTTAGTATTAAGGTTCATTCTTTTTATGATAATGCTCAATTATCACTTTCTAATTTGGATCAAGGGGTAGCTTCTATGGGTATTGGAAAAAATTTACATGCTAAGGAAATCCCTCTATTTACAGCGGATGATCAAAAAAATAATCCGACGGCTTTATTATCTTTTTATAACACGGACTTTGTTTCAGATACGATGCTTGTTTCTTTAGATATTAATGGAACTCAAAAATTATATATTAATGACAAACTTTATTATTTGCAAATTCGGCCAAAGCGATTGTATTTCCCTTTTCAATTAACACTTAAATCATTTGATCATGATGTTTATCCAGGTTCTAATATTCCAAAAAATTATTCTAGCTTGGTTACAATACAAGCTTATGATGATAGCCCGGATAGAGATGTTCTTATTTATATGAATCATCCTCTTCGGTATGGCTATTATACCTTTTATCAAGCTAGTTTTGGAGAAGATGTACCTTCTTCTGTTTTACAAGTGGTCTATAATAAAAGTTGGTATTTTCCTTACGTTTCGAGCTTGATTATAGCCTTAGGTATGGGGATTCATTTTTTTGTTCATTTAATAGCTTTTTTAAAAAAGAGACGGTTATGATTAAACGATTTATCTTTATTTTTATCTTTGTTTATTTCAGTTTTTCGTCGTTATTTGCAACGCAAGAGTATCACTATGATGTATTAGGGCGAATACCTGTTTTATATAATGGTAGATTACAACCTTTTGAGTCATTTGCTAGACAAATGCTTATTTCAATTCGTGAAAAATCAACGATTAAACGTGTTGTAGATGGAAAATCAGTATCTATTCCGGCATCGATGTGGTTATGGGAGGTTTTGACACATACGAAATACTCTATGGCTGATCCCATTTTTTTAATTCATGATCGTGATATTCGACATGAATTTAAATTAAAGGATACTCAAAAATCGTTTTCTTATACAGAATTAGAACCGCATATTCTTAATATTCAATCAAAGGTCCTATCTTTTTCTACAGAAAAGTCATTATCTGTTTATGAACAAAACATGAAACAATTAGCTGGCAAATTAACCTTATATATATCATTGATGCATAGCTTTATTCCATATCATGATATTTTATTTTATGATTATGTGACGGCGTATCATAAACGAGTTAAACATGGATTATCATTATTTAACCGTTATAATGAATCGGGTTTCTTATCTAAGGAAAAAGATCAATTACATTTAATTGAGTTTAATCAAGATTTTAAGCGCCATAGACAATTTAGTGATATATCTCAACTTTCCATGTATCCATCTCAATCTAATCCAGAGGATTTAGAAACATGGACTAATACAGGATCTGAATTATTAAAACATCTAGATTTTAATTATGAGTCTAATTCTGTTTTATTATATTTTGCATCGTTAACCTTATACTTTGATCAGCATAATATCACGTCATTTAATGAGACCTTAGATAGTCTACTTGCTTATTATGACGCTTCATTGCCTAATTTTTTTAACGTTCTTACATTAGAGTATTACTTTACGGTCATGAACCCGTTTTATATCTGTATGGTTCTTTATGTGTTTATTTTATGTGCTGTGCTTTTATTTTATTTATTTGATTATGCTTTTTTATATTTAATTGCTAAATATTGTTGTTTGTTTACTTTTGGACTTCATACGCTTAGTTTAATTGCTAGGATGATTATTTTAGATCGGCCTCCCGTTATAAATTTGTATTCATCGGCTGTTTTTGTTGGGTGGGTTTCAATCGCACTTTGTTTATTGCAAGAGCGTATTTTTAAAAATAAATTAGGTTATTTTATGAGTTCTATTCTTGGTTTTTTAACATTAATCATTGCCCATCATTTGGCACTTCAATCCGATACTATGGCACAAATGCAAGCCGTTTTAGATTCTAACTTTTGGCTTAGCACGCATGTTATTACGATTACCTTAGGCTATGGAGGTACATTTTTAGCAGGTATGATTGCTACTTGTTATGTTGCTATTAATATTTTAAGAAAAGCCTCGCATCAACAAAATTTGCAATTATATAAAATGGTTTATGCGATTATTTGTTTTAGTTTGTTTTTTAGTTTTATAGGGACGGTTTTGGGGGGGATTTGGGCAGATCAGTCATGGGGACGTTTTTGGGGATGGGATCCAAAAGAGAATGGTGCTTTATTAATTGTTATTTTTAATGCCATTATACTACATGCTCGTTTAGCAGGGTTTTCTGGTATTCGTGGTGTTATGTTGATGGCTATTTTTGGTAATATTGTAACTGCATTTTCATGGTTTGGTGTTAATATGCTAGGTGTTGGGCTTCATTCATATGGATTTATGAATGAAGCCTTTCAATGGTTAATGTTGTATAATGTGATACAAGTGATTATTGTAGTTATTGGGTATAACTTTATTTTATCAAAACCAGTTAAATAAAATGATTAATAATTTAGCTTTCATCACTCGCTTGGAACTGTCTGATTGGGGTTTGGGGTGGACTCTTTACTAATAGCTTCTCCTAAAACAATATCACAAGCAGTTGTAATATTGTGAAAATGAGGATTAACGGGTTTACAAAAAGGAAATATGTCTGTCCTTATCCATGTTGAAGCACTGTTTATATACGGTTGTCCTGTGGGCATACGAAATCGATGGACTATCTGAGCCATATCATTTTCCATAAGCTGATAATAACAATTTGGAGTTAGTAAAGATTGACTTAAAAGATCTTTAAATTCATCTGATATTTCTGCACCTATAATTTTACGTGTTGGTTTGGATTTTTCTAGATGTTTTTCTGATATTATATCATTGATTGTTTTAGGATTTGCTAACATGGTTATTATATTATATTTTATTTTACTTGTGATTCGTCTTTTAAATTTATTACTTTTTCTAACTTCTTGAGTCACTCAGATAATTGTGTGTTTTCTTTAAGAATTGCTATTGGTTCATGTCCGTCTGACCATCCTAATCTTACATCTTTTGTGAATTTAACATCTTTTGGTGCAAGAACTCTTGTTTCCTTTGTTGATTCCAGTGATAATGTTTGCTCGGCATCATGATTATGTGTAGTTACTAGCTTGTTTTCTTAATCTAATTGTATCGTTATTTCTGTGGATATTTCTGTTGTTTTTTCTTGATCTTGTCCATCAATCTCTATTTCTGTGCTTGTTATTGCTTCTGATTGTTTTGCTTCTTCCTGACCGTCTGGATGTGGCGGTACTATTTCTGTTTCTTCATTAATCGTTAGGATAATATGTGGGTTTTTTAGTGTATATATTTTTATTAGGTGTTGCCTGTTCAACTCTTTCTTGAAATTCAAGGTCTTTAGGGATAGTTTCGAATGAATAGGTTGTTGGATCTCCTTCTCCATTTTTATATGAACATCATCATAATAATATAGAACTTTTTCTAAAAGTTCTTCTAATTTTTTGATACCGCTTTCTTGATTATCTTGTTTACCTAACGCTGTTTTTTCTTGTGCTGCTGTTATTGTTAATTCCAATGTTTGTTCTGGTTTCCCAACACATCTTTTTCTTGGTGGTTGACTAACTGGTTTTAATACTGCTTGCATTTTTCCCCCTTTTTTTAAGTGTTTTTTAAAAAGATATATCATCAAAATGTTTTTTTTGCAAATTTTTATATTATTAATTAATATATTGTTGAAATAGTTTGAAAAATCTTGATAATTTATATTAATAATTGATGTTTAAAAATTGAGTGGTTTGCACGATTAAGCTGAATCGAACCATTTCGATGTTTTACAGCACTTTGATGTCCTCATCAAACCTGGAAAGAGAGAAATGGCTTCTTGTCAGTAGTACCCCCTGGAGTTATCCAGGGGAGACTTAGATGTTTAAATCCATTCAAGAAAGACGAATTTGATGATTTTTGGGCGTAATTTGCGACCGTAAAAAACGACTTCAAGTTTAGAACATGCGAGACTAAGATATGCTTAAGCTCAAAACTAACTCTATCCATATTTGGCCAAACACAACTAATTATTGTAGCAATTGGTTTAAATTTAATAAAAGCTAAAACCTAACTGTATTGGCTTAAAGCCTGATCAAAATCAGCTTTGATATCCTCAATATGCTCAAGGCCAACAGAAACTCTAACCATATCTGGCGTAACACCGGCGGCTTTTTGTTCTGGTTCACCAAGTTGAGAGTGGGTTGTAGATGAAGGATGAATAACTAACGTTTTTGCATCACCTACATTAGCAAGATGACTTGCTAGTTTTACATTTTCAATAAATGATTTGCCTGCTTCATAACCACCTTTCACGCCGAATGTGAATACGCTTGGAAATTGGTTGTTTAAATATTTTTTACAATGTTCATGACTTGGATGTTCGGATAATCCAGTATAATTAACCCAGTCTATCTTTGGATTGTTTTTTAACCAATCTGATAATTGGATGGCATTACTTATATGTTTTTTCATTCTTAGAGGAAGTGTTTCCATGCCTTGTAAAAAATAAAAAGCATTATTGGGACTTAAGCTCATTCCTATATTTCGTAAGCCCTGTACTCTTGCTTTAATTGCAAATGCTATATTTCCTGCTTCTGGAAAATTACCAAATGTATTCCATAGTTCTAATCCATGATATCGTGGGTCAGGATCTGTGAATTCATAAAATTTTCCATTTCCCCAATTAAAATTACCACCGTCAATTAAAATTCCACCTATGCTAGTTCCATGTCCGCCTATCCATTTTGTTAGTGAATGAACCACAATATTGACGCCATGTTCGATTGGCTTGCATAATCCCGGGGCGAAGGTGTTATCGACCATTACAGGTAAATTATGTTTATGTGCTTCATCACAGATTGCCTTGATATCTAAGACATCTCCTTTTGGATTACCAACCGTTTCAAAAAATACAAGACGTGTATTATCTTTAATAGTTGATTTTAATTTTTCAGCTGTTAAGTTTTCGATAAAATCAACACTAATACCCATTTTTGGTAAAGTATGACGAAATAAGGTATCTGTTCCTCCATATAATGATGATGATGTAATTAAATGATCACCGGCTGATAATGTTGTGATAATTCCGAGAAATATAGCTGACATCCCACTTGCTGTACATACTCCAGAACTTCCCCCTTCCATACTTGTAACTCTTTTTTCTAAAACATCTGTTGTAGGGTTCATAATTCTTGTATATATGTTTCCAAACTCTTTTAGACCAAATAAATTTGCTGCATGATCTGTATTATTAAAGACATAACTGGTTGTTTGATATATAGGGACGGTTCTTGATCCTGTTGTAGGATCAATAGTTTGACCTTCGTGAAGTGATAATGTTTCTAGATGTTTAGACATGCTTTCTCCCTTTATTTAGTAATCGCATCATATAGTATCTTATAGTGTTTTATAATTTCAATTATTTTTTTTTATTATTTGTATTAAATTTATTTAACCAATAATTAATCTCTGTTTTATTGGGTTGATAATCATGTTCTGTTGTAGTTTTTTTTTGTTTTGAATGATATCTAAAAAATGATTCTGAATTTATACATGTTAGTTTGTGTTTTTTGCATTTATATTTAATTTCGTTATCTGATGATACGATGATGCTTGTTTTTTTATTTGAGATCGTTTTGATAAATCTTATGATATACTCATCAGCACTTTCTAACGTATCGGTAAAGATAATTTTAATTTGATTTATGTTTTGAGTGCTTTGAAACGGGGTTTCTTTGTTTTTTCCATCGAAAATTAATATAAAATAGTCTTTTGTATTTTTTTCTAATTGTTTTATCAGTTGAATTAGCGTTTCTTCTTTATTTGAATCGGATAAGGATATGTTATTTAACTTACCAATTAAATTGTAAGCATCTATAATATAATTCATTTAAATTTATTAATCCCATTTTCGGTGTCTTATGATTTCACCTTCTTTTATGTAAATAATATCTTCAGCAATATTAGTACATAAATCGGCAATTCTTTCTAATCGTCTACCATTAATTATAATGTCTAAAAAGTATTCAGAGGTCTTGGGTTGTTCTGCTATTATTTGCATAATTTTTTGACGTTGTTGATGTTTTAAAGTATCTACTTCTTCATCAAGTGCACATATTCTGATCGCTTGTTTGGTATCTAGTTCTAAAAGTGCTTGAATAGCATTTTCTAGCATCGCTAGAACTTTTAAGATCATTTCTTCTAGAAAGAATAAATTCTTTTCTTGATATTTACTTAATATTTTTACTGATTTTGCCATATTAACGGCTAAGTCACTAATGCGCTCTAAATCATTGTTCACTTTTAGCATTGCAATTATATAGCGTAAGGTTTGACCTTTTGGTTGGTGCATTGCTATGATTTGTATACATGTTTCTTCCAATAAGATTTCTTTTTTGTCAATTTCATTATCATTTTCTTTTACAATATTAATTTTTTCTTTGTCTTGTTTCATTAATATTTCGGTTGCCAGTTTAACATTATCAATAACTAGTTTTGATATGTTTTGAAATGAGGTTTTTAATTCGTTGATAGACATCTCTAGATTTGTGCTCATGGTATCTCCTTATCCATATTTTCTGCTTAAATATTCTTCTGTTCTTTTATCTTTTGGAACTGTAAAAATAGTTTCTGTTGTATTATATTCGATTAAATCTCCAAGATACAAAAAGGCTGTATAATCAGATACGCGTGATGCTTGTTCAATATTATGGGTTACCATAATGATTGATACTTCTTTTTTTAATTCATTAATTAAATTTTCAATTCGTGTTGTAGCTTTTGGATCTAAAGCTGAGGTTGGTTCATCTAAGAGCAATACTTTCGGTTTCATAGCGAGGGTTCTTGCTATACAGAGTCGTTGTTGTTGGCCACCAGATAAATGACTTCCTTTTCGATGGATATTATCTGAGACTTCATCATATAAGCCTACCTTTTTTAAGTTTATATCTACTATACTATCTTTTTCGTCTTTTGATAATTTAATCCCATTAAGTATGTAACCTGCTAGTACATTTTCATAGATACTCATATTAGGAAATGGATTCGGTCGTTGAAATACCATTCCTATTTGTTGTCTAACTAAAATTGGATCTGATTTTAATAAGTTTTGTGTATCAAATGTAATCGATCCTTTAACTTTGAAGCTTTTATCAAGATCATGCATTCTATTTAAGGCTCTAATTAACGTTGTTTTTCCACATCCTGAGGGGCCCATAATGGCAGTAACGTTGTTTTTATAAAATGATAACGATATATTTTTGATTATTTTATTTTTTTTGACTGAAATTTCTAAATTTTCTACAGTTAAAATTGTATCTTTTTTCATTTTATTACATTTTTTGCGATAATACTTAATCCTAACACAATTATGATTAAAAACAATGATGAAGACCAGGCAATTTGATGCCATTCTTGATACGGACTTGATGCATAATTATAAATTAATAAGGGTAACGCGTTGATAGGTTTTGCCATATTAAAATTTAAAAAAGCATTTCCAAATGCTGTGAATAATAAGGGGGCTGTTTCACCTAAAATTCGGGATATTCCAATTAATATTCCTGAGATAATCCCTTTTCGACAACTTGGCAATATAACTTTTTTTATAGTGCTATAATAATTAGCTCCTAATGCATAGGAGGCTTCTTTTAACGTGTAGGGGATCATTTTCATGCTTTCTTCAGTTGCTTTTGCTACCATAGGTAACATCATTAAAGCAAGTGCTATACTTGCAGAAATGCCGGAGAATTTACCAAATGGCATAACAAACCATACGTATGCAACAATGCCATAAATTATTGATGGTATTCCCTGTAAGGTTTCTATAGAAAGTCGTGTTAAGTCATTTATTTTGTGTTCTTTAAATTCTGCTAAAAATATACCGATTAATATACCTAGCGGAACTGCTATTAATCCAGATAGTCCCACAATTAAGAAACTTCCTATGATTGCATTTAATGCTCCACCGCCTGTCTCACCAACAGGTGCAGGCATTTTAATAAGGAAATCTAAGTTTAGATAGGATATACCATTTTTGATAATATAAAATAATATGAAAGCTAATGGTATGAGTAATGCATATGAAAATAGTTTGATTGATTGATAAAAAACGTTGTTTTTTAATAGTCTTTTTTTTAGGTTGCTTTTATCGGGGTTCAATGGTGTATGCCTTTACTATTAATTTTCCTATAATATTTATTATAGTCGTTATTACTAATAAAATTAATCCAAGTTCAATTAAGCTTGATACATAAAGTGGATCGGATGCTTCTCCAAATTCGTTTGCGATAACACTTGCTAATGTGTTTGCTGGATCCATAATTGATGTAGGAATAAAATTTCTATTTCCTATTACCATTGTTACGGCCATTGTTTCGCTTATCGCTCTTCCAAATGCCATTAAGTGGCCTGCAAATAATCCGGAAAGACTATATGGAATTGCTATGTGCTTAATGACTTCATAAGGAGTTGCGCCGAGCCCTATGGCTGCTTCTACTAAATCATTGGGGACTAGATTAATAATATCTTTTCCTAATGTTACGGAGTATGGAATTATCATTAATGCTAAGATTAGTGATGCGGCTAAAATCCCGACTCCATATGGAATGATCCCTAACCATGCTTGGATTTTTATGATAACAGGCACTAAAACCATAAGGCCCCAAAACCCATAAATTACAGAGGGGATTCCTGCTAATAAATCCATGAGTGTTTCTAGTGTGTTTTTTCGTTTTTTATTTTTTAAAAAATAACCTATATATATTGAAATTGATAATGAAAAGGGGATTGAAATCATGAGTGCTAGTACAGATGTGAGTAGGGTTCCTATAATAAATGGAGCTGCTCCAAAATTTTTAGTATTGGGTTGCCAATTTGTATTAAATAAAAATTGAAGAGATAATGTTTTAATAGATAAAAAAGAGTTGAAAATTAATGTTATTAAAAATAGTACTAAAATAGCAATAGCAACATAGCCAGTTAGTTTTAATATATTGATAAATAATTTGTTTTTTTTAGCGATTGGAATTTTTATCATGTTTTATTTTTTAATCTTAATTTATTTATTTGGATTATATTGTTTTTTTGGTTGTTTTAAGTATGTTTAGTAAGCTGGCTTTACTTTTTCTTCTTCTTAAATCTATGATTATGACTTGGTTTATTGTTTAAACTTTTCAGCTTCTGTTTTAGATAAAATTTTAAAAAGTTTGTGATTTTCTCCATCAACTGTAATTTCAGCTTTTGCGGCAGGTCTTCCATTACTTAATGTAATAATTTCGATTTCATCTTCATTAACATCTAATGATTTTTTTAGTTTTACATTATAAAATTTCATAATTTGCTCCTTTAGTGGGAATCTTTCTTTTATATTTTATATCATTTTTTACTTAAATCAATGTTGTTATGACTCATACTTAGTAGTGTATATATTTATTTAGTATTAAAGTTATTGTTTAGACTATTTTATATACTTAACATCTTTTCTATGTCGTGCTTATTTACTCCATTTAAATATACTTGATAATGTGTTCTGCAAATGGGTGTTTTTGTAAGAGATAAGGTGTTATTCGGGTTTATTACACCTATATTAGGATGATCTAATTTTTCTGCTAATTTTTTAATTATTATCTTTTGATTGTCTGTTGAAAAAATATTTCCATTAATATTAAGCTGCTTAAAAAAGTTTTTTAAATCAATTATTATAGGTAATAATTTTATAGCCTCAGGATGCCCACTGTGTGATGCTTTTTTTATCTATAGATTGTGATAGATTTGAATCATGGTTTATCCCATAAAAACAATTCATGCCCATGTTATATTGTTCTGAAGCATTTATTTCTGACTGATTTAATGGAGTTTTTTGTGCTTGAATGAGTATGTCTGTATACATGTATCTGGATTCCTTTTATTGTTATTTTTTTGTTTGCTAATAATGACAGTGATGTATTAATTATGTTTAAAAGCACCTAAATCTAGTATTAGGTGCTTTTTATATTTAAATCAAAAGGCCTGTTGATAACCAATGGTATAGCTATATTTATTTTTCATTTGAATACCATTTACATTTTGGGATATTGGTTTTGTTAATTCTATTGCTAATCTTGCTCCTTTTAAATATTGTTTGCTGAATTTAATATTACTTCCAATTCCTGTTGTATATATAACGTTTCCTGTGTTTGTAGATGTTGTGGGAGACATCATTGTGTTTAAAGATGAATCGCTACCGTTTATATCCTCATTAGAAAGTCGTGTTAATCGTAAAGAGATGCTCCAGTTATTCGTTATGGGTTTTGCTAGCCAGGTTATGACGGAAAATGAATGCCCTAATCTGTACTGATGTTTATTTTTGCCTGTTCTTATAATATTTGATATTTGTGATCCTAGGGAAAAGCTTTTAATAAATTTTGTATAGGTTGTTCCTAATACGACATCAACGGTACCTGAACCTAATTGCATGGGATAGGCTAATCGATTGTTATCATCTGTTTCATCGATTGATCCAATCGGTAGACTTAAACCAATATGGGCAATCCAGGATTGTTTATCTGTTTTTGAAATAGTTTGTAAAGCGGATAGTTTTAGATCGGATAATCCAGTGGTTCTTGAATTGGATGATTGATTCATTTTATTAATCATCGTCATGTCTTTTTCTTGATAACTAGACATTGCCATTAAGGTTGTTTGCTTTGTAAGACCATACATGATGCCTATCATATGCATGGTCATAGTCATACTTTGGGGTGCCATCATATAGTTTGTATTTGTAATATCGGTCATTGTTATATCGTTGTTTCCTTGGATATTTCCATCCATTGTCATAGTCATGAGTCGATAGGATGTCATAATCTCACTTTTAGTATGATTATGGTCATTCATAATCGATATTGGGGCATGTGAATCAACCCGTTTTGTTATTAGATTATCTGCAAATGTGGTTGTTGTTAATCCTATTAATAGGATTAGTATTGTTTTTTTCATGTTATAATTTCTCCTTAATTTTTATTAATGTGGATTAGCCTATTAAGCTTTTTGGCGGTTTTTTTCTAATAGGGATACTTATGGTTGTTAGCATGATATTTATATTTTTATAGGTATTGTTAGTTAACGGAGGTATTAGCAATCTTATGGGGGGATTAAAAAATAATGTGTTTTTTAAAAAGGCTATGCTTGTATGTTTATTATGGCAAAAGCAATTTATAGCATCGATATAAACAGAGTTGGAGTAATCTTTAAATGTTGATTTTGGTTTTTCTATTGTGCATGATATCTCGTTACATTGTTTTATAGTGTCACAGCAACACGATTTTGTTTTAAGATTTTCGTGCTTGTGAATGGTTGGTTTGTATAATATAAATCCTATACAAACTATTACTGTTACTATAGCAATACGTTTTATATTCATCTATTAAATAATATCAATTATTCAAGGTTCTTTTAAGGTTTTTTTAATGATTTTCTTTTTATATTTTTATTTTTTTATTAAAATTCATTTTTTTCTCTTTTTTTTATAGCGCAGTATTTTTAGATAGACTAGGAATTATTTGGGGTATGTTAACACGATTTTTACTGTTTAACTGTTTTTGAGAACTGGCATAATATGCTTTGTCTTTTTGGAATAATATATCGTTTTGATGTTTGTGGATGGGTTGTTTCTTTTTGATTTCGTTTTGATTTAAAAAATTTTCCAAAGTTTGAAATTCGGATACTATGATTTTGAATTAGACCTTCTATCATTAATTTTATAAGATATTTGTAAGCTTTTCTAGTTTCCTGTATTGAACGATTTTGTTTTATACTTAACTGTTTAATTAATGTGTATGAATATAGGTTTTTATTTTTGTTTGACATGGTATTGCTAGCCGTTGCTTTATTGACGTTTAATTTAGAAGTATTATAATTAAAATTCAAGTGTATATCTATCAATTTATATTATCGTTATATAAAGTCTGTTTTATTGCAGGTATACTTATCTTTTCTTTTAACTCTATTGTTTTTTCCATTCCTGTTAAACCTTTTTTAGGTATTGGATTTTCTGAATTTAAAAAAGATAACGTGGTTGGTATTGAGATTGATTATATTGTTCCTAACTCTGTTGCAGATAAATCTAAATTACAAAAAGGAGATATCATCTATATGATTGATTATCAGCATTTGGCGACTTCTAATGTTTCAGAAAATTTTAAGCGTTATATACAAGATGAAAAAAATATAGATGAACAATTAGTAATCCATTATTTTCGTGATACATTAACTATTTCAAAAGATATTGATGGTGATTTTATTAATGTTGATTATAATTTAAATAAGGTTCTTTTAGAGGTAAATCAGTTAATTCCAAATAAGGATCTATCTTTTAAATTTGATAGAAAAATAGAGCAACATATCGAAAAAATAACGCTTGAATCTAAACCTTTGCTGAGAACAACCTCTCCTAATTTATCCTTAGATTTATTTCCATCTATTGATTATATCGCTCCTTATTATTCTGAATTAATTGATGTTTTAAAAATATATGAGGGATTTGATACTCATTTTAAGTCAATGGAAACCAGTCAATTTCATAATGAGTTCTGGGATGATGGGTTGAGATTTCCATTAATTCGATATTTGCATATTCATTATGATAAACTTCCTTCTTTTACACGGTTATTTCAACAAGAATTGGGTGTTGTTTCTCCATTACATTCGTTTATGCTTCAACAACGATTAATGGATTCCATTGTTTCAATAGATGCGTTAGTTTATCCTAAATCTAAATCATTTAAAGATCATTATGATTTCATCACCTTAATTATTAACCAATCTAATCAATTATTAGATAAGGCATTAATTAAGTTAAGCGATGACGAACGTCAGTTTATTTTAAAGCATACCCCTATTATAATGAATCAACTCTCTAAAGGGTTTATTATTGCAGGTAATGATGCTATTTCAGATCATGCACTTAATACTTATTTTATGTTGATAAAAAATATTGATATGAATTCCTTATTTATGGGATATTCATATTTACTTCAATTAGGGGATCATGATTGGTTAGATAATTTATCAAAGTCCATTGGGTCTATGTCATTAATTGAATCTAACATTGAGGGTATTTCAGGTAGTCTTTATTTTTCTGCTAAAACAGATTTTGGGCTGTTTGTTATTGCAGGTAAGGATGATAATACTTATACAACGGATATTTCTTTCTTAATTGACTTAGGAGGTAATGATACTTATCGAAATAATGCGGGAGCTTATTATAAGGACCATTATATTAATGTGTTAATTGATCTAGATGGTAATGATTTATATTCTTCAACCAGTGAATTTTCTCAAGGTTCAGGTTTTATGGGATATGGATTGTTATTGGATTATAAGGGGGATGATTTGTATCGAGGTGTTCGTTTGTCTCAAGGAGCTGGTATTTTTGGTTGTGGGAGTGTTATTGATTTTTATGGAGATGATTCATATATTGCTCAAGATTTTTCTCAGGGAATCGGCTTGGCTGGCAATGGGTTTATTTATGATCGTAGAGGGGATGACTATTTTAATGCGTCATTATTTTCTCAAGCGGTTGGTTTAACCTATGGTGTAGGATCTATTTTTGACTTTTCTGGAAATGATTCTTATTTTCTTGGAAATCGAGAGTTTAGTTCTTATGGTTCCGTTGGTGTTTTTAAAGGTGCTGGCCAAGGGTTTGGTTTTGGCTTTCGCCATAGTGCTTCAGGAGGCATTGGGTTTTTATATGATCATAAAGGACATGATCAATATGAGGCGGGTAATTTCTCTCAAGGAACGGGTTATTTTTATGGCTTAGGAATACTTTTTGATGATCAAGGTGATGATACCTATATTGGATCCCGTTATTCTATTGCTACATCGGCACATTCAGCGCTTGGTATTTTTAAAGATCGTCGAGGTGATGATTCCTATCAAACTATTTATGGTTCATCTATCGCAATTGCATGGGATAATAGTAATTCTTTTTTTCTCGATGAAGAGGGACATGATCGCTATAATTGTTTAGACCGTAATTTCTGTTTAGCAGAAGCTCATTATAATAGCTTTGCTATTTTTAATGATAAGAATGGGAAAGATACTTACTTAGTTAATTTTAATAAAAATTTAGTCCAAAAGAATAATGATACTATGAAAAACTTTGCTATCTATCTTGATGAAGGTGGTGATCATGATATTTATTTAGGAGTTGATAAACTTAATAATATTTCAAAAAATCCTAAAAATTCCTTTTTATTTCTTGATCTTAAAAAAACATTAGCTAACTATTTAAGGCAGTTATAGTTACTGCAGGCTAATTCTAGGAATAATTTTATAGCTTTTTAATGTACTTCTAATAGGTGTAATATCGATACCTCCTCTTCTTAGAAAGGAGCCTTGCACGGTAAGTTCTTTAATCTTTTTTGTATTTAATAAATCATTAAAAATAGTACTTATACACTCTTCATGAAAATTATTTTTATTACGTGAAGAAATCAAGTAATTAAATAGTGTTTGTTTATCTAATTGTTTACCTGAATAAGTTATAAATAGTGTTGCAAAATCAGGTTGATTTGTAACAGGACATAATGATCGATATATATGAGTATATAATGTTTCTTCAACGTTATTATCATGAAATTTAAAGGCATTAAAGCTATCTATTTGGGTTACTGATTCTTCTATTTGAAACATTTGCTTATATGGGTTAATACTTTCATCTTGAACAGTTCTAAACGATACATTGACTGTTGATTTCACTTTATCTTGCAAATCATTTTGTATAGTTTTCAAGACGGTTTTTTCAGAGTCATAATGACTATTATTAAAGGCATTAAAGTATAATTTTAAAGATTTAGATTCAATAATGGCTGATGATGATGCATTATAAGAAATTTCACATATTCTTATTTGTGGGATACCCGCTTTATTTAACCAAGATAATTCATAGGCTGTCCAACGATCCATTCCATATGCTTTGAACGAATAGTCTAGATTCCGCTGAATGGCTACTAAGATATCCTTGTTATATTTCTCAGGTGTATTTACGATTTTTCCTAAAGGACTTGAATCTAAATCTTTTTGTTTCATAATTTTATTGAGTATATTGTAACTTCTTATTAGTATAAATGTAATGAAATACTGTCCTATGTGTGCCCATCCGATTACGTATCAAATTCCGCTTAATGATAATAGACATCGTTTTATCTGCAGCAAATGCCAGTATATACATTATGATAATCCTAAAATTATTGTTGGGATTCTTCCATATTACAAGAATCAGATTTTGCTTTGTCAACGTGCTATTGATCCTGGGTATGGATTATGGACCATACCAAGTGGTTTTATGGAATGTGATGAAACTGTAGAAGATGGAGCGAGACGAGAAGCTTTTGAAGAAGTGGGGATTCATTGTGAATCTTTGTATTTATTTGTTATTTATTCTCTTCCTAAGATTAGTCAGGTTTATATGCTGTTTTTAACTGAACTTCCTTCTGAAGATTATTCTATTGGTACTGAAACGTTGGATGCTCAATTTTATATGTTTGATAAGATTCCATGGAATCACATAGCTTTTTCTGTTGTAAGATTTTCGTTAGAAAAATTTATCAATCATTATCCCATTACTAAACATAAACTGTTTATTCGATAATAGTTTTTTAAGGTATCGTTTTATGTTTTATTTGATTTTTTTTTGGGTACTATCATTACATAATATAAATAATAGTTTACGGATATATACATGATAGATTCATATAATATGAATAAAAAAACGAAGCCTAAAAAAAAGTCTTCAGTTATTACAGTAAAAATTTATGATTTAAATAGTACTAGAGATATTGTGATTGATCTTAATAATGGAAAAGATCGTTCAAAACTTAAGCATATTATTATGTATGAAGGGCATCGCTTAAAAAAAAGAGATAAATATCGTTATAGCATGTTGCTTGAAAAAACTAAATTACGTTAGTATTTCAATTTTATCTTCATTGACATATACAGTGTGTTCCCATTGAGCTGATAATGATTTATCTTTTGTTACAGCCGTCCAGTTATCCTCTAAAATAATACATTCTTCAGATCCTTCATTGATCATAGGTTCTATTGTAAACACCATTCCGGGTGCACAAATCATTAATTTTTCATTCTTTTTATAATGGAAAATAAAGGGGTCTTCATGAAACTGATTGCCTGTTCCATGACCTCCAAACATTTTGACAATTGAATAGGATTCTCGTTTCGCTATTTCTGAAATAACATCTCCTATTTTATTAATAGGATCAAAGGGTCTTAGTTGTTTGATTGATTCTTCTAAGCACTCTTTGGTTACATCTATTAATCGCTTTGCTTGTTGGCTTATGTTTCCTATAGGATACATTCGGCATGAATCTCCAAAGTACCCATCTATAATACAGGTTACATCTACATTTAATATATCCCCTTCTTTTAGGATTCTATCTTCAGGTATTCCATGGCAAATTACTTCATTAATGGAAGTACAGATGCTTTTAGGAAATCCTTTGTAATTTAATGGTGCTGGTTTTGCATGATGCTTGAGTGTTGTATCATATACCCATTTATCAATTTCATTGGTTGTTATGCCTGGTTTAATAATTGTGTTTAGCTCATCTAAAATAAATTTTGTTAACTGGCAACTTTTTTTTATTCCTTCTAAGTCTTTTCTTGATTTAATGAGTTTTCTATTTGGGATAGGGTATCCTTGATAGGATAGTGATTTTAACGTTTCATCAAATTCAAAATGGCAGTGTTTATATTTTTTTTTACTGTTACACCAACAGGGATCATTTCTATTAAGTTTTTTATTCATCTTATTGATTTTTTTCTTAAGTTTATCGTATCTTTAAAATTGTTAAAAGAAAATTACTATCTATTATTTGTCTTGTTTAAATAAAAAATAATTTAAACAAGTAATACTTGTTAATAATAGAGCGCCTGTTAATTGGTGTATTACTGCTAATAGGATAGGAATTTTTAAGATTAAGGTTAATATGCCTAACAACACTTGTATGATTAATATAATCAGCACAGTAGAGGCTACTTTTTTTAATAGGCTACTATTATTTTTATTTTTGATGATGTGAATCCAAATCCCTATAAATATAATCATTAATATTACACCTAGATGTCTATGTATAAACTGTATCATGACGGGATTATCTAATACATTACTTATAAAACTGGGGTACATAAATGCTGATTCTGGCAACCATGATTCCCCCATTTTTGGATAGGAATTATACCCCCACCCTGCTTTTTTTCCAGCCGTAAATGCTCCATAAATGATTTGTAATAGAATTCCGAGGCTCCATATACAAATGGGAATAGCTAGTTTGTGCATAGCTTTAGCATGTTGTTTTGTTAACTCTAATAGTATCCAAATAATATACTGTAATAATAATAAGGCCATTACTAGATGTGTTGCCAATCGGTAATGACTTACTTCAGGTTTATTTACAAGCCCACTTTTAACCATATACCAACCAATGATACCCTGAAGTATGACAAGGCCTATCATTATTAGAATATGTTTATTAAGCCATTTAGGAATATAGTTTTTAATTGCAAAAATAATATAGGGAATAAGTAATGCTAGTCCTATTAATCGGGCTAACATGCGGTGTAAATATTCCCATAAAAAAATTACTTTAAAGTCACTTAATGTCATAGACTGGTTTATCAGTTTGTATTGCGGTGATGATTGGTAAAGTGAAAATACCTTTAGCCAACTTTCATAACCTAATGGAGGTATCGTTCCCATTAACGGTTTCCAATCTACCATTGATAAACCTGATCCTGTTAAACGTGTGATTCCTCCAATGATAATAATCACAAAAATTAATAGGGTCACCGTTATGAGCCATTTAATAATAATAGTGTTGTTTACTTGTTTATACATTATTGTGGAGTATAATATATATTACCCGTTTCTTCGATATTTATTTGATTGAGTAATTTAATGTTTTTTCTAAATCTATATGGATAAATTTATACTTATTTAATAATAATTTTTCGGGTTTCACAAATGGTGTTTTCAGTAACGATGCTGCTAATTCGCCTAGTAATAATCTAATGATGAATGCTGGAGGATGAAGCCATGATGGTTTGTTTGTTATATGACTTAGTATATTGCAAAATGTTTTTAAATCACATATTTTGGGTGAAACTAGGTTGACAGGTCCTGATATTTGATTCGTTTCAATGATAAATTTGATACTATTAGTAACGTCTTCAATATGAATCCATGGGCATGCTTGTTTTCCGTTTCCCAAAAAACCTCCCATATATGTGTTAAATAGAATTAACATTGTTTTTAAAAACCCTTTTTTGGAATCTAAGACTAGTCCTATTCTTAATTGGATAGTTCTAATACTTGCTTTTCGTGCCTCATGTTCCCAATCCTGACATAATTTTGATAAAAACCCTTTTCCTGCTCTATCAGCTTCCGTATATGTTTTATTTGCTATGCTATGATCGTAGTATCCAATAGCGGAGGCATTAATGAAACAACTTGGTTTTTTTGTTGTGTTTTGGATTGCTCTTACAAGGTATTTTGTTGATTGAATTCTACTGTCATAAATTTTTTGTTTATTACGCTTTGTAAATGGCTTTAAGATCGATTCTCCTGCTAAATTTATAACGATATCTGCTTCTTCAATCCATTTACTATTTTGAGTATTAAATTCTTTCCAAGAAATAATAACACAATTTTTTTTAGTAGATTTAACGTTGTTTTTATCTCTTGTAATGAGTATGAATTTATAGGTGTTAGCTAATGTTTTAATCAGATGTGTTCCAATTAAGCCTGTTGCACCTGCTATTAAAATTGTTTTCATTTTGGTTTAATTTTTTTATCTCTTGATTATAGTTGTTTTATTATTCGTTGATATTATTTTAGCATAATTTAATTAATTAATAGACATATTTTGATGTTTATTGTTATTTTTTTTTGGGAATATATAAAAATATAGGGGGAAACTGTTTGAGATGCAACACAATGCACTATTCAGATTTCCCTTTTTTTTTATAGTTGCGATATACTATAGTTAATATGCCAAAAACGATAATTTGTAGTTTAGCTATATACTGTTTTCTTTTCATTCAGAGTTCTTTATTTGCGCAACCTTATTTTCGTGATTTACCCGATGATGGCACAAGAGAATTGGCTTATTCGGTTGATGCTTATCATGAACATGCGCATAAATCTTTAGATTATGTTGTTCATGGGTCAACTCCTGGTTATCTTCGTTTAGGGGTTCATAATGAACGCTTATATAATGCCCCAGATGGTAAGCATCTTGTTATTGGAATACATAATTATAAATGGATTGAGGGGCCTCCTGTTGAAACGGGTGATACATTGCATTTTTGTATTAATGGGGGAAATCGTTCTTTTTTTACGGTTATGTTAAATTCAGGGGTAGTAGCGTATACTCGCGATGGTCGCTTTCGTATTACGTTTGATAATACACTGGTTACGCTATCCGGCAATTATCCTGTATTAGGTGAAAATGGAATTATGAAATTACCAAAACAGGGGGCTTATTCGGTTAGTCGAAAAGGCAGTTTTTTTGTTGATTCTGATTTTGTTGATACCTTAAAAATTACTGCTTTTAAATATTTTGAAGATATGAATAACTATTTAGAGCCTATTAGTCCTACTTTTTTTATTTTAACTAAATCTATTGATACCTTAGAAGGTTATGAACACTATAATATTTTACAAGGCTTTGTTTCTCAAGCTAATACATTCCGTTCTCATGATAGTAAATTTTATAAAGCTTATCACGAAGCTTCCGTAAATAGTTTGTATAAATTAATTGAATATAGGCGAAAAGTTTTTAATGCAATTAATTAAGACTAAATCCATTTTTCAAGTTTAAATTCACCGTTGTATGTTTCAATGATATAGCTACAGTTATCAATCCAGTCTCCGCTGTTTAGGTAGTCTTTATTTTTTATTTTTTTTATCATGGGTTGATGTGAGTGTCCGCAAATGACACCATCAACTTGTTGATTTTCTAAGTATGCTAATAGCTTTTTTTCGTTTTGAAATAAAAAACTGATAATTTTTTTACTTAATATTTTGATGATACGACTAAAATGAGGTTTATTAGAACTTTTTTTAAAGGATAAACAAAATTCATAAAATTTTGTTCCAAATTTTGCAATATACTTTGTTTTCAATTTAACACTTGTATCACATTTATCTCCATGAAAAATCAAATATGTTTTGTTTGTTAGTGTTTTGTAAATTATTTCTTTTTTAAATGTAATATTTAAAAATATGTTTTCTATTGCTTCTTTTTTATCATGATTACCTTGTAAAAAATAAATGTGTGTCCCTTTGTTTTGTAAGGTTTCTAACTGTGTAATTATGCTCTTGTAATGTGTTTTGATATGATTTGTATTGTTTATTAAATAATTATCTATAATATCTCCATTTAAAAACAAATTTTTACATGATATAGAGTTTAGAAATAATTCAAATTTTTCTACTTGGCTTCCTTGTGACCCAAGATGTACATCTGATACCCATATTGAATTGGCTACTATTTTTTTTTTACTCATTTTAATATAGTATCAATTATTACTTTATGAATCCATAAAGTATGGAATGTTATGGGATGCTTACTAAATGTGTCTGTGTGTTTATGATGATTTGTTGATTGCAAATTTTTAAGTTTAGGCTATGAAAATGCTGATTAATTAACTATGTTATTTAAAATTAATAAAATAAGTGTTTTTAGTTGCATTTTCTATATTATTTGATGTCGTTTTCAAGTTAAGTTCCATTTTATGTGATATTTCAGAAAATAATATTAATGGTGGTTTTTTTTTATATATTTCCTCTTTTTTTATACTTATTACGTTATCATTAAACAAATAATTGTCAACATTATAAAACGTTTTATGATTATTCTGTGTGCCTATTTCATATAATATTTTATTTTTTTGATATTCAGTTAATTGTAAGCTCTCTGCATTTTCGTATAATATTTTTTTATCGTAAAAATTTTTATCCCACGTTTGTGCATAGGCATAGCTTGTGAGAAGGTGTATAATGATTAAACATTGCATAACAATATTATTTTTCATAGGTAGATACATTTATTTATAGCATACAATGTTTCTTTACTAAATTTTAATTCTTTTTAGGAATGTGTGTGTTTTAACTAGTAGAGGGTGTTAAGATTCTTTTATATGAGCTTATTAATGATTCTGTTAATTTTTTTGAGATTATTTTAATATCAATATTTTTTTGCGTCTCTTTATAGATTGATGTGGCTATATTATCCAAGTGAGTTGGGAATTTTTTTGTATTTATATTGATTCCTATTCCAATAATGCTCCAGCATTGGTTGGCTTGTATAATATTTTTTATTAATATGCCCCCACATTTTTTATTGTTTAACATGATATCATTGGGATATTTAATGGTTGTTTTGATTTCAAAATGTTTTTTTAATATTTTTTGGATTATTTTTGCAGCGTTTAGCACCATTTTTTTTGGATTAATATTTGGATTTTCTGAATACAGTAATAAGCTATATAATAAACTTGTATTTTTTTCAGCATGCCAGATACGATTTTTTGTTCCCTTCCCTTTTGTTTGATAATCTGTTGTTATGACACAATTTTCTTTTAATCTAAATTTTTTTACTAAATATTCAGCATACTCATTGGTTGATTCTAGTTCGTCAAAATGATAATACCTTATCAAGTTAAACTAGGTTCCATTACCTTACTGGTTTTAAATTGCAGTGAGTTTAACAACTCCTTATCTAAATCGTCACTTGGATTGTTTGTTGTTAGTAGTTTTTCACCTGAAAAAATAGAGTTGGCCCCTGCCATAAATGCCATGGCTTGAGCTTCTTTTGGGATACCTAATCGACCTGCACTTAATCGTATTTTTGCTTTGGGCAATGCTATTCTTGCAATCGCAATGATTCTAATCCAGTCAAACGTATCTACCTTTCCTTGATTTTCTAAGGGTGTTCCAGCTACGGGTACTAATGTGTTTATTGGGACACTTTCTGGTTGAGGATTAAGATTGGCTAATGTTTCTATTAATTTTAAACGATCTGTTGTTGATTCCCCAAGCCCAATGATTCCTCCACAGCATACGGATATTCCTGCATCAACAACATGCTGAATTGTGTTTAATCGGTCTTGGTATTTTCGTGTTTTAATAATACTGTCATAATGCTCTTCAGATGTATCTAGGTTATGATTATAAGCCGTTAAACCTGCTTCTTTGAGTCGTTTTGCTTGTATGTCGGTTAGCATTCCTAATGTGCAGCAGGCTTCCATACCTAATTCTTTTACTTCTGATACCATTTTTAAAATTTCTTCAAAATCATTATTATCTTTGACTTCTCGAAATGCAGCGCCCATACAAAATCGACTGGATCCATTTTCTTTTGCCTGTCTTGCTTTTTGTATAACGACGTTTAAATCTAATAATTTTTCTCGCTCTAAGCCTGTGTTATAGCGTGCGGCTTGGGGACAATATGAGCAATCTTCTGGACATCCCCCTGTTTTTATAGATAGTAAGGTACATAACTGCATTTCGTTACTATTATGATTGTCTCGGTGAATAGATGCTGCTTGGTAAATTAAATCTAACAAGGGTGTGTCATGTAATGATTTAAGATAACTGAGTGTTATTGAATAGTGAGTCATTGCTAATCGTATTTGATTGTAGCTTATTTTATTTTAAAAAAAAATATTATTTTAAAATTATGTTGAAATACAATTTTTTGATTTATAATTAGTTAATGTTATTAAAAACGATTAAATTATTTGTGATTTCTTTTTTAATTTTTATTTTTCTTGACTTATTTTGGTTGGGTTTTCTTGGAAAACCTATATATCACTTTTATTTACAGGATTTTTTAAGGTCATCTCCATTATGGACTGCGGCTATTACTTTTTATTTCTTTTTTATTATAGGCTTAATTATATTTGTAATTAATCCTGCTGTTTCAAAAAAAGATTATCGCTATGCATCTATTATGGGATCTTGTTATGGATTTATTACTTATATGACCTATGAACTTACAAATCTTGCAGTTATAGATGGCTGGCCGTTTGGAATTGTTTTAATTGATATTGCTTGGGGTACGTTTTTATGTGCGTTTATCTCGTTGTTTACAACGATACTCTATTTAAAATTTTTTTCTTCTTAATATCGACGCCTTTTAATATATAACCTATAGTAGTATTTAGGTCTATATTATGAATAATAAAAAGAAAATACTTTATGCCATTAATGGAACGGGACAAGGTCATATATCTCGAGCAAAAAGTTTAATTCCTTATTTAAAACACTATGTTGATGTTGATATTTTAGTTTCAGGTAAGTTACATGAATTAAATTTAGATACTCCAATACGCTATAATTTAGAAGGGTTTACCTTTGTTTATGAAGGAGGCGGGGTTAATTGGATTAAGACTATTTTAAAGGCTAAACCCATTCAGTTTATCTATGATTTATTTAAGATAGATCTCAAAGCCTATGATATGGTTGTGTGTGATTTCGAGCCTATTAGTGCGTGGGCTTCTTTTTTTCGTTTTAAGCATTGTATCAACGTATCTCATCAAGCATCTTATTATACTCTTAAAACCCCACGTCCTAGGATTTGGCCCTTTTTTATTTTAGCCGAACTCTTCTTACGCTTTTATTCATTTTCATTTGAGTATATTGGGGTGCACTTTAAGCCCTATAATACCCATGTTTTTCCTCCCGTTTTACATGATGATATTATTAATGCTAAGCCTTCTAAAAACAATTATATATCTATTTATTTATCTGCATTTTCTCTTCAAGAGCAAATTGATTTTTTTAAGCATTTTCCTGATTATACCTTTGAAATTTTTCATAATCATTGTAAAGAAGAAACAATTTTACAAAACTTAAGACTCTTTCCTTTATCAGATCACTTTAAAGATAGTTTAATTCATTCTAATGGATATATCTCAAATGCAGGTTTTGAATCAAATGCTGAAGCACTTTATTTGGAAAAGCCTTTGCTTTGTATTCCTATCAAAGCGCAATATGAACAGTATTGTAATGCGGCTGCTTTAAAACAATTAGGTGTTACGATTATAAAAAAACTGGATAAGCAAAAGGTTTTACATTGGTTAAAAAATCGTGAGGTTTTAGATCCTATTTCTGTTTGTAATACCGATCAATTTGCACAGGCTATTATTAAAAAAATAAGACCATAGTTATTTTATTTTTTTTAACTTAATGGACTAAATTTTAATTGATCTTTAATTTTCTTTAACGTACTATTAGATTATATAAAAAAAAGGTGGTTACTTTGGAACATTGGTTTCGTTACTATAATGAAACAATCTCTTTAATAGAGAATCAGGTTTTGACGTTTAATACAACTGTTACACACTTACTATCAACACAACATTACTTATTAAAAGACACTCTATTACATTTTTTTGATGCTAAGAATACGTAGGTTTAATGATGGATAAAAAAGATAAAAATATTGTATTAGTTACGGGGGGTGCTAGAGGTATTGGAAAGTCAATTTGTTCATTATTAGCTAGTAATGGTTATTTTGTTGTATGTAATTATATTAACTCTAAAAAAGATGCAGATGAATTAGCCTCAGCTAGTGATAATATCGTTTCAAGAAAATTTGATGTTTCCAATTATGAGGATACATCACAGTCTATTCAAGCGATAGAAGATGAATTTGGTTCTATTAGTATCTTAATAAATAATGCAGGAATCACAAAAGATAGGTTTATTCATAAGATGTCTTTGATTGAATGGGATGATGTCTTAAAAGCTAATCTTTATTCTGCATTTAATTGTACGCGTAATATATTGCCTAATATGAGAAAAGCTAATTTTGGTCGTATTATATGCTTAAGTTCTGTTAATGCATTAAAAGGACAAATTGGCCAAGCTAATTATTGTGCTTCAAAGTCAGCTTTAAGTGGCTTTATAAAAGCAATCGCTCTTGAAAATGCCAGTAAAAATATAACCGCTAATTTAGTAGCTCCAGGCTATATCGACACAGATATGACTAAGGACATTTCAAAAGAAATTTGTGATGATATTAAAACAAAAATTCCTATGAATAGGTTTGGGAAGCCCAATGAAATTGCTGAAACAATATTGTTTTTGATTAATAAAACAACGACATATATTACGGGTGAAACCATTTCTATAAATGGTGGCATGTATATGAATTAATATGGAGCCCAAGTTATTACTTGATGATCTTAGCAAACTTCTTAGAGAATCTAAGCGTAAACTAAAAAAAAGAATTAAAGAAAAGTCTAATTATTCAAATTGTGGTGGAAAAGTTTTTATGACCCATGATGAAAGTGCCTTATTTTTAGATTGTCTTAATTATAAAGAACAAGTTATCTCATTTCATTTAATTAAAGGAGGTGTTGGCAAAACAACATTAGCACAAAGTATTGCATCACGCGTATCTGTTTATGGTGCAAAAGTACTTTGTATTGATTTGGATCAGCAAAGTAATTTGTCTCAAGCATTTGGTATGAAACAGGTTAATTATCCAAATATGTATGATATTTTAGCAAATGATATAGCGATCAATGAGGCTATTATTTCGGTATGTCCTGGGATTGATTTAATTAAGAGTTCTTTAAGTAATGCTAAGTTAGATCATATGATTTTTATGCAGCATAATAATGTTAAAACTCTTTTTTTAGATATGCTGAAGGATTTAAAAACAAGTTATGATTTTATTATGTTTGATTGTCCGCCTACGCTTGGTGTTTCTGTACAATCTGCTATCATTGCATCGGATACGATTGTTTTACCGATTAATCCGGATTTGTTTAGTGTTGAAGGTTTAAAAATATGTATTGAAGAAATTAAGTTATTAGCAGAATCATATCAAAAAGATATTGATATAAAAATTATCATTAATAAATTTGATAATCGTACTATATTATCTCATGAAATTAGTCAATTTCTTTTTGAAGAGGATTATTTTAAGGAGTTGGTTTTACCAACTGTTGTACATAATAATCAAGATTTTTCGAATAAACTATCCAGAGGCGTATCTATTTATGATTCTCCTTCTCAAAAAAAATCAGCAAAAGAAATTGATGATATTGTTATCAATTTAATGGAGTTAAGATTATGTCAAACAAAAAAATAAAAAACAAACGTTTTAAAAACAAAATATTATCTGATGATGTTTTATCAATGTCAAAAAAAACTGATATGAAGGAAAAGGCATCTATTAACAAACCCTTAAAATCTAATAAAAAAAATATTGATGTGTATGAACTTGTATTTGATAAAGCTAATGTTAGAAATAGAAAAGAATCTAATAACAAAACTAAGCTAAACTCGTCTTCTAAAAAGGGATCCTCTCATAAGCCTGTTAATACATCTAAGGCTCAGTCTAAATCATCTTCTAAACAAGCTGTTAAGCAAAAAGTATCTGTCTTAAAAACAAAGGATGCTGTTAAAAAAAATAAGACAAAACAGGTTAAGAAAACGATAACAATTCCTAAAGTAAAAGCTACTACAAAAAAGTCTTCAAAAATTACCCAAAAAGATTTTTCTAAAACGAAAGAGGCTAAGCAAGCATTAAATTCAGCTTCACAGTCTGGTGATACTGTAGAATTTAAAAAACCTGGATTTAAGTTAGTTGAATTTCAACATGATCATGTGTTAGATATTTCAAAATCAAAAATCACCAATCAATCCAACAAACAATCTGTTAAAATTACTAATTCATCTAAAACAGGTGATGATGAGTCTTCTTCGGTTACAGATAGTGTGAGTGATTGGTCATCGTTTTATTTAGAAAGCAGTAATAGCTTTTTAAGAAGCTGGTTTAAGTTATTTAAATATTAATATTTTCTTTAATAAATGTTTTGATTGACGATGCATCTGCATTGATATGATAAAATCGTTGCTTTTTTGATTCTAAATTTTTAAATTGTTTAGGTCTTTTAGGTGCTTTTCCAAGAGCTTCTTTGATGGTGTTTTCAAATTTTGTTGCTTTTGCTGTTTCCATACATAGCATAGGAATATCAGAGTCTTTATTCTTTAATGCAACATGTAAGCCTGCAGCTGTATGAGGGTCAATCATTAATTTTGTATCTTTGTATATTGTTTTAATGCACGTAATTCTATCAATGTGAGTACTGCTATCGCTTTGAAACCCAACATTATGTGTTAGTTGATTATTTAGATTAGATAAGTCTATTTGTTTTTTATTTTGAAACTCTTTCATTAATTGGCTACATTTTTTAGCATCTCTATCCAAACAATCAAATAATAATCGTTCAAAATTGGATGCTTTTGAAATATCCATCGATGGACTGCTTGTTGTCGTAACCGCTTCTTGCTTGTATAGACCTGTTTTAAATAATGTGTCTAATACTTTGTTTTCATTGGTTGCAACGATTAATTTTCTTAATGGTAATCCCATTTGTTTGGCAATATAACCGGCTAAGATATTACCAAAATTCCCCGATGGAACGATAACGTCTAAGGGCTCCCCTACTTCATTAACACTACTTAAGTAACCGTTGATATAATAGACAATCTGAGCACAAATTCTTCCCCAATTTATAGAATTAACGGCGCTGATATGATAGGTATGTTTAAATTCTAGATCATTATTAACCTCTTTTACTAAATCCTGACACTGATCAAAAGGCCCATCAATTGATAAATTAAATATGTTATCCTCTAAAATGCTTCCTGCTTGAGCTTTCTGAAAATCACTCATCCCTAGTTTGGGTGTTAGCATAACGACATTAATTCTACTTTTTGATTTCATAGCTTCTTCTGCAGCGGAGACGGTATCTCCAGAACTTGCACCTAAAATTGTCATGGTTTTATCTTGTCTTTCTAATTCATATTCCATGATATTTCCTAAAAACTGCATGGCTAAATCTTTAAATGCTAAACTAGGCCCTAATGATAAATCTTGCAAAAAAATATTCTTGTATAATTGTTTTGTGGGCGTAACAGCTTTATCTTTAAAAGTATTGTGAGAGTAGCTTTTATTAATTATTGTTTTTAGATCATCTTTTGGAATGCTATTTCCAACAAACATCTCTATTATTGTAAACGCTAATTGGCTGTAGGTAAGCTCTTTATATTGTCTTAAGGTTTCAAAATCGATATAGGGATATATCTCTGGCACAAATAATCCTCCATCTTTTGCTAAGCCAGATAATAATACTTCTGAGAATGTATAAGGGGTCGCTTGTTTATCTCGTGTACTTATATAGTTCATACGTACACTATTTTATGGTGTGTTATTCATATTGTAAATTTATATTTTAGGTTTTTATAATGAAATTCTTAATTTTATTAACTTATTTTTCATTTGGAAATATTGAAGAATGATGAGCAATAATTTTCCCAGCACCATTATATGCAAATGTATATCTTGCTTTTACAATGTTTCCATCGTTTGTTTTAAATAAATAAGTGCCTGATACGACATTTTCTCCTTCATTATAATGCTGCGTTATTATCGTGCAATCCGGATCTTTTTGTAGAAATCTTTTAAAGTAATCTTGTCTCTCCTCAGGTGTTGAAAGTGTTTCATTTTCAAATGTGGCATTTAAATGGGCATTCTTAGCATAGAGACTGCATACCTTTTCTGAATCTTTTGTTTTTAACATATCTACCCAGGTTTTTAGCAGATTTGTCATTGTATCTGTTGTACATGGATTAGTCATTTCGCCCTCCATTTCTTTTCTTCCATAGTATAATATATCAGGTCTGTTTGTATCAACTGAGTTTGGATAGCTATCGCAGCTGGTTCTATTGTTTGGATAGCTATCGCAGCTGGTGCTATTGCTTGTATGCAAGTTTGAAATTTGTCCATACATTAACTTACTGGGGCTATGAGGTTTCCATAAATGATTAAGCGCTCTTAATCCAGGCTTACTCCCTAGCATAGTATTGTGAGTTTTATTTAAATAACTGAGAGGTCTTAATCCAAGCTTAGCTCCTATCATAGTATTGACTGTTTTAACTTATAATTGATAATGGGTACTTGTAGTATTATTCGCATTGTTAACTTGTTTCTTTATATAAATGTGTTATTGATTGGATATATATTTTTTTAAAATTTATATTTGTTTATAATATAAATAATATTTAAATTTTTCAAATTTAATTTTTTTAATTTTCTTTTTAACTCTACGCATTCATCATCATTGTTTCATGATATAATGAGTTTATTGTGATTTTACTTATCGAAACTCCCGGTTCATTGCTTGATTCTTACGATAAAGCTCATGGTGCTAATAAGGTGTCTTATAAGTTATATTGCTTGTTTTTAGCTCAAAAAGATCACTTTATTATTATTTTAACTGATTTATCGACACAGGCGTGTAATCATCGAAATCAGGCGTTAAAAGCAGATGCTAATCATTTTTTTATTAATTATGAATCCTTACCAGATTATTTAATATCTGAAACGATTATTCCTGATGCTGCCTTATCATTTGATATTAAAATAAAGCGTTTGTTATTGTTTCGGAATTGTTACAAGTACGATTTTCCTGTGATTGGCTTGATCCATTCTTTGGGTTTTATAACTCATTTTGATGATTTAATATGCCTTAAGCCTTTACTAACAGAATGTGATAAACTGATTTGTCCTTCTGATAACACACAACAGACGGCTATTAAAGCTGGTATCGATCAAAGCAATTTGGTTGTTGCACATTATGGTGTCGATCATCGTCAGTTTATACCAGTTTCTGCATTACAAAAGAAAGCACTTCGTAAACGATTATCATTACCAATTCATCACACGATTTTATTATATGTATCTCGCTTATCACCTTATCTAAAATCGGATCTTACACCAATGATTCGGCTTTTACCTGAATTAGTCTCTCATCATTCTAATTTCACTTTATATATTGTAGGAACGGTTCTTGATTTAGATTATGTTAATCAATTAAAGCAATTGGTTACTGAGCTTAATATGCAGGATCATATTATTTGGAATCATGATCCTAATCATGATGATATGCCACTTTATTATCAATCGTCTGATTTTTATTTAGGATTATCAGATTATGCTGCTGAAACATATGGTCTCACCATTACTGAAGCCATGGCAACTGGGTTGCCTGTTATATTATCGGAGCATGCAGGATATAAACATCATATTACACATGATATAGAGGGCTTCTATATCCCTACCCTATCTGGAAACATAGATTTAGATCCTTCTTTTTATACATTAGACAGCTCTGCTTTTGGTTATTTATATTCTCAGAGTATTGCTTTAGATAATGCTTTACTGATTCAGTATATTAGCCAACTAATAGATTCATCTAAAAAACGACATTGTATGGGAAAGAATGCTCGATATCATATTGAGCAAGATCATACCCTTGATCATATGTATCAGCGTTTCCTTGGTGTTGTACAAGATGCCGTGACGTCATTTAATAGCAAAAAACCTGAACTTCCAAATCCTTACTTAAATCATATTCAACAACTTTTATC
>PBBX01000010.1 GCA_002716725.1 bacterium | reverse complement strand
ATCTCTCTTATTCAACACTTACACCCCATGATTCCCCATATCCCTCTTGATATTAATAGCATGAGTCAGGTCTTTTTAAATATTATTTTAAATAGCATTGAAGCGATTGATCAAACCGGGGAGATTACCATTTCTACATCGCTAGACTCTAATGAGTCTCAAATAAAAATATCTTTTTTAGATAATGGAAGTGGCATTTCTAGACATGCACTTACTAAGATTTTTGATCCATTTTATACTACGAAACCATCAAAAACAGGATTAGGTCTTCCCATGGTTTTAAAAACTGTTGATAATCATGGCGGCAGTATTTCTATCCAATCATCTATTGATCAGTATACCCTTATCGATATTAATCTTCCTATTTCTAATCCAGTTTAAATGATGAAATAAATCGTTTGATATTTTCTTTTGTAAGAATAGGTGGTAATTCAATTTTTTCATATATATTTTTATTATTTAAATCTGGAAATACTTGATATAAATCTTCCATTAAAAAAGGGGTTTTAATTTCTTTTTTAAACTTAAATAACCCTTCTAAAAGGCTATGCTTTTGTTCAAAATCAAGATGATGACAAAAAAATTCATTGATAGCTTTTTTTTGAATCACTATTTCTTTATACCGTTTTTGTGCTTTAGAAATCGCACTTAGTAAATCTTTTTTTATAATCGGTTTTTGCAAATAATCTGATACCCCTATTTTTAATACATTTGAGGCAACATCTACTAGATCAAATGCAGTTACAACAATTATTTGTATAATGGGATTGTAGGATTTAATGACTCGTATTAATTCCACTCCATCACTATCACTTAAAAATAAATCAATAATCACCACAGCAAACTCACTTTTTTTTATTGCATCTACCCCTTCTAAGCCTTTATCTACTGATGTAATGTTAGAATAATGATTTGAAACAATGTCAACCAGAAGTTTTCTAAAAACATCTTCATCTTCAATAATCATTATGGGTCCCTCTACTATCTTATCTAGTGTCTGGCTATACCATTTATCATATTGCCTGATGATCTCTTTTATGCCTTTATCATCATCCTTATTACGCATATACTCTATCATTTCAAAAATACTTGTATCCCTTTTATCGCTCATATGGGGGCCTTTTGTCGTATGTATTGGCAATTCAGGTTTCTTAAATATTGAATTTATGGCTAGTATGACCTTACTAATAACATCATCTCCAATAATAAAATCATAGACGCCTTTATCTAAACTTGTATTGACAGCTTCAATACTTGAAAATGAAGAATATATAATAATTTTATAATTTTCAGAAATAGTTAATAATTGATCCGTTACTTCCTCATAGGGAATATCTGCAATGTTAGTAGATAATAATATAAATAACTCTTCTTTATAACATTCTAAATTATTGATGGCGTCTTTTGCATTATCATAATAATCTATTTTATAATTTATTTGTAAATGCTCTTTAAAAACTTCATAATCATTTTTATAAAGTGATATTATAATAATTTTATTGGTCATACATGCTCGTTTTCCTTTATGAGTTCAAATCTCTTGACTTGCTGATCAATGGCTTATAAAATCAACAAACTTAAACTGAATAGTATTCAGAATAGTCATTATTTTATTATAAGTGAGGCAAACGTGGAAGAAGATCTTAAAGAAGTTGTAACAATGCGTCAATTGCTTGAATGTGGCGTTCATTTTGGCCATCAAACAAAACGATGGAACCCAAAAATGAAAAAATATATTTTTACGTCTCGAAATGGTATTCATGTTATTGATCTTCAGCAATCTATGCAGCTAATCAATGTAGCGTATGAGTTTGTTAAAGAGATTGTTAAAAATGACGGCACTATTTTATTTGTTGGGACAAAAAAGCAAGCTCAAGATGCGGTTAAAGAAGAATCTGAACGTAGCGAAATGCCATTTGTTAATTTTCGTTGGTTAGGTGGTACTTTAACTAATATTTCAACTATCCGTCAAAGTATTAATAAGTTAAAAGACTTTGAAAAGCTAAAAGAATCAGGTGATTTTGATCTTCTTTCGAAAAAAGAACAGTCTAAAAAAACTAAATTATATAATAAGTTAACCAATATGTTTTTTGGGATTAAGTCAATGATAAAAGTACCATCAGCAATATTTATTATTGATACTCAAAAAGAACAATTAGCTATAAAAGAAGCTAAAAAATTAAATATTCCTATCATTGGTGTTGTTGATACCAATGCAAACCCTCAAGAAATTGACTATCCAATCCCGGCTAATGATGATGCGATAAGAGCTGTAAAATTAATTTGTTCTATTATTGCAGATGCTGCTGTTTCTGGACAGTCAGAACGCATTGTGAACTCAGCGAGTGAAGAAGGAAAAGAACGTGAAGAAGAAAAGGTTATAGAAAACTCAAAAGAAGATAATAAACCCTCAGATACAGAGAAAGTATCCTCTAATCCTGTAAAAGCTGAAAAAGAAGATAAGAGTAAGAAATCTGATAATAAAAATGGATCATTAGATTCAAAAGAAGACAATACAAAAGTTGTAAAAGAGCCTAAAACAAAGTCTAAAGCACCCTCAAAAACAACTAAAGCGACTGAAAAAAAATCTAGTACTGTATCCAAAAAAGAAATAACTAAAAAATCTACTGTAAAAAGCAAGGTTGATTCGAAAGAAACAAAAGCGTCTTCTAGAAAAACTGCCGCTACAGCTAGCAAAAAAGCGACTCCTTCTAAAAAGACAGCTTCTCCCAAAAAAGATAAAGGGGAATAATAATGTCGATAACAGCTAGTCAAGTTAATGAGTTACGAACTAAAACGGGCGTTGGTCTTATGGACTGCAAAAAAGTCTTATTAGAAACCAATGGCGATATAGATAGTGCAGTTAAGAAGTTAAGAGAAAAAGGGTTGGCAAAAGCAGCAAAAAAATCTGAGCGATCTACCATGGAAGGCAGAATTTTTGTTAAGTCTGATACTAAAAACGAAAATGCTGTTATTATAGAACTTAATTGTGAAACTGATTTTGTTGCTTCTAATGATTTATTTGGCGAGTGTGGCTATCATATAGCAGATGCTATATTGGCTCATAATATTCTTAATTTAGACACTCTAAATAAGGCCACTATTAATGCTAAATCCTATTCAGATTTTATATCAGAATACGTTGTTAAACTTGGAGAAAATATTAGTGTTAAACAGTTTCACGTTCTTTCTAATCAAGGATTTATTCAAACGTATCTTCATATGAATGGTAAAATTGGAGTTTTAGTTGCCTTTAATTCATCCTTTGATAACGAGTTGTCAAAAGGAATTGCTATGCATGTTGCTGCAGCAAATCCTGTTTGTTTGTCTGTAGAGGATGTCGATCCAAATGATATTAATAATGAAAAAGAAATTATTCGTTCTCAATCATTGCAAGAAGGAAAACCTGAGGCTATTTTAGACAAAATCATTGAAGGGAGAATGGGTAAATATTTTAAAGAAATTTGTTTACTTGAACAAGCCTTTATAAAAGATGATAAGCAATCTGTTAAAACTATTTTACCGAAAGATAATAAGATTGTGTCATTTATTCGATTTTCTATAGGTTAGTGCGAGACTATTTTGAGAATTTAGAAGCTCAACTATTAGCTTCATATGCCGTAAAGAGTATTGCTTCATATGGACGATCTTATGATGAGCCCCCTTCATTAACTCGAACTTGTTTTCAACGTGATAGAGATAGAATTGTTCATTCCAAATCATTTCGAAGACTCAAAGATAAAACTCAAGTATTTATTTCTAGTATTTCTGATCATTATCGTTCTCGTCTTACTCATACGATTGAAGTTTCTCAACTATCTCGACATTTAGCACGTTTATTACGGCTTAATGAAGATCTCGCTGAATGTATTGCATTCGCTCATGATTTAGGGCATTCACCTTTTGGACACTCCGGTGAAGATAAATTAAATGAGTTATTAAAACATAGTGGTGGTTTTGAACATAATTTACATAGTTTACGTCTTATTGAAGAAATTGAACAAAAATATCCTTATTTTTCGGGTCTTAATCTTAGCTATGAAGTTAAGGAAGGCTTAAAAAAACATGAAACTCCTTGGGATAATCCTAATCAAACACATGCTTTTATTACATTAGAAGCTCAAGTTGCAAATTTAGCTGATGAAATTGCTTATAATAATCATGATATTGATGATGGTTTATCTTCTGGCATTCTTAATATTCATGAGCTTATTAAACATGTTTCGTTATTTAAAAAAGCGAATAAGGCTATTTCTAATGATTATAGTAATTTGCAATACCATGAAAGAGCTCATTTAATTAATAGTTATATTATTTCTCAACAAGTTATGAATGCTTATCAAGCATCATCATCTCAGATTGAAAAATCTTGTATTAAGTCTTTAAATGATCTACAAGGAATTTCTAAACCTCTTATTTCATTTGATGCCCTATTAACAAAAGAAAATAAGCAATTACGACAGTATTTATATCAACATTTTTATCAAAATGATTCTATCGTTACTTTAAATAACTATGGAAAAGATACTATCGATATCATTTTTTCATTTCTATTATCAAAACCCGAATTTATCCCAGCATCCTTTCTTAACCTACATCACCATAAGGGCTATTCTCGTGAATTAATGATTGGTTACTTTATAGCAGGAATGACTGATAACTATGCTTCTCGCTTTTGTCAGATTCATGGATTAAATACGTAATCATTTTTTAACTATTATAGCGTTCTATTAATTTGTCAAACCTCTTTCATATCGTTATAATTATGTTTTAATTTAATTATACAGGAGTTATTAATGCCGACAAAACAAATTACAGATTCATCATTTAATGATCACCTAAAACAATCTGATTCTAAATTAGTTATTGTAGATTTTTGGGCAGATTGGTGTGGCCCGTGTAAAATGTTAGCGCCAACACTTGAATCTTTAAGTGACAAATTATCGGATTCTATTGAAATTTTTAAATTAAATACCGATGAAAATCCAAAAACAGCTCAAGCGTTTCAAATTTCGTCTATTCCTTGTTGTATTTTGTTTAAAAACTCTGAAGAGGTTCATCGAATTATTGGTCATAAGTCAGAAGATGCCTTTGAAGCTGAGTTAACGCCTTTTATATAATTGACTAACTATTTTATCCTATTTTGAAATATTGTTTTCTCTTTTTTATACTACTATTTTCAAACTATACATATGTACTTTCTAGTATATTTGATGCTCATTTCAACTTTATTTTACCCCTAACTTATACCCAACTTCATTTACAGTTTCCCAGTAATACCATAACAGATCTATCTACACTTGATATTGCTATGATCTCTAAGAATAAATCTCCAAAATTTTGGCCCCAACGCATTCCTTTTGCAGCCGGTATTAGTAATAAACAAACAAAATTATTTTATTACCAATTTGAACCTTTGGGTTATTCTAAATTAATTGATATTCCTATTTTAGATCCGCCCATTCATGATGTTGCTATTACAAGAGGGGGAACTATTTTTTCAATTACATCTGCTAATTTTTATATCCATCAGTATGACTTTAAATCAAAAAATATTTTAAAGCAGGCTCAGCATACGATTCAATCCCCCCTTAAATGTGTTTCAAATCATCAATCTACCGTATCTATATTATTTAAACACTCATTAAACCTATATCGCTATCGTAATAATAAGCTATCTTTAATACCAGCGATTTCTAACAAAATAAACGCAACTTTATCCAATCACCGTTGCATTACTATGTCGATTAATCCTAAAGGATATATGCTTGTTTTAACTGAAACGAACCTATTATTTTTCTCTCCTAATGGGTTCTTATTAAAATCATTACCTAACTCTCCTCGTTATGATCTTGTTGACTTTACATCCTATGGTGATTATTTGTTAGGCTCATCCTCTCATACTAGTTTAGTAAAATATACATCGAATGGTTTTTTATTATTTAATTCCCCCTATTTAAACCCTCAAGAGGTTTTATCTGAACTTATTATTTATCAGCCTTATGGTAATTTATGTCTTATTAGTCATGGCTCCGGTGCTTATTACTCGATGAATACGTCATTATCTATTGATTCTGCAACGTATAGTATTAATGCCTCTAATCAATTAGCTATAAAAACAAACTTTTTACTTACATTTCCATCTTTAGTAACCATTACGATCTTAGATTCTAATAATAATAGGGTTACTCTTGAACACAATAAAAAACTTTCATCTGGATCTCATCAATTATCCTGGGATAAATTAGATTCTAATTTTAAAAAAAAATCTATCTATTTTACTGTTAAAGCCTTATACTCTGGATCAAATACTGTAGAAAAAAATTATTTATTAATACAATCATTATGACTCTCTATAAAATTGGTGATATTTGTGAATTACTAAACATTACTCCTAGAACCATACGCTATTATGACCAACTTGGCTTACTTCCAAATATCAAACGAAGTGATGGGGATACACGTCTTTTTGATCAACATGATATTGATACGATCAAATCTGTTCGACTTCTTCAAAAAACAAAAGAACTTCCTCTGAATACTATTAAAGATGAATTATTCCCTAAAAATCTTAGCTCTAAAAATATTATTTTATTAACAGACTCTTTCTCTCAACACCATCTTCCTTTATCTGCTAAGTTAACTGTTATTCCTATTAATGATGCTGATTCAATTACTAATAAATCTAAACAAATTTATCAATTTATTCAATCTAACATTACAGATTCTAGTATCATTATTTGCTTTTTTCATGAATCATTATCACCAGCATATGCATCCCTATCTAAACAATTTTTAGATCACACTTATTTTCTTTACCCATTAAAACATTATGGTATGACCAACTATATGATTACACATTATATTTATAATAATTTGGATTCTTTTTCTAATTTAGAAGAACTTCATTTGGTTATTAATCGCTTAATAACCTTAGGATTTTCATTATGTTTGCTTGATTCTTTGGATACATTTCTTTCTGTTAAAAAAGAATTTTCTTTTCCTCATAATTTTTTACTTCCTATTACTGCTTATTCGCCTATCCTTTTATCCAATAATACTGCTCAATCGGTTGTCTCGTTTAAATCTGATATTGCAAATAGTATTGATGATATTGTCTTAACAGTTGATGCCTGTTTACACCAACAAAAACGTTATATGCAAGATGCGTGTATTTTTTATTCTCATACAAACACATTAGCTTTAGCGATACAAAAAGCACTAACAACCTATTGTCCTAATGTATCGTGTTCTATTTCAAAAATTAATAATTGGTCTTCCACAAAAAATCAAGTACACTTTATTTCAATAATTTAAGGAGAAAAAATATGGCAAATGTAATGATTATGATGGGTTCAAAGTCGGATATGGATATTATGAAAAAAGCTCACGATTTATTATCAGGTTATGGTATTAACTCAGATATTATCGTGGCTTCTGCTCATCGAAATCCTCAACGTGTTCATGAAATCGCAAAAGAGGTTGAGCAAAAATATGATATTGTCATTGCTGGAGCTGGCATGGCGGCTCATTTAGCTGGGGTTATGGCATCGTTAGTTACAAAACCCGTTATCGGGGTTCCGATTAATGCCTCATTAAATGGCTTAGATTCGTTATTATCGGTTTCTCAAATGCCTCCTGGCATTCCTGTAGCAACAGTTGCGATTAATGGGTCTAAGAATGCTGCTATTTTAGCAATGGAAATTCTAGCATTATCAGATGATGATATAAAACAAAAGTTGCTTTCGTTACGAGATGATTTTAATAAGTAATGCATTTTCTTGATTATATGATCATTGCCTTGCTTGGCTACAATGGATTCATTGGATTACGCCAAGGGGCTATTCGTATGATTAATGGTATTCTAGGTATTATCGTAGCAACCTCTTTATCCAAAACTATTTTTGAAATGACATTTCCAACTATTTCAACGTTTATTCCTTTTTTTATAGCTTATCCTTTTGTATATTTTGGCGGCTGCTTTCTTATCTTAATCATACTATGCCAAGCTATTGCTCACTTTATTCATACTATTTTCAAATGGTCTGGCATGGGTATTTTAAATCATTCAGCAGGGCTTCTATTAGGCAGTTTAAGAGGTTTGATCATAGCCTTAATTTTTATTATTCCTCTTATGATCATGAACCCTGATTTTGCCATGCAATCATCGCTTATAGTGAATTATTCTTCTTTTATTTTAATACTTATTGATTATTTAAATAAAACGGGGTTTATTGAACATTTATTTCAATCTATTTCGTTAGAGTCTCTTTTAACTCAAGAAGGCATGAAACCATGACAAAGCATATTATTTGTTTAGGCGATGGCATGGCTGATCACCCTATTCCTGAATTAAACAATAAAACCCCTTTAGAGGTTGCTGATACCCCCCACATTGATTTTATGAGCACTAATGGATGTTTAGGCATGGTTGATACTGTTCCAGAAGGATTTAGTCCTGGTTCAGATGTAGCGAATATGGGTATTTTAGGTTTTGATCCAGCTAGTTACTATACAGGTCGGGGCCCCATTGAAGCAGCAAGTTTAAATGTACGGTGTCATGATGACGAACTTATTTTTCGCTGTAATTTAGTAACCATTGATAATAATATTATGCATGATTTTACGGCAGGCCACATCAGTTCAGAAGAAAGTAATGTCTTAATTAAACAGTTAAATGAAGGGTTTTCTAATAGTCCTATACGCTTTATTGCGGGTGTTAGTTATCGACACATCATGATTGCTCCTTCTTTATTTTCATCACTTACTACAATTGCCCCTCATGATATTACCGATAAGGATGTCTCCTCTTATTGGCCTCATGGTAAAGACATGCTTCCTTTTCAGGATATTATCCACAAAGCTAATGACATTTTAAAACATTCTCACATCAATCAATTACGTGCTGATTCTCAGAAAAGTATTGCTAATAATATTTGGCCATGGAGCCAAGGAATATATCCCAAAATGGAGTCTTTTTTTTCAAAGTATCAGAAAACGGGTGGTATTATTACAGCGGTAGACTTGCTAAAAGGGCTGGGTTGCCTTATTGATTTAAAAACACCCGATATTCCTGGAGCCACTGGTTTTATTGATACTAATTATGCTAATAAAGTATCCGCTGCTAAAGATATTTTGAATGATCATGATTTTTGTTATATCCATATTGAAGCACCTGATGAAGCAGGCCATATGGGAGATGTTAACTTAAAAATAAAAGCGATTGAAGATTTTGATGCTTATGTTGTTGCTCCTATGCTTGATTATATGAAGGATAATCCTGATTCAGTTATGATGGTTTTACCTGATCATCCGACTCCATGTAGCATTAAAACCCATACTCATGAACCTGTTCCGTTTTGCTTTTATCATTCCTCTTATTCTTCTGGATCAAGGCTTTCTTATTCAGAAAAAACAGGATTATCAACTCACATTTTTTACTCAACTCCCTGGGATTTATTGTCTTCTTTTCTTCAAGAATCTCCTAATTTCATCTAAACCCTTAGTCCCATTATTTTTTGTTTAAATGGAAAAATCATTCATTCCGATTTAAACTATATTTAATCTTATGAAGTCTTTTATTTTTATTACTAAACTAGTAGCCTTTATGTTTCTTTTTTCACTAATTATTATGGGGAGTATTATTAGTTTATTTTTATTTAGTAACCTTCCTCAAACATATGCAAAAAACTGGCTTCATTCTTATCTTCATAATACGCTCTCTATTAATGCTTCGTTTCAATCTTTAAGAGGAAATGTATATGATTCAATTACTCTTGAAAATATTAAAATTTTCGATTCATCCGATGAAGATGCTTATCCTATTTTATCCATCAAACACGCTTCATTATCATTTAATATTTTTAAATTTTTTTTCTATAATAATAAAATTGAGTCCATAAATCATGTTAGCGTAAACGGTGTAAATTATTATATAATTCGTAATCCTAATGGAACATGGAAACATATTAAACTGTCTCAGAATGATCCTAGTCAATTTAAATTTTCTGGCAATATTTTTATTAACAACTTGTCGTTACATTACAAAGATTATCGTGGTTGGAAAAAAGAAGCTCTTTTACTCCCTTTTCAAACTACAATTGACACATTATCTGGAACGTTAACATTTCATACGCCAGAAAAAGGCACTTTGAATTTACAAGGAATTTTTGAAAATTCTCAAGAACCTTTCCTAATTTCAGGTTATATTTTACCTCAACAAAACGATTATTTAATAGCCTTTAAGACCCCTAGTATGTCACTTCATAAATGGGGTTCATATGTTATTGCAATGAATGGGTTTACTGACATGTCCGGCGACATCTCTGTTGATGGCTATATTACTAGCAAAAAATATAGTACTAAAAATCGTATCCCCTTTTGGTATGATATCTCTTTTTCTACAAAAAATGGCACTATAAAAACTCCTTTTGTTAATGCACTTATTACATCAGCCAATGGTACTATTACTATTTCTCAAGGTATATTTGATGATGATTTTTTCTGTTCTATGAAACCTTATGTTTCTAAATCTGATGCTAAACAATTAGAATCTAATTTCAAAAAGAATGGTTTTACGAATAGTAAGTATTGTTTAACGAACCAAGCACTCGTTGCCAGTCAATCGAGACACCTTCATCATAAAAAAAATGTCCAAAATCATATAGAAAAACAAGTATTAAACCCTGGTTTTTTATTAACATTTCATGATATTCAAGGCACCCTTTCTTCTATTCCTGTAACGCTGAACGGAACACTTAATCTTAATGATAAATGGATAGAATTTTCTGTTGATGGAAACGCCGCAAATAGTTCGGAGCTTGATACTATTTTTCCTCAGCTTGACTTTTTATCGTTACAAAATTCGGTTGATATTAATGCTAGTATTTTTGGAAATCTTACTAGGCCCGTTATAAAAGGGGGGATATCCTCTAATGATCTTAACTGCTTTAATTATACGCTTAATAATGTTAGTGCTACTTTTAAATATTATAATGATATTTTTAATTTTAATCTTAATAAAGGATTTTTATTTGATAGTTTATTAGCAGGGAATGTTAAACTATCGATGAAGGACTCGCCACCTTCTATGACATCAACATTTTTTCTATCAGATCTTTCATTAAACAGCGTTATTTCTAATACTATTATTACAGGCAATATTGATGCATCTCTTTCTTTAACAGGACCATACAATCATGTTACTGGGACGATTGATCTTTTATCTCAAAACGCCTCTTTTCTCAATCAATCATTAAACTCTTTTAAAGCTCCAATATCTATTAGTCCTACTGAAATTATGATTTCATCTGGCAATTTATCTATTAATGAGAGCCTTAGTCCTATCTATGCTGATTTGAAACTTACGTCTGATACGCTCTCCCTATCTGTTACTGGAAATGATATTTTGTTTATTGATCCTATCTCATCGTTTTCTACTCAATCTGGCTTTTTAAGTTTACATGGTGAGCTTAATTTTTCTCTACAAAATCATGTATCCCCATTCCCTTTTCCTCGTATAGGATCGTTGTATGCTACGATAGATAGGCCTTATATTAACAATCAGCTTTATGATAAATTAGGTGCTCTTATTACGTTTGATAAACATATTCTTTTTTTAAAAAACTTTTCTATTGAAAACAACGATTCTCATTTAAATCTATCTGGAATATTAAATCCTAATTTATCATCATCGTTTGATATCTCAATCTCAGATTTTGATACGGGGGCCATTCCATATATTGATAGTTTTATTCCAAAACAATTTTTTCCTTTATCAGCAACTATCAAAAAAGCGTCTACACAGTTAACCTATCATAAAACTTCTGGGTTTTCTGGTACAAGTTATTTGAATTTACATAATGTTTCACTTAATGCTTTATCACTTAATATGATTACCTCCCATATAAGCTTTTCAAATAACACCATTTCTTTTGATAGCTTAAATCTTTTTAAAGATGATAGCATTGTTTATTCAACAGGGGATTTCAATATAGAAAAGCCCTATTTTAACCTGGATATCAAGTCGCCATCTAAACTTAATGTATCACTTTTTAATACCTTATATAACAATGATCTTTCCATGGATGGAGAATCCTTGGTATCAGGAAATATTGTTTATTCTAATAATACTTATTCTATTCGTGCATCTATGACCGCTCCTTTAATACGTATTAATTCTATTCCATTAACCCATACGTCTAGTGCGTTTACTTTTTCTGATAAGACCTTAACTATGCAAGAATTTAGATCTACTATTGATGAAGGATCTTTTTCACTAAAAGGATCCATTAAAAACCTTAATCAACCTTTTGCCTCTTATAGGCTTAATACCGTTTTTGATGATATCGCTTTGCCTACACTTCAAAGGTTATCTAAAATCATTAAACCTTCTTTTGTAAATCAGACATATAATAATCATGATTTTTCTCAGGAACTCTCTATATATTCTCCATTTTATAAACAAGATTCTATTATTATTGCATCGTCATATTCTTCTCAACATGAATATGGCTTTATTCAATCCATGGCGGTTACTCCCAAAGCATATCAATCAACTATAGATAATATCCCTACTATTTTAACAGGCTCCTTATCAGGTCATTTAGATATACTTAAAAACTCTAATAAATTCCCTATTTTAGATGGTTCCTTATATTTAAATACATTTACGACAGATTTATTATCAATAAAAAAAGGAACTATTCTGTTTAAATCCAACGATAATGTAACTGATTTTTCATGTAATTTTCAAAATGGGTTACTTAATCAAACCTCTTTTAAATCGTCGATCATTAAAGGATCCCTATCTGATACCTATAAATTATTAATTGATGATACCACCTTTAAAACTGATTCCTATACTATTCATAAGTTATTATCAGGAAGCATTCAACTTCCTTATTCTGGCTATACAGCTCCTCACCCTTTTGATATTTATTTAAATTTTAGTAATCATAATATGAATATATTACCCTTGATATCGAATTCTATTTCGAATATTCACTATACCGGAGAACTATTACTTAATGTGAGTGGAACGCTTGAATCGCCTCTTATTAATTTACTTGTTAACTCCACCCATGATTTATTAATTGAATATCCTAATGCCTCTTATAGTTTAACGTCTCCTCCTTTTTCACTGTCAGATAATATCCTTAACTTTTCTAATCTAATGATCCAAAAAATAGTATCTGACCCCCACTCTTCTAATATATCTCAAAGCACCTCATTTAATGGTAGTATTACTTTAGATTCATTAAATTTTACTGATTTTGAATCTCTTGTTTCTAGTGTTGATATTTTAATGACTGATCAAGAGTTACTACTCAATAATACTATTGTTAAGGGTCCCATTTCTATGAAAAACACATCCTTAACAGGCACTATTATTGCTCCATTAAAAACAGCTGATATACTCCAACTTTATGATCAAAACAATATACCTCTTCCTAAATTACAAACGACTATTTCTATATCTGATAGTGAAGTTTTTCTCCCAAACAACCAAAAGCCCCTTCCTATCCCTTTATTTTTAGATCTTACGGTTAATATTAGTGATGATGTTATCTTTTCTGGACCTATTTTTGGCAATGATTTTTTTGGTATTTTTGCTGATTTAGACTTTGATCAAACAAAAAGTCCGATTTTTATTAGAGGACCATTTAATAATGTTGATATTAGTAACCAGTTACCTATATCTTCAGGCTTATTAACCATTTTAAATAAAAATTTTACTATTCTGGAACCTTCTCAACAACAAATTTATGCTAATACAGGGTCTATTTTATTAAACGGTGTTATGATGACTAGTACTATGTCTTCAAATGGGGCATCTGTATTAACACCATTACTATCATTAAAAGCATTGTATGTGAAAGAAAATGATATAACAGCTCCTGATAATGAATCATTACCGTACTCACACATCATTATGAGCATTGATGATACTGTTAGTAGTATTGGCACTATATATTTTGATGTGTTTGAAAGTAACACGAATATACCAAGCAATATTTCTGAACTTACTTTTATCAAGCGATATACTATATCTAATGATAATTTTTCAGATTCTACATCCATGGCTGATTCTGATGTTATCGAATTGCTTCAACTGTTAATTCCTGAAGTTTATTTAGATGAATCTGCTTCTGGACTCCAAACTATTGGAGAAGCACAAATCAATACGTTGGTTCGACGAAGTATATTACGTCCTTTAGAAAAAAATATTGCTAAACAAATTGGATTAAATGATTTAAAGATTCATTATAATCTTGGTAAAAAGATTATTTCTGGAACAGATAGTACATTGGGTTTTCAATTTATAAAACATATTTTTTCAGACCGCTTAGTATTAAATCTATCTACTCAAATGGATTTATCCGAAGATCAAGCTTCTGCTCAAGCAAATACCATGGAATTATCTGAAATTAAACTGTCTTATTATTTACTTAAAAATAAAAACTTATCCCTTAATTATTCTAATTATAAAAATCAATTAGATGAAAATGAAACTTATTTATCAAAATTTTCAATGAGATATGATTATGAATATTAACTATATTATTGTTTGTTTATATATCTGTTCATCGTTTATTTTTTCCCAAAACCTTACTATCAATCAACCCATAGATGCTATCAAGTTTTCTGGCGCATCATCTTTATTAGCAAAAGAAGCGCTTCAGTCACTTACACTTCAAACATTACCAAACTCTCTTTTATCATTACAAAAATTAAAATTTGATATTAATCAAATATATCAGACAGGGTTTTTTTCTAGTGTTACAACAGAAACCCTTTTTATACAAAATAAGAATACTCTTTTTATTCGTTTAATCGAAAACTCTTCTATTAATACTATTGATGTTATTACTGATAATGATCGTATAAAAACGATCATTTATGATTCTTTTTCATCTATTTTAGATTCCCCTCTAAATGCTTTAACGCTTGAGCAATTAAAACAATCTGCCTTGTTAACTATTCAACAAGCTGGTTTTGATTTTCTTGATTTAACGAATATTGTTTATGATAAAGCATCCCAAACATTAAAAATATTTGTTACAGAAGCGACGATAGAATCCATAACATTTATTGGTTTAAATAATATCAGCACATCGATATTATTACGAGAAATGTCTCAACAAAAAGGAAATATTTTTAATTCTCTTGATTTGCGAAAAGATAGAGAACGTCTTATTCGTCTTGGATACTTTAATAGTATTTCTACACCTGAATTTTCTATAGGGTCCTCTCCAAATCTAATCAAAATTTCATTTACTGTTGTTGAAAAAAAATTAAATAAAATTTCTATTGGATTAGAACAAGATCAAATTCGATATTATGGATTTATTAGTAACCGACGACATAACTTTCTTCTTAAAAGTGATTTAATATCATTAAAAACTCAGGTTCAATTTGAAGAGTCTTCTATAAAATTTAATCGGTATTCATTTGGGTATTCCCAGCCATGGATGTTTAATCGATATGATATTTCAGGTTCTATTGGCTTTTATAATTTAGAAAAGCAAGAAGTGATTAACAATCAAACAACCCGAAGTATACGTCAAGGTCAAACCATTGGCATTAAAATCCCTTTTTCAGACAATTTTTCACTTAGTCATTCATTAAAACTCGAAAATATTTCTCGTTTTTATGATTCAGATAATATTGAACCTTACGCCATTCACTCTTATGAGATAATTGCGCTATATGACACTATTAGACATAACATGAATCCTAAACAAGGATCTCGCCTTTATTTTAATATTGAACAAGGAAATCATTTAGGTTTCATTACTATTGGAGGACTATCGTTTACCCGGTTATCAAGTTCCGTATCATATTACCATAGCATCTCGTCTAAACTCGTGTTAGCCTCTCGTCTTAAAGGAGGTATTTTCTACCCTATTCAAGAATCTATCAATACATTTGAAAATGAATACTTTATTATAGGGGGCTCTCGATCTCTTAGAGGTTATAATGAATCCTATAGTCCCTTTAGTGGAAGACGCCATATATTGGTTAATCTAGAACTTCGTTATTTCTTATCCTCACATTTACAATCTGTTTTTTTTATTGATTATGGCCATGCTTTTAATTACCAGTTATTGCTGAAACATTTTAATACTGGTTATGGAATGGGACTTCGTTATCATACGCCTATTGGGCCTATTCGTATTGATTTTGCTCAAGGAGAATCATCTTTTTATATTCACTTAGGATTGGGTCATATTTTTTAACTATTTAAAGTCTTAAAATAATCTTATATATGATTCATAATATAGGTTATGTTTCATTCTCATACATATTCAAAAGGATTTACCTTATTAGAAATGTTGATTGTTGTTACCATCATTGGAATTTTATCGGCTATTATTGTCCCTCGCTTACAATCTAATATTAATGATTCTAAGGAAGCTCGCTTTTTAGCAGAAACTGCTAGAATTAACACTCAACTTGAACTATTTCATTTTTTAAATGGGTATTATCCTGTGTCAATGGATAATGAAAATTGGTCTAATCCTGAGAATGGTTGCATGTGTCAATATACCTATTTCTTTCCTGAAGGGGTTCCTACAGGCTCTGTTTATGGTACTCCATGGAATTATGATAATATTTTAGGTAGGATAGTTATAGAATAGTTTCAATTTAAAACAGATATCTTTATAAATTTGGCAACTGTATATCCATGATTCTCTTAACTAATTCATGCAATGCTTCGTATCTAGTATCTAATATTTTACTATTAATGCTAACCCCTGGAATATCATCATCTATGCTTGCTGTATAAAAGGGTTGTACTGTTTTTTGTATTACATGATCTTTATCTACTTTTTGTTTCTTTTTTGTATGATTAATCTCTTCGGTTTCTAGTTCAGCTAGCGCTTTTTCTGCTAATAAAACCATTTCATCAAAGTTTAAATCAGAATCACCATTGATGTGATTCTTATTATTATTATTGTTGTTGTTATTTACTGCTCCATAGCCTTGACCAGGTATCTGAGTTGACATTTTTTTACCACCTTATTCTTAATTACACCTTATATAACGAAAAATTTAAAGAAAAACTTGTATTTTATTTTTTTGTTACTTAATTATGAGCTCATAATACAAATCGTTACCTTGCCTACCATTCTGTTTCAGAAATAGAAAGTGTATTCACGTTATATTATTTTATTTAAATAATAAAAGGAGAACTCAAAAACAAGGGTCAAGACCCGCTCTTTCATATCAATCATACCTTATGATGTTAAGAGCTACTATAAACCAGCTTATTCGCAAAACATGGGTTACTACGATTGTCCTCATAGATTACGTGATCATTTAAATATTTATATGTCGGTTTATAATACCCTTTTAACAACATAGTATTGCCATAGCAAGATCTTACACCCGCTTGGCTTGTTTGTGACGAAGATGAATGCTATCAAATTATGATAAAGCTGATATACGTGCTTATAAAGCATCGTTTTGATGAAAATACGTAGGTAAATCATAGTCTTGTCTAACTAAAGATAGGGGCGTATTTAGGGAGTTTATTAGTTGCCCTATAAACGTGATCCAGTTAGAAAGATGTTTAATATTCTTTTATATAGGGCATATAGTGATATTAAATGATAAATATGTATTGGCAAAACCAGTAATCTTACCGTTCACTTACAGCTTATTATCACATCCTAATTTTACCGTCATTTTACAGTAATTTATTTTCTAATTGATTAAAAAGGAGAGATTCGATGCCAAAACATTTATTTTGCATGTTATGTGCCTGTGTTTTAAGTTTATCGCTGCTATTAACATCGTGTGGTAATTTAACAGAACTCACAACATCAAGTGATACTGCTCGTGGTAGTGTTGTTATGGATGATGTTACAACGGCTTCATTTCCTATTACATTTATGGCAGGTATTCAAGCAACCGTTGAAATAGAAGCAGGCGATATTTTTGCAGCAGCCTCCTATGCTGTAACCCAATATAATCTTGTTTATTATACGATTGATGCCAAAAAAAACGTTACTAAAGCATCCGCTAAATTATTAATTCCTGGAAACTCTACTGATTTAGATTTAGTTGTCTATCTTCATGGCACGACATCATTAGATGCTGATGCCCCAACGAATACTAACGTTGATTTTTCATATTATGATGGTGTTGATCCTAATACTATTGATCATAATATTGCTGATATGCCAGAAACAGCCATGCTCATGTCTTATGTTTCTGATTCTGGCATCGCTGTATTAATGCCTGATTATTTAGGGTTTGGCGCTTCAGAGGGGCTTCATCCCTATATGCATGGTGACTCATTAGCATCCGCTACGATTGATGCCATTCGAGCTGCATTAACCTTTGCCAATCATTCATCTAACACCTTTTCTTTAACAGGCGATTTTACATTAACAGGTTATTCTGAAGGAGGATATGCTGTCATGGCTACTCATAAAGAACTGTTAGCCGATGATGGGTTTGTTGAAAGTGCTTATCTTGATATTATGGGTGATAGTGAGGGATCTAAATTAAAAGCGGTTATCCCTGGAGCACCTCCTTGTAATATTTCTCAGCGTATGGCTAAAGTTATGGTTGAGCTAGAGTTTATAGGGAGTACCCCAAATCCTTATCCAGCTCCTGCATTTGCAGCATATGTTGCGCTAGCTTACAATGAGATTTATGATATTGAAGCTAATATTTCAACTATCTTTAGTCCTACCTATACCTATATTATTGATGATTTTGATGGTAGTAAATCATTAACAACTATGACAGGTGAATTTTTAGCTGGCGACATTTTCCCTCCTACTCCAATCTCTATGTTTTCTACTGAGTTTCAAACTGCTATCTTAGCAGACTATGCAACAATTTCTGGAGATTATACAGCAACACCAGTCGATGAGTTTTATCAAAAGTTTAAAGAAAATGATGTATTTGATTATAACCCAGGCAATGCTTATTATGAAATTATCTACACAGCTAGTGATGAGATTGTTCCTAGTATTAATGCAACTGAAGCAGCTGAGGCATTAGGAGTCTATGGACGCTCGGTAAATTATGATAAGTATGACAATATGGGGGCTTCTCTTTCACCAGGACAAATCAACTTATTTCAAGATCCTAATGATACACTTTATGTTGGTGCTAAATCAGGAGATCCATCTTTATTAATTCACTCTTCTGCGGCTGGTTTTTATATTGGAAAATCATTTATTGTATCAAAAACACTGCTAAGTCTATAAAAAGGAGGGTATCATGAAACAATTACTTATTTTTATTTTATGTCTCAGCTTTACAACAGTCGTTACGCTGGCTACGACCAAAACACTACCAAAAGGTGTTATTAAAGCTGATATTTATCAAAATAATTTTAGTATTGAAACACTGGGGGCCAATCCTTCTGGGGATCGTGTTACCTGGACAGAGGTTAGCTTAACAGAGGGTAAAATGAGTGATATTTTTTTGTTACAGCACATTGCTAATACTGAATTGGTTACATTAGATTTAACAACAAAATTAGCTAACAGTTGGAAAAAAAGAGTAACTCATTTAGATCTTGCTTATGGGCTTACTGATATGTTTACAATATTTGCTAATATATCCTATGAAGAAGCCGTCCTTGATTATACAGATGCTTATTATGCTCAAAGTGAAAAAATTAATGGTGTTATAGATGCTACGTATAATCGTGTCCCTCAACAAGCAACCGCTGATAATTTAAATGATACTTTTGTTGGATTTAAGTTTAGCCCTGGCCCATTTGCCGTTGTTTATAAAACGACGAATGGTGATTTAATGACAGGTCATGATTCTCTTGAAAAGCAACAAGCTGATCTTGTTCAAGAATTAGAAACGTCTCGTGGCTATTCTCAACATCATGTTTATTTATTTAATGATCTTAATCTTATGGGACAAAAACTTGAGTTAACAACTGGGTATATTGCATTAGGTAAGCTTACTCAAGATTTTTTAGATATTCAAAAATGTGATATTTTACCTGGCGATATGATTATCGCTAAAGCGAATGCTCCCATTTCATTACGTCAATTTACACTTAATCCCTCATATACCATGATTTATCATCGTCCTGATTTTATTAAAGGGGGTAATTCTGCTTTTTCTAATACGAATGTTTCTCCTCTAACAAAAGCCTATTCAGATTGGACTGTTATCCCCCATTCTTCTGGGTATGTTCAGCTAGCTACTGTAGAACTGATTTATCAGCCAACTATTTTTTTACGAACCTTTGTTCGGGGAAGCGTTGTATTATCTAATGATGCTACTGGTCAGTTTTATAATTTTCCAGGTAGAATCGAGCCAGGCAATATGATATTATTTGGGGTAACGTTGTTTGCAAAAAACCCATTTATCAGTGGGGGATCTGCAATCAATGATGAGTATTAAAAAAGGGTAAAAACATGGATAAAATATGGCTTAAAAGTTATCCCGCTGGTATTGCAGAATCAATTAACATCGATGATTTTAATTCTATTGTTGATTTATTTGAACAATCTTGTAAAAAGTTTGCTGATAAACCTGCCTATAATAGTATGGGCGTATCATTAACTTATGGTCAACTTGATAATTTATCTCAAAACTTTGCTAGTTATCTTCAAAATGAACTTAATTTAACAAAGGGTGATCGCCTTGCCATTATGATGCCTAACTTATTACAGTATCCTATTACTTTATTTGGTGCGATGAGGGCGGGCGTTACTATTGTTAACGTAAATCCTCTATATACTCCTCGTGAATTAGAGCATCAATTAAATGATTCTGGTGCAAAAGCCATTGTTATTTTAGAAAACTTTGCTCATGTACTTGAACAATGTCTTTCTAATACGCCTATTCAACATGTTATTACAACTGAAATTGGGGATTGTTTTGGATCTTTAAAGAGACTTCTTGTTAATTTTGTGGTTCGTCATGTTAAAAAAATGGTTCCGGCTCATACTATCCCCAATACCTTATCGTTTAGACAAACTATCCAAGAGAATTCATTTAATCAATTTCATCCAATTCCATTAACTCATAATGATATTGCTTTTTTACAATATACAGGGGGCACCACAGGTGTTTCAAAAGGGGCTATTTTAACACACGCAAATATGCTTTCTAATATGCAACAGGCTTATGCTTGGGTAGATTTAAAAGAAGGTTGTGAAACCGTTGTTACAGCACTGCCTCTATACCATATTTTTTCATTAACAGCCAATTGCCTGGTATTTATGAGAGTGGGAGGGTGTAATTTATTAATTACGAATCCTCGTGATATTCCTTTATTTATTAAAACACTTAAATCTACTCCGTTTACTGCCATTACTGGGGTTAATACCTTGTTTAATGCGCTGATGAATCATCCTGATTTTTCATCGATTGATTTTTCTAATCTTACGCTCAGTCTGGGTGGCGGCATGGCTGTTCAAGAGGCCGTTGCAACTCGCTGGAAAGACCTAACAGGGTGTACATTAGCTGAAGCGTATGGTCTTACTGAAACATCGCCTGCTGTTTGTGTTAACCCACTAGATATCAAAGAGTTTAATGGAGCGATTGGGCTTCCGTTACCCTCTACAGAGGTATCTATACGACGCCAAGATAACTCTGAATGTGCTATTAATGAAGAGGGTGAACTATGTGTTAAAGGACCTCAGGTTATGCAAGGCTATTGGAATCAAGAAGAGGAAACTAAAAACGTTTTTACAGCGGATGGTTGGTTAAAAACGGGTGATATTGCCACGATGGATGAAGGTGGGTATTGCCGTATTGTAAGTCGTGAAAAGGATATGATTTTAGTATCTGGGTTTAATGTTTACCCTAATGAAATTGAAGATGTTGTGGTTAGTTTAGCTGGAGTTAGTGAATGTGCTGCGATTGGTGTTTCTGATGAAAAATCTGGTGAACGTGTTAAGTTATTTGTCGTTAAAACTGACGATTCTTTAACCGAGGATATGATTAAAGAGCATTGTAAGGCAAATTTAACTGACTATAAACAGCCTAAATATATCGAATTTCGTGATGAATTGCCTAAAACGAATGTTGGTAAAATACTGCATCGTGCTTTAAGAGACTCTTCTAGTTCTTTTTCTGAAAAGATGAAAGATAGCATAGAAAATGAATTAAATAATACGAATCACGTTACTACATGATACGATTAACGATACTATTATGTTTATTCCCTGTTCTTATAGCAGCTAATACGATACATGATCAATTCGCTAAAATTGATCAACTGTATGATACAAGAGATCAACAAAATCATATCAAAGAATCCTTAACCCTTATTGATTCCTCTAAAGAATTTATTACAACCAAACGACATGATTATGAATTATTATGGCGATATGCGCGTTCTGCCTCTCGAACACCAGATTATTTAGATGCTAATAAAAAAGAAAAACTTGCTATCTTAGCTAAAGGTGTCAAATTAGGTAAACAAGCTATTGAGTTATACCCAAAAAAAATTGATGGGCATTATTGGTATGCGATTGCACTGGGAAGGCAAGCTGAATTACAAGGTATTTTTAAATCACTGGGTTCTATTAAACCTATTCAAGCAACCATGAAAACTATTTTAGAATTAGATCCTAATTACCATCGTGCTCATTTTGTCTTATCACGATTATATCGCAAAGCTCCCAAAGGCATATCGATAGGCAATCCCCAAAAAGCACTTGAGCATATTAATAGGGCTCTAGCGATGGACGCTACAGAATCAATGTATCTATTAGAAAAAGCTAGAGTATTGGTAAAACTTAAGAAAAAATCTCAGGCACGTTCTTTTTTACGAGAATTTCTTAACATGCCCTATCATCCTAACTACTTTAAAGATCAAGTTGATCGTGATAAAGCTGCTGCAAAAATATTACTAGCTAAAATTTCGTAATTATACCGTTACTTATCTCCATATTATTTATAAAATCATCTAATGTTTTTTTGACATTATTTGCGTTACACACATGTACATTATGATCCGAATCTTCAATGATGATGCTTTTAGCAGTTTCTACTTGTTTCTCAATCGTTTTAGCTAACTTGCTATATTTTTTATCCTCTTTTCCTGCTAAATATAGAATAGGCTTTTTCCACTCTTTTAAAAAAGGGATAAAATAGCCTTGATTGGCTGTTTGTAACTGTATCCCCCATTGTCTAATCAACTCGATATCATAGGTTTCTTTTTGTTTCCAAGCTTCATTTGTTATCAACGCTTTACTCTTCTTAAATAAGGGTTGCTTATACCATTTTTTTAGAAAATCATTTGTATTATTATGTGTTAACTGTTTAAAGTTTTCTTCCCATTTCACTTGTTCTTCTCTTCTTTGAATGCCATTTTCAAATCCTACATGAGCTGATTCTAGTATTAGGCTCTTCCATTTATGGGGATATAAACTTACTAACTGCATCGCTAATCGTCCCCCCATGGAGTATCCATATAAAGAACCTCCTTTAATCTCCGCTTCATCAAGATACGTGTTGATGGCCATTGCCACATCTCCTAATGTTGCATGCTTATTGTTACGTAGCAATGTTGCCCAAGGCACCCCATAAACATCATATAAGCCTTGTTTATGGCCTAGAAAGTCTAGTTCATTAGGATTTCCTAAAAACCCGTGTAAATATACTATTAAGGGTCTATTAGCAATCATGAGTCTTGATTATTTTTTATGATAGGTGGTCGGGGTGATTGGATTTGAACCAACGACCCCCAGTTCCCAAAACTGGTGCGCTAACCAGGCTGCGCTACACCCCGAAAATATGAATTAGCATTCTAGCTTTTATCCTTAGATACTGCAAGAGAATCTCAACTATCGTTATGTTATTTCAGCTCTAATACTATTTATTTTTATAAAATGTCTTGATGTGATGACTTGCCTTAACTAAGGCCTTCCCACGATGACTGATTTGATATTTTATACTAGGGCCTAACTCTGCGAATGTTTTTTGATATCCGTTAGGTATAAACAAAGGATCATACCCAAAGCCACTCTCACCTCTCACGTCATCGCTTAAGGTTCCCTTCACTATAGCCTGTGTTATTTTTTCTGTTCCATCTGGGAATATCATGGCAATCACACATCGAAATTGTGCTTTTCGATTGGATTTATCTTTGATTTGATTGAGTAAATAGTCACAACGTTCTTGGTCTGTTAGGGCTTCTCCTCCATATCGAGCTGAATAAATCCCCGGTTTTCCATCTAAGCAATCGACTTCTATTCCTGAATCATCTGCCAATTTAATGCCATCCTTTAAATGGCTTAATGCTCTTACTTTTTTTAAGGCATTCTCTTCAAAGGTTACACCATCTTCAATCACATCAATCTCATGGCTTATCACATCTTTATATGGCACAACATTTATAGCGTGATCGGCTAAAATAGCTTTTAATTCATCACATTTTTTACTGTTATTGGTAAACATAATACAGTTCATTTTTCTAGTCCTAAACTTACACGTGATACAGAATATACATCTTCAATCGCATTTAAATTTCGTTTAATATCATAAAACTGCTTAATATCGTTTATGTCTATCGTAATGGATGCAAACATTCGTGTATTATCTGCATTTACTTTTGTTCTTACTTCTCTTAAGTTTACTTTGGACTCATAAATAATACTTAGTAAATCTTGTAATAACCCGTCTCTATCATAGCCTTCTATACGTAATGTACAGGTATAATTTAATGGCTTGGATCGGTCAATGTCCCATTGAACATCTAACAAGCGTTCTGAACTAGTTTTTTTAATCGATGCAATATTTAAACAATCTTGTCTATGTATCGATACTCCTTTTCCAATGACCACAATACCCATGATGTCATCTCCCGGAATGGGCATACAACATTTTGCTAAGGTAAACTTAACGTTTTTTTCCCCCATCACATAAATACCCCCACTCATTTTCTTTGATTTTTTCGATGTTTCTTTAATGCTTAAAGTTGGTTCATCTTCTTTTTTTAATTGTTTTATTATATAACGCAATACCTCTCGTGGCGATAAATCGCCTTGTGATATATAAACATATAAGTCATCTAGTTTTGATAGATTAAATCGATCAAAAAATTCTTTTTGACTGATATCTTTAAAACATGTTTCAAATATTAAGCCTTCTGATATAAACGCTCGTTTAAGTCTATTTTTACCTGCTTCTAATAAATCTTCTTTATTTTGCGAATTTAAATATTGTTTGATTTTATATCGAGAATGTCGAGAATTGACTAAACGTAACCAATCGACAGTGGGTCGTGACTGTTTTGATGTCATAATCTCAACTCTATCACCATTGCTTAATTCATAGCCTAGTTGAACAATTTTTCCATTTACAATAGCATTTTTACAACTATGTCCAACTTCTGTATGAATACTATAAGCAAAGTCTAAAGCCGTTGATCCTCTTGATAAAACCTTTAAATCCCCTTTTGGTGTAAATACAAATACTTCATTAACAAATAAATCCATTTTTAAGGTTTGTAAATAATCATTAGGCGCTAGTTTTTCATCTTGATGATCAAGTATCGTATTGAGCCAATTTAATTTAGTTTCTAACTGTTTCTTTTTGTCAGTTTGTTTATATTGCCAATGGGCGGCAAATCCAAATTCAGCAATTTGATTCATTTCTTTGGTTCGAATCTGAATCTCAACACTTTTTCCATCGTTGGTTAAAACGGTTGTATGCAGTGACTGATACCCATTTGGTTTGCTAATGGCAATATAATCTTTAAATCGCTCTGAAATAGGTTTAAAAAATGAATGAATAATCCCCAAAGCTGCATAACAATCTTCTAGTTTATCAACAATAACACGCACACCTGACAGATCATATAATTGATTAATTGTTGTATTTTTTTTATCTAATTTTTGAAAAATGCTATATAAATGTTTGGGTCTTCCTTTGATGCTTGATGTAATACCTGCCTTTTGTAAAACATCATGAATATTTAAAATAATATCTTCTACAAAGGTTTCTCTTTCCTCACGTGTTTGTTCAACAAGCTCTTTTATTTCCGTAAATTTTTCTGGATAGATATATTGAAATGCCCTATCTTCTAATTGCCACTTTATATTATAAATGCCAAGCCGATGTGCTAAAGGCCCGTAAATTTCTAATGTTTCTTTAGCAATTCGTTTTTGCTTTTCTGGCACTAAAAACTGTAATGTTTTCATATTATGAAGTCGATCTGCTAACTTAATAATAATGACACGATAATCTTCTGCCATTGCTAAAAACATACGACGATAATTTTCAGCTTGCGCTTGTTGTTGTGAATGAAATTTTAATTTATTTAATTTTGTAACACCTTCTACTAAGACACTTACTTTATTTCCAAACTTTTCTTCTATTTGATTACTTGTTACATCGGTATCTTCTACTGTATCGTGTAATAAGCCTGCTACAATCGTATCTAGTTCTTGCTCAAGTTCACATAAAATGCTTGCAACGGCAATGGGGTGGGTTATAAACGGCTTTTTTGATTGTCGCCGCTGTCCTTCATGCGCTTTTTTTGCAAATTCATAGGCTTGTTTTAATACCTCTAATGAAGCATCATCTAAATACAGATTAGCCTTATTTAACACTTCATCAAACCCGTGCTTGTTAGTCATTTAATATCTTTTATATTGATTTGGATTTTTTCTTGGTTATTCCATTCGTTTCGCTCTATTGAATAGGCTATATGATTTGTTTTGTTATAAACCACGGATAGTTTATTTGCTAAATTAAAGCCTATCCCATCAAAACATTGATTTGTTTTTTCATCTTGTAAGGTTACTTTTAAATGTTTTCCGTTTCCTACTAATTTAGAATCAATCACTTTAAATTGGTCTGAATAAAAGGTAGGGTTTGGATTGCCATGTCCAAAAGGACCCAAGGTATCTAAGGTATCAATTAAATCAAATGATATATCACTTGTTTCTAATTTCATATCTAAGCTCATACTGTCCACCAAAATATCCTTTGTAATACTTGTTTTTACAATATTTTCTAATGTTTCTTTAAATTTCCCAAAATTCTCAGGTTTTAAACTAAATCCAGCTGCTAATTTATGGCCTCCAAATGAGGTAAACAAATGTGAGCACTCTTTTAAAAGTTGATAAATATTAACATCCCCCATTGATCGTGCTGACCCACGGGCTATCGTATCATCAATGCCAACAATAACCACTGGCTTTGAATATTCCGCAACCAACTTTGATGCGGCTATCCCAATAACCCCAGCATGCCAATCGTGTTTTCCCAAAACTAATACCGATTGTTGTTGATAATCACTAGACTCATTTACTAAATCCATTGATTCTGCAACCACATGTCTATCTAATTCTCGTCTTTGATGATTAATACGTTCTAAATACTGTGCTATTTCTTTTGCTTTATCATTATCTTGAGTTAGTAACAATTCAACACCATAATTAGCCGATGATAATCGTCCGGATGCATTTAATCGAGGCCCTATCACAAAACCTACATCATATACTGACAAGCCTTTTTATTCCAGTTAGCTTCTTTTAATAGAGCTAATAACCCCCTATTTTTTACGTCATATAATAGCTGTAATCCAGCCTTAACAATACGTCTATTTTCACCTTGTAAACTAACTACATCGGCTACCGTTCCAATGGCAGCTAATAATAAGTAATATTTAATATCAATTCGAGCATCTTGTGTTTGTATATAAGAAACTAATTTATACACAAGACCCGCTGTACATAACTCTTGTAAGGCTAATGGCGTGTCAGGTTCTTTTGAATTTAACGTCATATCAGCATTTGGAGCCGGATTGGGTATTTGATGATGATCAATAATAATGACATTCACATCGGTCTCTTGTTTAATTAAGGCAATTTCGTCTACATTTGTGATACCACAATCTAGTGTTATAAATAAACTACAACCTTCTTCTTTAATTAAGTTAACAATTCCTTTATTTAATCCATAACCATCTTTAAATCGATGCGGTAATTTATATCGTACAATAGCCCCTAAGGATGTTAAGCATTTTACCATCATAGCCGTGGATGTCATGCCATCAACATCATAATCTCCATACACAAAAATAGGCTTATTCTTATCAATACAAGCCTTAATTAGACTATATAATGATGCTAATTTTTCTATTTGAAATTGCGTTTCTTTTGGCGATTCATCTAAAAAATCAATGGCTTGGTTAAGCGTTGTAATATTTCTATTTAATAATAACTGCGCAATAATTGGTGATATATTTAACGTTTCAGCTAGTTTATCAGAGACTTCTTTATGTTGAACGTGTAATTTCCAGCGCTTTTGTGCTATCATCCCTTTTTAATTAAAAATAAGGGTTGTCCATACTCCACTGCTGATTCATTTGGCACACAAATCTCTTCGATAATACCATCTTCTTCTGCTTCTATTTCATTAAATAATTTCATCGCTTCAATAATACAAATAACACTCCCTTTTTTAATAGTATCACCGACTTTTACAAACGGAGGTGAATCGGGATTAGCTGAATGATAAAAGGTTCCTACCATCTGAGCTTTAATCTCTATTACATTTTTGTCTTTTGGTTTTGCTGATGGTTCTTGTTGTTCAACTGCAGCAGCAACAGGGGGTTGAGCGATCGGCGTTGCCACTGCTGCCTGCGGTAATACCACTGAATTAGTTTCTTGAATTTCTTTTTTAATTTCTATTTTTGTGCCATTTTCATCGATACTTAAGTGGGTTATGGCTGCATTCTCAACTAATTCAACTAATTTTTTAAGTTCTTTATATTCCATTATGTTTTCCTTCTTGATTACTAGTCATTGTAACTCTATTTTATCGGTTGAAATGGATTCCGTCAAAATTCTTAATACTTTACAGCATTACCCCCATCTTTTATTAAATCCTTTTTATTGTAAAATTTTGTTTGACATTACTTTAAAGCTCTTGCTAGGGTAAAATTATTAATAAAATTATATTTTATCTTTTTTTAAAACCTTAGATAAAAAAAGGGAGTATTATTATGCGTGTAGGTTCATTTCTTCTTGCAGTTACTGCAGTAGGTGGGAGTGTCAATGGAGGTCAGCCTGCTAAGCCTACGCCTACAAAAGTTCCTGCTTCTAGATGGGGTCATATTGGTGATTCTCGTGTGTTTCAGGCTAACCCTAATAAGCATGATGCGGGTGATTTTTCCAAGTCTCATTCTAATAAAAAGGCTTCCACTCCAAAAGATAATCCTTCCTCAAAGGATGATCCTAATCTACCCCATACGCATCCATTTGGTTATCATCCTCATTTTTAATGCTATTTTACAGCTACTAGACTTATCGTTTTCTTTATTCATTTTCTTTACTTAAGGGTAAGCTTTATTGATTCTTACTTGATCTGGCTTTAAACTGTTTTCATGGCATGTAATTTTACTCCCTTAATTTCTCAAGAACAGTTTCACATTAGGTCAATACCTGGCGATAAATCTATTTCTCACAGGGCTATTATTATTGCGTCTTTAGCTGATAATAAAAGTCAATTTACAGGATTTTTATTCTCAGAGGATTGTCTTAATACGCTTCAGATCTTTCAACAATTAGGTGTTTCTATCGTCATAGATGAAAATACTAACCTTGTTACTATCCATGGTGTTGGTTTAACGGGCCTTCAGGCTTCTGATTCACCTTTAGATGTTGGTAATTCAGGAACTGGTATTCGCCTTATCACAGGCATTTTAGCTATGCAGCAATTTGAATCTAGCATTTCCGGTGATC
>PBBX01000009.1 GCA_002716725.1 bacterium | reverse complement strand
ATACATAACAAATAAACGGGGCGTGGCGCAGCCCGGTAGCGCACTAGTATGGGGTACTAGAGGTCGTTGGTTCAAATCCAGTCGCCCCGACCATGAGTAGATTAATGAGTAAAGAGAAGACAATTTCAGTTGTAATTTTTAAAAATAATTCAGGTAAAAGTTATACCCTAACCATTAGTCAGGCTAAAGTGCAGTTAATAAGCATTGGTATCATTGGGACCCTTATAGCATTAGGTGTTGGGATATACCTATCATACAATGTAAATATTCAGCAAGCTGCCTATAATAAGTTAAAGAAAGATTACTCTCAAAAAACAGAAGCAATAAAAGTACTCAATGAGGAAATTGATTTTATAAAAAGTGAAATAATGGACTTAATTGAAAAGGAAGAGCGATTAGAATTATTACTAGGAAAAGCAACGGTAAAAAAAAAACTAAGAAAAAAAAATATTAAACGATTTAAAAAAGAATTAAAGTCTTTAGAAAGTAATGCAGAAAACAAAGAAGAACGTGCGTTTAAACTGGTTGATTTGATGAAGCATTATGTAGATGAATTTAATGAAAAATATAGTATTCATTTAAAAAGAACGCATTTAATGACCGCACGTTTTGATGCAACTCCGTCTATTCGGCCCTTATATGGAAGGATTATGTCACGATATGGATGGAGACGACATCCTATTTCAAAGAAAAGACGGTTTCATAAAGGAATTGATGTTGCATCATGGACAGGAGCTCCTATTCACGTTACAGCTGATGGGATTGTAGAGTATGCAGGATGGTCTCGAACATTTGGATATGTTGTTGTGGTCAATCATAGTTATGGGTATCGCACCTATTATGCCCATTGTTCTCAAATTTTAGTAAAAAGAAAAGAAATTGTAAAAAAAGGACAAGTCATTGCACAAGTGGGATCAACAGGGCTATCAACAGGGCCTCATTTACATTATGAGATACGCAAGTGGAATCAGAGGTTAAACCCAATTGCATTTTTAGATCTTGATATGTTTACAGCACGAAGACGAATATGGTAGTGTAAATTTAACTATGAAGAATCAAAAAAAATATCGAACAGATTTAGTAAATACAGTAGTTGGAGAAGATACATCCGTAAAAGGGATTTTGCACTCCCAAAGATCAATTCGGATAGAAGGTGTCTTTGAGGGAGAAATTAATTCACAAGGTGAAATTTATATTGGTCAAAAAAGCAAAGTAAAAGCATCCTTATTTGCAAAGGATGTTATAGTAGCAGGGGAGGTAATTGGAAATATTGAGGCCATCAAGAGTTTACAAATATTAAAGACAGGGCGTGTATATGGAGATATTGCTGGTGATGAATTAAAAATTGATGAAGGGGGTGTTTATAAAGGAAAAGTAAATATGGACATTATTTCTGCAAAAAATGCTTATGAAGGATCATTCCAATTAGCAAAAAAGTAGGGACATGTTACGTATGTGCAACCCCCATCGGAAATTTAAGTGATATATCAAAGCGGTTAGAAACGATATTAAATCAAGTAAGTGTAATTGCCGCAGAAGATACTAGAAAAACAGCCTTACTCTTAACACAGTTAAACATCAAGAAATCATTAATTAGTTTAGAAAAACATAATGAAGCAACTCGCTTTAAATCACTTTACCAAGTCATTCAAGATGGAGATGATATTGCCATTGTAAGTGATGCAGGAACACCTGGTATTTCAGATCCAGGAAGTTATACAATATCTAAATTAGTAGAACATAATGTGATTATATCACCTATTCCAGGCCCATCAGCCGTATCAGCCTTAGTATCGATAGCTGGAATTGGAGCTGATAATTATATATTTGGGGGGTTTTTTCCAAAAAAAGAAGGCCAAGCATTAGCGATGTTAAAGAACATGGGTGTATTATCAATCCCGATAGTATGCTTTGAATCCCCAAAACGCATCAAAAAAACACTTACATTACTAAACAATTATTATAAGGATGCCTATTGTGTTGTAGGAAAAGAACTGACAAAATGTTATGAAAGCATTTTATATGGAAATCCATCGCAAATTTTAGATACACTAACCGATGATATTCTAAAGGGAGAATGGTGCTTTATAGTGTCATTACCAAAAGAAAAAAAAGAGTTTAATACAGCCTTTATAAAGCAAGCATGTGAGCTTGGGCTGACACAAAACCAAATCGGGACTTTAGCAAAAACGTTAGGATGGAATAAAAAAGAAGTGTATAACTATGTTCTTAACTATAAACAAGATTAACCTATTCTTTGTTGGATTATTAATGGTTGGACATTATGTACAAGCTACAAATATACAGTATGATAGTTTAACATTTAATCAGTTAAAAGGGTGGAAACAAGCAACCCTTATAGATCAATTTAATGATTATTTAAGATTAGCCAATGATAGTCATAAAAAAACGACAGAAACATTTAAAAAAGAATTAGCCCAATTAGATAAAACCAATAATGCCAAGATAAAGAAATTTATAGAAACACATTATGAGCCAGTGCTAATAACCGATACACAAAAAGAACACTTAATAACAGGCTACCATATTTTTCATGCAAAAGCAGATTACCAGCAGTCTGCTCAATATCCGGTTCCTATTTATCAAAAACCAAGTACAGCACAACAACGATATCACTCTCATGAAGCTGTTTTAGACGGAGCCTTACACAATAAAGGGTTAGAGCTGGCATGGTTACAAGATTCTATCGATGTATATTTATTAATGATGCAAGGGTCTGGATTACTAACATTTACAGATGGAGATATTAAAAAAGTAGTATATGCAGGATCAAATGGGTATGGATATCAATCAATTAGCCAGTATATGCTTGATAAGAAACTCATTACACATGCACAACGTAATGGACCGTTTATAAAGCAGTATTTAAAAAATGATTTAAAACGAGCAAAAGAAATTATTATTCAAAATCCGTCTTATGTTTTTTTTAAATTTGATAAAAAACAAGCCTTTTCTGGCGCAGCTGGATCCGCATTAAAAGCGATGCAATCATTAGCAGTCGATAAACAATATTACCCCTTTCATAGTTTAATATGGTTGGAAACGGCAATCCCAAATAATCCTCAACGATTTAGAAACTTAGTGATAGCACAAGATACAGGGGGGGCTATAAAAGGACCTCAGCGGGGGGATTTATTTTTTGGGATTAAAAAAGAAGTAGAGCAGGATGCTGGTTTGATGAAAGATAAAAACGCACGATTAATTATGTTAAGATTACGTAACAATGATTGATACACATGCTCATTTATTTTATCTAAAAAACCCTTTAAAAGATGTTATAGAAAAGGCAAAAAAAGCAGGGGTAACCCATATTATTAATGTTGCGATTGATATCAAATCAGGAAAACAAGCATTAAAGCAAGCAGGTCAATATCCTGAATTTATATCTGCTACAATGGGGGTTCATCCCTGTGATGTTGCTGGATTTTCAGATTTTAAAACATTAAAAAAGGAGTTATCTACAGGCAAGTATGTCGCTGTTGGCGAGATTGGACTAGATTATTATCATATGGCCACATCCAAAGAAGAACAAATAGCATGCTTTAAAAAACAACTAGATTTAGCAAGAGAATTTAAGTTACCAGCAATTATTCATAGTCGAGAATCAGATGATGATATGAAGGCTATTTTAAGGGAGTATCAAGATGTAAAAAAGGTATTACATTGTTTTTCATCATCAGCAGAATTTGCTTTATCCGTGATTAATAAAAACACCTATTTTTCTTTTACAGGAATGATTACACTTGCTAAACGCGGCAAAGTGATTAATGCGATTAAGCAACTTCCAATTGAGCATATCATGATAGAAACAGATTGCCCTTATATGAATCCCATTGGGATTAAAGGCGATAATGAACCGGCCAATGTATCGCTTATTTTAGATAAGATAGCAGAGCTAAAGCCAGTAGAAAGAATAAAGCTAAAACAGATTTTAGAAATAACATCTAGAAAGTTTTTTAAGTTACTGTGATAAAGATAATAGATCGCATATTAAATTAGACATTATTGTACTAGAGTAGTTAACAGTTGATCATATAAGGCTGCCTGTTTTTTACTATCAAATTGGGTTAATACCTTTGGCATATTCTCTATGATAGAACTACGACACGCTTGATCCGTTGTAATCTTAATAAGAGCAGCAGCAATATCATGAGGCTTATCTGGATCTGCATACATAGCAGCATCTTGGCCAACTTCAGGCAAGGAGGTCCTATTTGAAATAACAGCGGGTGTTTGAACAGCCATTGCTTCTAAAACAGGAAGGCCAAACCCTTCAGCGTAAGACATAAACAGTAGGGCTGCAGCATGATTATAAAGAGTAGCTAAGGTGTTAGAAGGTAGATACGATAATAAGTTAATTTTTTGATAATGCTTAATTCGTAACCATAAAATAGGAGGTGGTACGATTAAGGGTTGATGTCCCGTACATGCTACGAGCTGATAATGAGGAGAATGCTTATTAAATTCAATAAATCCACGTAAAGCTCCTAGGAAATTTTTTCGTTTTTCATAATTTCCAACATATAAAATATAAGGTTTTTTAATATTAAATGGCTTACTCAGATCAAAAGGCATGTTGGCATGGGTTGCCATAGATGAATTAAACCCATTATAAATAACACTTACCGAAGAATGGGGAAGCTGTTTGATAATAGTTGATTTCGTATAGTTGCTAATAGCAATAATATGCTTAGCCTTATGTAAGTTTGATAACAACGGAGTTAATTTTTGTTGATATCGTTTTGGATTTGTTAAGAGAGAATCATTGAATAAATCATGAACGGTGACAGAAAATGGAAAATTAAAATTAGCAGGGATATTATATTGTGCCATAAAATGACAGTGCTTAATATGATGGGCTTTTAAAAAGTCACATAAGCATTTACTATAGTGATTTTGATTTGAGGGGATCTGGAATTCTAATAACTCAATACCATAACACTCAAACGTACCACATCCTTTTTCAGATAATAAACGGTACTGATGCTTATTAGGTAAATGCGTGATTAAACTACGAATAACGTTACCAATTCCTCTAAATTTTGAATCATCTTGAAGACAGCGACAATCAATTACAATCATGATGGTCTCTTATGCGTAGATAACACATTAAATAGCTTGATACCTGAATACAAAATGATATTGTTGAGGGGATAAATCTTGATAGACATGGCCCTAATTTCCTTATTACTATATCAATGCATTATATAGGATAAAAGATAGATAATGTAGCTATTTAACAGACATAAACTATGACAGTAATAGATTAGCGGTCAAGAAGCAGTGTAACAGGCCCATCATTAACTAATGTAATATCCATGTTAGCGCCAAAGATACCAGAAGCGGATGGAGCGTAGGTATCTGAAAGCATCGATATAAAGGTATTATAAATAGGTTCAGCAATCTCAGAAGGAGCGGCTTGTGTAAAACTAGGGCGTCTGCCTTTTTGGCAATCCCCATAGAGTGTAAATTGAGAAATAATGAGTATCCCGTAGTGTTTATCTCGAATACTATAGGACATGGTTCCTGATTGATCTGGAAAAACACGTAAATTTAATAATTTATCAATCATCCATGAACTATGAGTCACAGTATCATGATGGTGAATGCCTAAAAACACACATAACCCAGTATCAATAGACGCTGTAATAGATTGATTAACACTAACGCTTGCTTGCGAAACACGTTGAACAACAGCTTTCATAACAGGTTATTTTTTGGATGATTTAGGAGAACTTGCAGAGAGCACGGGTTTTTTCTTTGAATCATGTTTATTAAAAATCACCAGTGCTCGAATAATATCGCCAAACTTATCTTTTAATGGATAAATAGAAACAAAAAGATCGTATTGTTTAATATCTAAGTCCATGTACTTATGATCAAATTCAAATACCTTTTCCAACGCCTGAATGAGAATTTCATTATTAATTTTTCGAGACATAGCTTCCCCAATAATTTCACCAGGAATCAAACCTAAATCATGCTCAGCTACATGATTAATATGCGTTACAATGAGATCTTTATTAATTAAAAATAATCCCTCAGAGACACTATTCATAAGTTGTTTAATGGTAGAGGATTCTAAAACAATACGAGCTGTTTTCATATTATCAAAAGATTTATAAAGTGATAATAAACTTTTTAAATTTTTTAAGATATTAAAAAATGTCATACCAGAATAAAATTCACTAAATTGTTCAGTTAACTTTCTATCACTTAATGATTCTTTAATCTGATCATTTATTTTTTTAATAAAAAATATAAGATCTAGGCTTATAAATATAATTAAAATAAAAACAATCAAAACCCCAATAAGAATATAATTAATAGGTAATGACGGAAAAATATCTGAAAAATGAAAAGAAATATTATAAGTTGATAACAAATACTCAGATAATGTTTGATAAACACAAAACGTAATAAAATAAACGGCACCCATAAAGCCCGCAATAAACAATAATAATTTAATAAAAATAGATAAACGATGAGAGACTAGATTAAACATTTAATTCTCCAAGTTGAATAAATTTTCTCAAATTATCATCTGTACCAGCAATCACAAGAAGGTCTTCCTTTGTTAGAGGGTAATTAGGATCTGGAACATCTGTCATCTCAATAACGTAAGTTACTTCTCCATTATCATTAACCGTTGGGACACGTGTCTTGATACCAACAATATTAACTCGAAATTGGGAACGAACATGAAGGTCTTTTAATGATTTACCAACAAATCCTTCTGGAACTTGAATTTCCATAAGAGAATGACGTTCTGATATTGATATATAACGACCAACACGATCTGTTGATAAGGTATTAGAGACTTGAATACCCATTTCTTTTTCAATACTAACAATATGTTTGATACCAATAGATTTAAGAATATTTTCTTGAAGAGAATTAATGTGTCGAACATGAATATCAACAAGACCTAAACGTTGTAATAACGCTGTAGATAATAAGCTAGACTGGACATTTGAACCAATGGCAACAATAGCAATATCAACAGTATCAATATTGATAGAACGCATAGCCTTTTCATCGGTTGTATCAATAATAATAGCCTCTGATACGAGCTCTTTCACTTCATCAATCATTTCAGGATCAGAATCAAGCGCTAAAACTTCAAAGTTTTTTTGAGTGAGTGAAATAGCCAACTGATAACCAAATTGGCCCATTCCTAACACTGCAATACTTTTTTTTGATGAAGACATAGTCCTTACAAGACTAACTTACTAAACAATACTTACTTTTTCAACTGGATATGAATAATGTTTTACATTTCTACGTTGAAAAAAAGCATAAAGAAATACAAAAGGACCAATTCTCCCAATAAACATAATCGTCATAATGATAAGCTTTCCGATAGCCGATAAATGAGGGGTAACACCAAGCGATAAGCCTACGGTTCCAAACGCAGAAACAACTTCAAAGAGTAATTTATCAATGGGGGCAACATCGGTTAAAAAAAGAAAGAAAGAAAAACTAAAAATTAAAAAAATAGCAATAAATAACGTTGCAAAAGCAACAAAAACACTGTTTGGATCAATTGTTTTATGCTGATAATCAAAACGGAATGATGATTTAACTATATTCCAAAATGAAATAAGTATTAATGCAAATGTCGTTGTTTTAATACCACCTCCTGTAGAAACAGGAGAAGCCCCAATAATCATTAAAATAATACACATCATGATCGTGCTGGGATGAAACATCGTAATATCCGTTGTCATAAATCCTGCAGTTCGTGTTGTAACGGATTGGAAATAGGATAATTGTAATTTTTGAAAAACAGTCAACGCATTCATACTATGAGAATATTCGGTTAAAAAAATAATAATAGTTCCAAAAACGATTAAGAATCCTGTAATAATTAAAGCCATTCGAGTTTGAAGACGTAATTTAATGTGTTTATGTTTGATGTAACGTTGATAAAGATTAAATAAAACAGGAAAACCAAGCCCGCCAACAATAATTAAAAATGAAATGATAAAGACAGTTGGAAAATGAAATTGAAAGGAGATGAGACTATCAGAAAATAAGGAAAATCCAGCATTACAAAAAGCAGATATGGAATGAAAAATAGCTGAAAAAATAATATCATGCAGATTTTTCTGAGGCGTATACCAAAAAGCAATTAAAAAAACAGATCCAATGAATTCAAAAAACAAGGTAAATTTAAAAATAAACCCGATAGCTGAAAATGTTTCTTTCAAATTCATGGTGGCATAGTTTTCTTGTAATCGCATCGTATCTGATTGAGAGACCTTTCGTCTTAAAATTAACATTAATAAAGCAGAAAACGACATAATTCCAAGGCCTCCAATTTGAATTAAAAATAAAATAATAAGTTGGCCAAAGAAAGAAAAATCAGACCCAATATTATTAACAGTTAAACCGGTAACACATACTGCTGAAAAAGAAGTAAACAAGGCATCAATAAAGGGTATGGGAATATTAGTAGACGTAGAAAGCGGCAAACTAAGTAATAAAGTGCCAACAAAAATAACAAATAAAAAAGCAAGGATAATAATTTGTGTAGGGCGAACTTTTAACCATTTAAGGAATAACTGCAAATGAGAAACACGGCTAACTAAAACCATAAATAATAATATTTGAGAAATAAAAAAATTAATTTGAAACGATGGATAAAAAAGATCAAGACTAAAAACAATCAAAACGAGACTATTAATAGGGTTTTGATAACTATAAGTCCATTTTGTCTTTTTAAAAAATAACACTCTTAACAAACTATCCGTTGCAAAAAAAGCAATCAAAAGGTAATGAAATAAATAATAACCACTAAGATGGGTGTTTTCTAAATGAAATGCAAATTCTAAAAATAAAAGAATAATAATAACTAAACAAAGTAATGATGAAATACCTTTTAATAATTGATCAAATCGATTATAAACGTTATGAATTAATAAACGAAAAGAATAATATAACGATCTTAATGTTAATATAGTTGTTTGATCCATTGTTTACATCGCTTAATAAATGGCCTTTTTACATCGCTATAATCAATAGCATGTGTTTTTATAGCATATAGTACCATGCCAATAGCGGTATGGTAGGATGTATTTCCCATCAAAGACTTTGAGTCTAGAGAACTTTCGCGAGTATTTCTATTGAGATAATGTTTTAAAAATAGCAACAATCCTTTTTGAAGAGATCCTCCTCCAGCAATAATAACATTGTAAGATGAATCAGATATAAGAGGAATTTTTTTTAATAAAAAATTTGAAAGTTCTCGAATTCTAGATTCAATAATTTGACATAACAACAATAGTTTTATTTTTTTACGTCCATGAGTGGCACAAAGAATATCAATCGTTTCTTGAGGATTAATACAATTAAGGGCAAGAGAACCATATAAAATTTTTAATCGTTCAGCTTCAGAAAATGAAATATTAAGACACGTTGCAATATCTTTGGTAATAATATTGCCTCCCATAGGCGTAATAACAGAGTAGTGGATTCGATTATGTTTAATAAATGATATTTTTGAAGAAGACCCCCCAATATCAAAAAGGAAACATCCTTGAGAACGTTCATATTCATGAAGTAACACTTGAGATAAAGCATGAGAACAAAACAGCATACCTTTAATAGAAAAATCATAGTCCTTTAAAATTTTATGAATCCCATTTAAAAGAGATAGTTTAGAGAAAATTAAATGGGATTGAACTTCTAATCGTCGGCCAAAAACACCAACAGGACTTTGAACTAAAACATCTTCAACTTTATAAAGTAAAGGAATAGCATGTAATAATCGTTGATCAGTTTTAAATGAAATATTTTTAGAACGTTTGATACATTCAATTTGGTCAGCCTTGGTAATTTGGCCCGTATCACTTTTTGAAACAAGCATTCCCGTATGATGAAGAAACTTTAAGCCTAAAGCAGGGATATTAACAAGAATGCGCTTAGAGGTATAACCAGAGTCATGTTCAGCACGTGATATAGCCTGCTTGATAGATGTTTGCAGGTTTTTTAGATGAGTGATATCTCCATTATGTAATCCTGCAGAAGAACTAGTACCAACACCTTTGATATCAATGCTATGATCATGCTGAATGTCACACATAACAGCACATATTTTTGATGAACCTATATCTAAGCCAATATAACTATTGTCGTTTTTTTTCATATGTCACCAATAACTTATTATCAATCCGAGAATCAATATAATCAAGATTCTTATAGTCATTTGAAGGCAACTGATTTAAAAAATAATTAATACGTTCAAATTTATTCGCTAAGTTTGAAAGATCTCCTAAAAAAATAACAATAGAATCATCAAGAATAAGTTGCCAAAACCGATTATGAACACGTTCTAAAAATAAATTATGCTGTGGAAAATAACGTTTAAATAAGGCTGTATAGTCTTTTAATTGGGTTAACATATAAGGGCTTATAATCGTTTGTGGGACATCATTATTGAGTAATCCTTTAATAATAAAAATATTATTTTTAATAGGATAAGAAGAAAGCGAATGTTTATAACTTAAGATATAACCATCTTTATCAATAAAAATACTGTTGCCATCAATAATACTAGAAATCCAAGGTTGACGTTCATTAAGGGAAATAAGAATCCTATTAAACGATGTAAACCGTATGGTATATGATTTTATTTCTGGAAAATCATGTAATGTTTTGTCAATTAAGTTAAATATAAACAGGTGGAGAAGATGTTTTCCTAGTAATGTATTTAATGAAGATTGACAGAGGTTTAAATCAACAAACAAAGGCTTGGTCGTAATCGTAATCTTATTAAGATAAAATATCGGAGACAAACATAGAAATCCAGTAATAAGAAACGCAAAAACAATAGAATATAATTTTATTTTACCCATAAAAGATGACGATTAAGAGCACTTAATAATATATTAGAAATAAAAGTATCAAAAGACCAGCCAAATTCTTTTGCTTGAGCAGGAATATCAGATGTATCTGTTAAGCCGGGAATGGTATTAATTTCTAATATAAAAGGCCCTCGCTTTGGGCAAAAACGAAAATCAATACGAGCAAAGCCCGAACATGATGCGAGTAAAAAGAGTTGTTTTGAATAGTTAAAAAGAACTTGATTGTCTTGATCTGATAACGAAGCGGGTAAAATAAAGCTTGTTAAACCTTTTGTATATTTTGCTTCATAATCATAAAATCGGTTTTTTGTTTTTAATTCAAGAATAGGAAGGGCAATTAAATCAGGCGATTCAACAAGACCAACCGTTAATTCTCGGCCTTCAATAAATTCTTCAATGATAAAAGAGCGGTATAGTTGAGTTAAATAGGTTGATTTTTCGTGAAGTTCTTTAAGGGTTTCAATAATAAAAACATCAATGCTAGATCCTTCGGAAACGGGCTTAAGAATAACAGGAAAAGCAAACGAAGAAGGAAGGGTATCTAAAACAGAATGAAGAAGCATATACTGAGGAATAGGAAGGTTATTTTGTGAGCATATTAACTTTGTTTTTGATTTATCCATGCCAATTTGGGATGCAAGAACACCACAGCCAGTATAAGGGATAGTATGGAGTTCTAACTGAGATTGAATGGTACCATCTTCATAACCAGGCCCATGTAATGCTAAAAAAACAACATCAAATTGATCTGTGTTAAAGTTAATATCAATGGGATCACGTATTTCTGCCTGATACCCTAAGCGAATTAAAGCCTCATAAACATTATGTCCTGAACGCAAAGAAACATCTCTTTCCTGAGAATTACCACCACATAAAACGGTAATTACTTTATTTTTAAATTCTTGTATCATTGAAAAATATGTACCTCTGGGTTTAATTGGATTTTAAAACTGTCATAAACGTTTTGTTGAATAAAATGAATTAAATCAAGGGCATCTTGAGAGGACGCATGATTGGTATTTTCCATAAAATTTGCATGTTTATCTGATATTTTAGCCTCACGTAATTGATACCCCTTAAAACCAGAGTTTTCAATGATAGTAGCAGCTGGAGATAAAGAAGGATTTTTAAAAATAGAGCCAAATGTAGCAATTCTCATGGGTTGTTTTTTTAAACGTTCATTAACATAGCGGTGGATGGTTTTTTTAATAAGCATAGAATCAGAAACAGAAACACATAACGTTGCACCCATGATTAAGCAATCCATAGTTTGAAAAATACTAGTTCGATAGCCAAAATGACATTGTTTATTACTATACGTTACAAAACCTTGATTTGGAATAAAAAGATCGACAGAATGAACAATATCGTTCATGCATATATCCCAACAACCAAAATTCATTGCAATCATGCCCCCTAATGAAGCAGGGACCCCCGCCATAAACTCTAATCCAGATAAACCATTTTTTTGAATAAATGCCATCAGTTGAGGAACAGAAGCCCCTGCTTTTGCATGTAAAAAATGATGATCAACAGTTATAGCTTGAAAAGAAGGCCCTAGTTTTATAAATGGAATAGATAGTGCTGAATCTAAAATAAGACTATTAGAGCCTTTCCCAAGAACAAAGCATTTTGGGTGATTATTAAAAAAATTTAGAACATCTAGTTTGGTATCTAAAACATAAAGATGGTCAATAATACCAGTTTGCTTAAATGATGTTAAAGTTTTAACGGAAACATTCCTTAAATATTTAATAAAATCACCTTCATAAGTTTTGATAATGAGTTGCTAATTCATGAGATACTTTATAAATATCACCAGCCCCCATTGTAATAACAATATCACCTGTTTTTAACGTTTTAAGCAAATTATAAATAACATCATCAAAAGAATTAAAAAAAGAAACATGACACTCAGAATGCTGTTGAATACCTGCAATCATTGTTTCAAGTAACGTATCATCATCGTTAACTTCATTGGCAGAATAAATAGGGGTAATTAATACACGATCAGCATGACTAAAAGAAAAATAGAAATCGTTCATATGTTCTTTAACACGAGAATAACGGTGAGGCTGAAAAATACAAATAATGGGAGATTTCTTAGATTTTTTTAATCCATCTAAAGTAGCTTGTATTTCAGTAGGGTGATGGCCATAGTCATCATAAATTTGAATATTATTATACCTATATATAGGTTGGATACGCCTTTTTACACCTGAAAAATTTGATAAACCTTGTTGAATACTAGTCATAGAAATACCAAATATAGAAGCTAATGAACATGCTGCCAAAGCATTATAAATATTATGTAAGCCAATAAGCTCTAAAATAATAGATCCTTCAAATGTATTGTTGTGATATAAATCAAAAGATGAGCTATTTTCATTAAATACAATGTTATGAGCAGAAAAATCAGCATTTTTATCATTAATAGAAAATGAGACAAAACTATTAGAGTCTACATTTTTGACAAGATCGAGTAAATTTTTATCATCATAGTTAATAGCAATCTTAGTGTTATGCGTTATCGCATTTTGAATAAAGGTATTAAATGCCTGAAATAATTTTTCGGAAGTCTTATAAAAATGAAGGTGCTCAGATTCTAAATTATTTAAAATAACATGAGATGGATTTAATAATAAAAAGGATCCATCAGATTCATCAGATTCAGCAATAAAGGTTGAGCTTTCAGAAAAACGACCATTAATATGATAGGGAGGGAGTTCTCCTCCAATCATAAACGAAGGGGTAACACCTGCTGCATCTAAAATATGAATCAACATACCCGTGGTTGTTGTTTTGCCATGAGTGCCTGCGATAACAATTTGCCGTTGATATAAAGACATTAATTTAGCTAAAAATTCACCACGAGAATAGCAAGGAATTTTATTTTTTTTAGCATAAAATAATTCAGGGTTAGTGTCAGAAATAGCACTAGAATAAACAATAATATGAGCATCTTTAACATTATCTTCATGATGAGAAAAAGAAATATTAATACCCTGCAATAATAGATCTTTAGAGGCAGATGTTTCTCTAATCTCAGATCCAGTAATCTTACATCGGCCCCAGGTTCTAAGGTATTGAGCAAGTGCAATCATTCCTGATCCCGCAATGCCAATAAAATGTATGTTTTTATTAATTAAATCTAACGATTTCATAGTAAGTATAGACTACCATATTAATAATCCATAAGCTATTAGACTAAATAAGAAAAAGTCCAGAAATAGGAGCCCATCCTTTAAATCCATTACTGAGTTCAATTTCTATCCAATCACCAGCAAATTTATTAATCCTAAATTCATATCCTTCATGAATATAAAATAAAATCGATAATGTTTCTGATGGACCAGAGTATACAGCTAGTTTTTTAGTAATCACAACACCTTTTTCTTCAGAGTAGTGAGCATATCGATGCAAAAACATACTAAAAGAAAGAATAAAAAATAAGCCACAAACAATGAGTATATTAAATAAAAGTTCTCGATTAAATTTTTGTAATTGAATGAACCGAAGCGTTGCTAAAAATCCAAGGAGTAGTATCATCATAATATTAAAGGATACATTAATAGATAGAAAGCGAAGCCAGCCAAGAATAGTATAAATAATGGAGTTTTCCTGTTCAGAATCAGACTGAACTAATTCTCTGGCTAACGAAAGATTATAACGAATATCTGAATTAGATGGATCCCATTTAATGGCTTTAAGATAAAACCCAATAGCATAGCCATGATTATTTAATTTAAAATGAGTATTTCCTAAATTATAAATAATATCAATATTATTAGGAAATTTTTTATGTAAAGATTCATAAATTGATAAAGCATTTTCAAATTTATTATTTTTATAGTAATTAGAGGCTTGCTCAATGAGTGTCATATTATTAGCATAAGAAATAGAAATAAGAATATATAAACTGAAGCATATACTAACTAAATATTTCATGTTTTAATCCTTTTTATGATATCAATGGCTTTATCACAAATATCAATCTTAGATTCTACATTAGACGAATCAGGAGAGTAGGCTAAAAAGGAACATTGGTCTAGCAAGCTTTCTAAATCTGTAATAGTAGACGTATCTATGTTTTGTTGAGTGAGCTCTTCTATAATCTCTGATAGGGGAAGACCTTGAACAGGACGATTTAAAATAGAAGAGAGAAAGCGAAAAATATGGTGTTGAACATCATTAATAGACCAGTCAGACGTAGATTTTATTTGCTCAATTGCATTGACAGCTTGTTTGCTAGGCTTAAGAGAAAAGCGTTGTATGATATTACGAAATAAAGAGCTTTTGGCAATAAAGGAAAAAATAGTAGTAGCCAATAATCCTATATTTAAAGCTATTAAGAAAAGACTAAACACCTGCTTAAAAAAAGGGGTTGCCTGTTTAGAGATGTCAATGGATTCTTTAATATAACGTAAATCTTGACGTAATTCAGTAATAAGGTTTTGAGAATCATTATTAGCAAATTGGATTTCTGATTCTCCAGCATCTATAATTGAAACAGTTTGTGAAGGAGATGAGAGTACGTTATATTGTTTTGTTTTTGGATCAAAATAAGAGAAAGAAAAGACGGGTAATGATAAGGATCCATCAACTTTTGGGACCATAATATACTCAAAATGGCGAATACCTTTAACCGAGTTAACATAGGTAATCAGATCATTAATAGAAGATTGGTAAACTTTAAATATATCACTATCTGTAGAAATAGAAAGAGTAGATAGTTGCTTTAAATTTCCAGAGCCTCCAACACTAAGACGAATAGCAATGGGTTTATTTTCAACAAGTGCTTTCGTATTAACATCAACATCAAGACCATAGTCTCCAACTAATCCAGAAAAATCACTGGGTTTATTAGTTTCGGGTAGCGGGATAATATTAATAGATATCTCATTGGATTGTATGATTTGGCTACCATAGAAAAAGTTAATTTGAACCTCAGCGCTTGCAGGAGGGATAGCGATCGATCCTGATTCGTAAGAAAATAATGATCGTCTATCAATTTCTTGAACATAGTAACGTATTCCTTTATAAGTTTGAGTGTAGGTTTTCTGATCTCGTTCAAGTTGTTCAGAAAGCATTCCAAATTTAGGTTCTTGGTATAAGAGCTGATCAATGGCAGAAAAACGTCGATACAAGCGAACAGAATAAATAATTTCTTCACCAACATATGCTTGATTTTTATCTAGGACCGCAAGAATAAATAAATCTTTGGAACTTCCTTGAGGGATTCCAGATGAAGAAACCCCTTGCTTAGAAATAGGCATTTTGGATGGGGAAGCATTAGGTGTTGACGAGGGAGAAGTATTTGCTGATACGGTGATTGTAATAGGGTCTGTTTCAAACGTTTTCCCATCAATAGTAAGTTTAGCACTAGGAATAATAATAGTTCCTTCTATATTCGGTCTTAATTGAAAGCTTTTGATTTGAGATGAAAAAAAATTATTATTAATAAGTTGATAACTTTGTTGTGTAGACCGATTAATAATAGAAAAATCGTTAAGAAACGATTCATTAATAGTAGGCTGGGTCTTTGCGCCAGATATTGTGATTTTATATTCTAAAATATCATTAATCGATAATTTCGTTTTGGTAACAGATGCTGTAACTGAAATATCCGAAGCATTAGCAGATAGCGGAATAGATAGTGTGAGAAAAAAAAGAAAAAATAACGATATAATATTACCAATCATACTCTACATTTCCTTGTTGATTTTGCTGTTTTATCATATGTTTTTTACGGGCATCCTTTTCACGTTGAGAAAGCGTATCAAGTATATCATAAGCATGTTGTTTTTTCTTTTTTTCTTCTTCTTCTTGCTTATTAAACGCATCTTGTAACTCTGGTTGGTCTTGTTGGGCTTGTTGGTCTTGTTGGTCTTGTTGGTTTTGTTGGTCTTGTTGGTTTTGTTGGTCTTGATTGGGTTGTTCTTGCTGTTGTTTTTGTTGTTCTTGCTTCATTTGAAGTGCGAGCTCTAAATTATGTTTAGCAATAGGATTAGAAGGCGATTCTTTTAAAATAGATTTATACAGATCAATGGCAGAATTATAGTGTTGTTGCATCAATTGAGACGCTGCTAAATTAAGTTTGGTATGACTCTGTTGATCCTTTGGTAATAATGTAAGTGCTTTTTCAAAAGAAGCACGGGCTTCTTCAGGCTTTTGGGATAAAAGTTGAGTTTGCCCTAAATTATGTAAATAGTGGCCATTATTAGCTTGTTTTTCTAGTAATTTAGAAATAGACGTTTGAGCTTTATCATAGTGGTTGGATTGAAACTCTTGTTTAAATTTTTTATTTAACAAATATTCAGGCATATTAACAGAACCATAAGAAAGAGTATAAAAAGAAAAGCATATTATTAAAACACTTAATTTAAACATTTTATTATCGATTCTCCAGTCGTATTTTATGATTAGATTTGCGATCAGATAAAAAGATTTCAATAAATAGCAATAGTAAAGCAATAGCTAAAAACCATTGATAACGATCTTGATGAAATTTTAGCAAAGAATCTTCTAGTCTCTTTTTTTCATGAAAAGAAATTTCCTGATACACTTGATCCATAACAAAAGCACCTAAACTAGAGTTAAAATAACGACCCTTACCAATAGATGCAATTTCTTTAAGCGTTTTATCATCAAGTTGTGAAAGAACAATATCCCCATTTTTATCTTTTTTATAGCCATTTAATTTGCCATTACTATCAAATTGAGGGATGGGTTCTCCTTTTGGAGTTCCAATACCAATGGTATAAATAGAGACGCCTTTTTTTGCTGCAACAGATGCTGATTTAATGGGGTCATTTTCGAATGACTCTCCATCAGAAATAAGAATTAAAATAGGCTTATTAGATTTAGATAACCGTTCAAATGATAAACGAGCTTCCTTAATAGCAGATGCAATATCAGTGCCAGGCGTCGACATGACGTCGGGCTCAATAAAATCTAAATACATTTTAATAGCACTATAATCAGATGTTAGCGGACACTGAACAATAGCATTTCCAGCAAAAGCAATTAAACCAATCCGGTCGCCTTGTAAGTCATCAATTAAACCTAGGACCTCTCGCTTAGCATGTGTTAATCGAGATGGTTTAACGTCTTGGGCAAGCATCGATTGAGATAAATCAATAGCAATAAAAATATCATGCCCTTTACGCTCAACTTGCTGAAAAATAACACCATATTGAGGGCGCATCAAAGAAATAATAATAAAAATAAAGGCAACAATAAGAATAACGCGTTTCCAAAATCTGCGAGAATAACTTAGGTGAGGAATAATGGTTGCCCATAATGATGGATGAATGGTTTGCTCAAGTTGTTGATGACGCTTTTTATATCCAAAAATCATGAGTATGATGACTGGGATCAAGATAAAAAACCAATATATATGTGTAATGTTTTGAAAAATCATGGGATAACCACAAATAATATATTAAATAATAAGAGTTCAAATAAAATGAGAATAGAAATTATCATCAATAAGGAAGGAAAGTAGTCATAATAACTCACATAGTTTTTTGACTTGATTTTAGTTTTTTCAAGCATATCGATATGCTCATAAATGTCTTTTAAACTGTTGGTATCAGTTGCCCGAAAGTAGCGTCCGTTCGTATTCTTAGCAATGGTTTTGAGGGTGACTTCATCAAGATAAGTTAATGTGTCAGAGTATACTTTTCCATATAAAGGGTGATAGTATGGAATTTTAGCCCCCCCTTCTTTCCCAATTCCAATAGCATATATTTTAACACCAATATCACGTGCTAATTCTGAGGCACGAGTAGGGTCAATATCGCCTGTATTATTTTCACCATCAGTAAGAAGAACCATAATTTTAGATTTTGAAGTACTGCTTTTTAATCGGTTTAATCCTGTAGCAATCGCCATCCCAATAGCAGTTCCATCACCAGCCATGGATAATTCAATAGAATTAAATAAATTACCAATAATTTTATAATCCATTGATAGAGGTGCTTGGGTATAAGCATCCGAACCAAAAACAACAAGACCGATTTGATCCGATTGTCGTTTAGAGATAAAGTTTTTCATGGTTTCTTTGGCAACTTGAAGTCGATTTTTGGGTTGAAAATCCTCAGCAGCCATACTTCCAGATGTATCTAAGAGCATCATGATATCAATACCTTTATTCATAATTTCTTTTTCTACATTAACAGATTGAGGTTTTGCTAAGGTTATAACCATTAAAAACAAAATAAGATATCTAAGAAAACGAGATGATTGAGATAAATATTTGGTGGATCTATTCTCAATTTTTCTAAAAATAGAAACATCAGAAAACTTTAGAGTAGACACTAAATTATTACGAGATTGAAATAGAATTAAAAAAAGTAATGGGAGTAAACAAAGTAGCCAATATGGATTTGCAAAAATCATGAGAGTTGCGACTCCGTAGATGTGGGATGAGATACATCGGAAGAAATGACTTCTTTAGATTGTGTCACATGAATAGACTGAATACAATCAAGTGCTTTTTGATAATACAGCTGATTGTCATCATCACTAGCAGGGTTTTTAGCAAACTTAACACTATCACTAAAGTTTAAAACTTTTTTAATTCGCCGATAATCTTGTTCATTAAACCGATCATAACATAAAGTCAACATTTCATATGATGTCATTTCAATATTTTTAACGCTTAAAATAGTAGTTAAATAAGTTTTGATAATATCACTATAATGAACATAATAATCTTTAAGGGAAATAGCGTGACGTTTATTAAAATTAGCTAATAAATCTTGTACAGCAATTTCATATGGGGTCCGTGTATCCTGAATAGGCGTAACAGGGCCTATCTTATTACGATTGCCTAAATGCTTAACATAGGTAATGAGTTTAAATAAGCCAAAGCAAGATAAAATAACACCTAAAATAAGCAAAATAACAGGGATCCAATTTAACTGAGTATTAACAAATATATGATTAGACAGTTGAATATCCGTAACGTCAGGAGATTTAATAGAATTAATTCTTAAAGGAAGTGATGGGACAGATACCTGTTGATAAGAGGGGGTTTTAATCGTTATATTTTGAGTTGGAATAGTTTGTATAGTAATATCAAATATTTGTAGATCATAGGCTAGTGTTATATAGCGGTACTGATCATCCATGGATTTAGTTACGCGACTATTAATAAATGATAGCTCGTTACCTTTAATAATATCAAATTCTTTTGGGACTTTGATTAAACTAGTATTCTTACTTAATGTTAATTTAATTGAATATGTAAAAACATCACCAATAAATAGAGTATTGGGAGAAACGATTACCTCAACGCCAGGGGACGTTGCATAACTAAAAGAAACCGTAAAGAAAAAGATAAGTAATAAAACATAATCTCGAAATTTTTTTTTCATTATTTTAACCGTTTATTAAAAAATTGAATTAGAGGAGCAATATAGTCATGATTAATATCTAAGCGTAAAAATTCGCAATTTGATGATTTAAAAATACGATTTTGTTCTAATTGACGAGCATACTGCATATTATTGTATGCTTTTTGAACATCCTGAGATGATGTATTAACATATACGATTTCATCATTTTCTTGATCTTGAAAAGCAACCGTTCCTACCGATGGAAGGGAGCTTTCACATGAATCTTCAATCACAATAGGGACTAAATCATGTTTTTTTGCAACAATACGAAATTGATGTTGATAATGATGATCTAGAAAATCAGAAATTAAAAATAAAACAGATTTTTTCTTAATCATTTGTGTTACATAACGGAGTGCTTCTGCCAAGTTAGTATGTTTATTAGCGGGCACATGAGAAAAAATATCCCTTAATATTCGTAACATATGATTTTTCCCTTTTTTAGGAGGGATAAAGGCTTCTACATGATCAGAAAATAATAATAACCCAACTTTATCAGAGTTTTGAACAGCAGAAAACCCTAAAACAGCAGCCATTTCAGCTGCAAAGTTTAATTTAGTTCGATAGTGGGATCCAAAAATACCAGAACCACTAATGTCAACCATGAGAATAACAGTTAGCTCTCTTTCTTCTTCAAATAAATTAACATAAGGCGTTTGAGATCGTGCAGATGCTTTCCAATTAATATTTCTAATATCATCTCCAACTTGATAGGATCTCATATCAGAAAAATTAAGACCTTGCCCTCTAAAAGCAGATTGAAAATTTCCAGAAAATGTAGATTGAACAATACGTCGAGTATTTATTTCAAGCTTTTGAACATTTTTTAGTAATTCTTCTGAAATCATAATCGTGATGAAATCATAGGATAAAAAATAATATAATGAGGTTACGGAACTTCAACTTGTGAAAAAATCTTTTCAACAAGTTGATCCGATGTAATATTTTCGGCTTCAGCTTCAAACGAGGGTATAATACGATGGCGTAAAACATCTTTGCCAATCGCTTTAATATCTTCGGGAGTAACAAAACCACGACCTTGAATAAACGCATGAGCTTTTGCTGCTTTAATAAGAGCAATAGACGCACGTGGGGATGCTCCATATTGAATTAAAGGAGAAAGCTCTTGAAGATTATAGTCATTGGGCGTTCGTGTTGCGTGAACAATATCTAATACATATTCTTTTACTTTTTCATCAAAATAAATATCTTTAACAACCTGTCTGGCACGTAAAATGTCATTAGAACTTACAATCTTATTCACAGTTGGGGCAGATGATCCGGACATGCGTTCAATAATGAGTTTTTCATCATCCTTTTTGGGATATGAAACGGTAACTTTTAACATAAAACGATCTACCTGAGCTTCTGGTAATGAGTAAGTTCCTTCTTGATCAATAGGGTTTTGAGTAGCTAAAACAAGAAAAGGCTCATTTAATGGGTACGTTTTATCGCCTAATGTTACTTGGCACTCTTGCATGGCTTCAAGTAAGGCACTTTGAACTTTGGCGGGGGCACGATTAATTTCATCAGCAAGTATAAAATTAGCAAAAATAGGACCAAGTTTAGGCGTAAATTCATTTTTTGATTGATTATACATCAATGTCCCAATAATATCAGATGGTAATAAATCTGGGGTAAATTGAATTCGGCTAAAAGACGAATCCGTAATATTAGAAAGGGTTTTAATAGATAATGTTTTTGCTAAACCAGGAACCCCTTCTAAAAGAACATGACCTTCTGCAAGTACACCAATAAGAAGTTTTTCTATCACATGCTGTTGGCCAGAAATAACTTTTTGGGACTCAGAAAAAATAGATGATACAAAACTAGATTCTTTTTCAACAAGATTATTAATTTTAGTTAGAGTTTCCGTCACTATTTAAACCTCCATAATCAAACTGAATAAATTTTAACATTAAATAATATAAATCAGAAGAATATCATTTTAAAAAATAATATTGTCAAAATGAAAAATCATGGTAACAATTAACACGTATGACATTAAAGATTGGATTAGGAATAGATTCACATCGTTTTGAAGCAAATCGAAAATTAATTCTGGGTGGTATAGAGATTAGGTATCACTTAGGCTTAATAGGCCATAGCGATGCGGATGTACTGACACATGCAATTATGGATGCCATATTAGGAGCATTAGCTTTAGGATCTATTGGGTATCACTTTCCGGATACAGACCCACTGTATAAAGATGCTGATAGTATGGAGCTATTAAAAAAAGTAGTACAACTAATCCATAATAAAGGGTATAAGATTAGTAATATTGATTCTGTAATTATTGCCGAAGAACCTAAACTAAACCCTTATATAACAGCAATCACAAGCAGTTTAGCCACAGTACTGAAGATTAGTAAAGAGTGTGTCGGTGTAAAAGCAACCACCGCAGAAAAGATGGGTCCAGAAGGAAACTTAGAAGGGATTTCAGCACATGCAGTCGTTTTATTAGAAACCCACAATCAATAGAGGATGATAGAGAGTACAGAAAATAAAAAAATTAAGTTTATAAAAAAATTAAATTCACAAACAAAATTTCGTAAAAAAGAAAAACAATTTGTTTTAGAAAATAAACAAGCAATTTTAGAGTTAATAAAAAACAGACCTAATTTAATAGCCTTTATCTTTATAACAGATAAACATATAGACATAAAATCAGCTGCAGAAAAGAAAAGAATCCCCTTCTATATATGTAGTAAAACATGTGCCTATTATATGTCGTCCGTTAAAGAACCAATGGGCTGTTTTGCTGTCATAGAGCAAGCAACTATTAATCCTAATGAAATAAATACTACGTTAGCAATAGCCTTATACAATATTAAATCACCCTCTAATTGTGGCGCTATTATTAGAAACGCACATGCATTTGGCTGTGGAGCAATTTATTTAATTGGGAGTTGCTGCGACCCATTTCATCCAGAAAGCATTCGAGCAACTGCAGGACATATTGTTAGTATTCCTATTATAGAAAAAGAATCAATAGATACGGTATCAGGGTATATGTATTGGAAATTAGATATACATGCATCAACACCAATAATGGATGTGCCAAAAGATAAAAAAATATGTTTTATATTAGGTTCAGAAACAGGGTTTGATGAGGATAGTTTAGAGGGGGTTAAATCGTGTTATATACCAATGAAGAACGATACAGATTCACTTAATGTAGCCGCAACATCTGCGATAGTTTTATATCATTATACACGTTAGGTAAGCACAGAAAATTGTTTTTTAAATGGCAATATTTTATGATTATGTAAGCTTACATTAGTTTTAATAAGAAAAAACAAGGGTAATCATAACATATAGAGAGGTAAATCATGTCTGGATCAATTCAAGGAGCTAACCAAGGAGCCGTACAAGCAAATCAGAATGTTGGTAATAAAGCAGCACTAAACGAATTAAAAGAGTATATTAGTCAAACCGCTAATGAAACCATGAATGCCTTAAAGGATTTAACAGAAGAATTATCAGGAAGAGTGACTGTAAAAGATCCTAATAAATCTAAGAAAAAAGAGGATTTAAATCAAAAAGAAATCATTAAACAAGGACATATTGAAGAGGGAGCAGAAATAGCGGCTGCTAGCCTGGCAGGCCAAGATGAATTAGAACGAAAAAAACGTAAGAAAAAAAAGTTTGAAGAAAAATTAAAATCATTATCAGAGTTAATTAGCTTTATTGATGTAAAGCAGCTAGATGAAAAAGATAAAAAAGAAATAGATGAGTTTAAACAAAATTTAAATCAACTTAATTCCTTAAATAAGCAGTTAGAGTTATTAGAAAAAGAAGAAACCTTTTTGGAAGAGATTATTGAGAAAAATCAAGATCAAAAACAAGAAGAGGATCCTAACAAAAAAGATAATAAAAACAAAGAAGAAAAAGATGAAGAAATTTCTTGAGAAATTTAAAAATTTAATTTTAGGAAAAAAAGAATCTGAAGAGATTATTGATAACTTACGTCTTTTTAATAAAACGACAGCATCATATTTAAAGTTATTAGATCAAGAAGTAAAAGAAAAAGATAAACAGGTAAAAAGAATACGCGTTTTGGTAACGCAAATGAAACCTAGATCAGACATGAAATCACAACTAAATATTCAGCTTGTAGATATTAATAACACAAAAGTGAGTGAAAAGGGGAAAGGATCATTTAATCAAAAAATGGATTGGGAAAAAAAATTAAGAGAATTTAGTAATAAAAAAGGAAAGATAGTATAGTTATTTCCCAACACAAAATCGTGAAAAAATACCATCAAGGACTTCTTCTGTAATCGTATCGCCTGTTAATTCAGAGCAACTATTAATACAGTTTCGTAAATCAATGGCAAGCATATCATCATGGTAGGTTACGTTAAGGCGGTCTAGTAAGGAAGATATAAGACAAACCAGGGTTTTAAGACAGGCATGTTGACGAATATTACAAAGAAACTCAAGATCATGATCCTGAAATGATGACACCGTATGCTCATAAATTAAGTGCTTTAAACAGGAAATAGAATGTGAGTCTAAAGCAGAGCAGGAAAGTTGAAAAATAGGAGCCGCATTAGGAATAGTCATCACATGATTAGATGAAAGATCAGATTTATTGAATACAATAGCATAGTTAGGAAGGTGTTTAATATGATCTAAAACGATAAAGTCATCGGATGTAAGCGGTGTTGATTGGTCGCATACCCATACTATAATAGTGGCTTGTTTAATCAGAGATTGAATTTTTTGCATACCTAAAAATTCAATGACATCATCAGAGTCTCGTAAACCAGCTGTATCATACATATGAAAATGAACATTATTATAATCAATACGTTCCGTAATATAATCGCGTGTTGTTCCTGGAGTTTCGGTTACAATAGAACGATTTTCGCCTAGTAAAGCATTAAAAATAGATGATTTTCCAACATTTGGTTTACCTATTAATAAACAGTGAACCCCATCAGAGATAGATTTACCTAAATCTTGTAAGGATAAAATATGATTAAGCTCATTAGAAATAGAGTGGATAATATGGTAAGCATCCTTTCTATTGATAGGCGGTACCTCATCAGGAAAATCAATAGAGCCTTCTAGTTGTTCCAATAGGCTCATAAGCTGGCTTCGTATGGATTGAATATGGGTATAGAGCTTTCCTTGAACACGATTTAAACTAACCTGATGTTGTAGTTTTGTCTCACTATGGATTAAATCAATGACAGATTCAGACTGAGTTAATGACAATTTTCCATTAATGTAAGCACGTTTTGAGAACTCCCCTGACGTTGCTAAACGAGCCCCTAAAAAAACAAATGAATTTAAAATAGCTTTAATAACATATGAACTAGAATGACAATGTACTTCTACAGAATCTTCTCCTGTATAAGATTTAGGGTTTTGAAAGTATGTTACGCAAACATGATCAATCGTTTCCCCTGTCTCAGGATCATTAAAATAACCAATATAAACTTTATTAGGGGATATAGCTTTTGAAAACGTAAAACAAGATCTTATATACTGTAAACTTAAAACACCTGATAATCGAATAATACCAATGGCAGCAACACCGTTAGGGGTGGCTCGTGCGACAATGGTATCATCATTGGGTATCATCTCGTTTCATAAGAACGATATGCCGTTCATTCCCTTCCCCTTCACTTTGAGTAATAATATCATTATGGTTTTCAAATAAAACATGAATCGTTCTTCTATCAACAGCATTCATAGGATCAAGCTTAATATTATTGCCAGATGTAATAACATCATCTGCCGCCTTTAAAGCCATACGCTTCATTTGAGATTGATGACGATTTTTATAATCACCAGCATCTACCACAATTCGCAGTGAAAGTTCAAATTTTCGGATAACAAAAAACTTAACTAAAATTTGAATTGCTTGTAAACACGACCCATTTTTACCAATAATACGACCAAGGTCATCGCCTGCATCATTAATTTCCATACATATTGTATACCCTTTCTTATAGCGCGGAGATACGGTTCCTTGAAATTGGGCTAGGCTTAATAATTCCTGAGTTTTTTCTAACGCAAATGCTTCAATTTCATCCGAAATTACAATAGCAGGTTTTTCATTATTTTGATTTTGAACCGGGGAAATGGTATCAAGCGTGGTGCCCTCGGCAGAGGGAGTCGTTTTATTATCTTTTTCAGACCAATTAGATAAAAAACTAAAAATTCCTTTTTTGTCATTCATTTATATAACTCCTTAAATAAAATTAATGTACCTTTTTTGGGATTACATTTAAAATTTCTGGGGGACTAGGCTTTGAAATCATAACCTGTTGAATAGTAGATAAAACAGTAGATGCAGCCCAATATAGTAAAACACCAGAAGGTAATTGAAGACCAAAAATTAAAATCATGATAGGCGATAAGTAAAGTAATTGTTTTTGTTTGGGATCAACCATCATCATTTTTTGTGAATAAAACGTGAAAACAGCTAAAATAATGGGGAGGATATAGGTGCTATCTGCAACTGTAAGATCAGATAACCAAAAAGAAAACAAACCTTTATTAATGCCGGGAGCTTGAATAATAGTATTAAATTGATCACTAAGAATAGTAGCATAAATAGCAATGAAAAATGGTATTTGTAATAGCATTGGCAAACAGCCCTGCAGAGGGTTAACATTATTATCTTTATATAACTTCATAACTTCCTGCTGCATTTTTTGGGGGTCTTTTTTAAATTTTTGACGTATTTCTGTCATTTTGGGGGCAATATCTTGCATCTTCTTCATCGATTTATATTGTTTAGTCATAAGAGGATAAAAAATAATTTTAATAACAATAGTAAGTAATATAATGCTGATGCCATAATTAGGTACAAATGTATTATAAGAAAATGTTAGAAAAGGAAGCATAAATGCTTCTATTAAAAATTTTATTGGGCCAAATTCAGTCATAGTTAATCCTTAAGTCTCTATATTATAGTTAAACTATCTATTTTTTTACAACAGACTGTGCTGCACACATGTAAATATAACATAATTATCTAATATTGTAATCTAGTAAATAGTTAATCAATCCAAATGGATAGTTCTTGTATACTATTAATAAACTCATTACATAAATCACTATAAGAAATAGTATGGATAGATTGCCTTGCAATTAATACGATATCATATTGTTTATGAATATGATATTGATAGCATCGAACGACTTCTTTTAATTTTCGTTTGGATTTATTACGACTAACAGCATTGCCAATTCTTTTGCTAGCAATAAACCCTATTTTTTGAACATCATGTTCTTTTAGGCGTGCATATAAAATAAATGATTTAGAGACTAATTTAGTTTCATGATTGATTAAAGACTGAAAATGAGCATCCGTTTTAATTCGTTTGCTTTGGGAGAATGAATATTTAGACAAATATTATACGGCTAACTTAGAGCGCCCTTTTCGGCGTCTATTTGATATGACACGTCTACCACCAGGCGTTCTCATTCGAACTAAAAACCCGTGTTTTTTATGACGTTTTCTTTGATTAGGTTGAAAAGTACGTTTCATAATAATGCTACCTACAATATTTTATTTTAGATGAGAACTATATATAAATTTTTAAAAAAAGTCAATAAAGAAAGTAAGTAAAACGTTTAGTTTTGCTTATCCATATATTCTTGAAAGTCATCAGGATTAATATTATCAATAAAATTTTTAAAATCTTTTGTTTCTTCCTCATCTTTTTCAGAATTAACCATCTTAGCTTTAGACATAACCGTTTCAGAAACAAAAATAGGGGCATCAACACGAACAGAAATAGCGATAGCATCGGAAGGTCTGGCATCAACTTTTATAAGTTGCTTTTGCTTTGTTTCAATTTCAATAATGGCATAAAATGTGTTTTCAACAATTTCACTAATAACAACTCGCTGTATAGTAGCATTTAAAGAACGTATAGTTTTGGTAATAAGATCATGTGTCATAGGCCGTGGAGGTTTAAAGTCTTGTAACTCCATAGCGATAGCCGCTGCCTCAAACATGCCAATCCATATCGGAAGAAAATTTCTTTCTTCTGTATCTTTTAGCAAAATAATAGGAGACATGTTTTTTGGATCAAAACCCAAGCCACCTAATTGCATCAAGATCATCTGGTATCCCCTCTCTTTAAGTCGTTACAAAGTGAATAAGCTGAGCAAATATATCTGGCTTATTCAGAGCTATGTCTGAAAGTGTTTTACGATTTAGTAATATATTTTTTTTCTTACATGCCCCGATAAATTGTGAATAACTCATACTATGCTCATGTAATGCTGCATTTAAACGAATAATCCAAATTTTTCTAAAGTCACGTTTCTTTAAGCGTCTATCTCGATAAGCATTGTTTCCTGAATGAAGTAATGCTTGACTAGCAGGTCGAAATAACTTTGATAAAGAGCCCCTAAACCCTTTTGCTAATTTTAATTGTTTTTTTCTTCTTTTTCGTGCAACATTACCTCGTTTAACTCGTGACATAATTTACTCCTTTATACGCATACCGGGTAGCAAAGCTTTGATCTTTTTAATATCTGAGGATGATACCCCTGTTTTAAATCGCTTCGATCGTATTAACGTCGATGACTTATGTTCTAGCAAATGGCGTCTACCTGTTTTATATCGCTTAACTTTACCAGAAGCGGTTAATGTGAAACGCTTCTTAGCAGCTTTTTTTGTTTTTTGTTTAAATTTTTTCATTACTTAACCTCATTTTGGATTCACCATAACCATTAAATTCCTACCTGATTTTACAATATCATTGTCTTTAATGCCATATTCTTCTATATCATTTAAAAATCGATTTACCATTTCTACTCCTAATTTATCTCTAAAAACAATTTCTCTACCTCTAAAAACAACGGTTACTTTAACTTTATATTTCTTTGAAAGGAATTTAATAGCTTGGTTAATACGTACATTATAGTCATGGCTGGATATCTTGTGACTTAGTTTAAGCTCTTTAATCACTTGACCAGATCGACGTGATTGCTTTTCCTTTTTCTTTTGATGATACATAAATTGACCATAATCAACAATTTTACATACAGGGGGAGAGGCATTACCAGATAAAAGAAGTAAATCTAAATTCTTTTCTAAAGAAAGCCTCCTTGCTTCTGAAATAGGCAGTATCCCAAGTTGATTTCCCTCGTTGTCAATTAAGCGAACTTTTTCAGCTTTTATTTTTTCATTGATAATATAATGTTTTATAAAGGTTCCTCCTATTTACTTATGTACCATAATTTTTAAGATTTTACACATTGAAGGGAAATATATCGGTTTTAAATAGCATTGTCAATTGGACTAATAAATTCTTTATAAAATTTTTTGATAAAATCAGGCATAGAATAAGAGCCTAAATTATTTTTTTTATGCCGAATGGTTAATACATTTTCATTGACTTCTTGATCGCCAATAATAATCATGTAGGGTATTTTTTGAGCAATAGATTGTCTGATTTTATATCCAATTTTCTCAGTAGAAAAATCCTGATTAACACGTATTTGATGAGCCTTTAATTGATCAATCACAGAGTGTGCATAAGCTATAGCATTAGAATTAATTGTCAGAATAATACATTGAGTAGGTGCTAACCATGTCGGAAACCATCCTGAATAATGTTCAATGAGAATACCAAAAAATCGTTCTAAAGAACCAAGTAAAGCCCGATGAATCATATACGGTTCTTCTTTATCTCCATGAGTATTAATAAATGACATGTTAAACTGGGAGGGCAAGTTAAAATCAAATTGTATTGTAGAACATTGCCATTGTCTGCCAATAGCATCATTGATTTTAATATCAATTTTAGGACCATAAAAGGCACCACCTCCTTCATCAACACGATAAGACAAATGGTGTTTCTCAAGCGCTTGTTTTAACGCAGATTCAGCTAAAGACCATTGATCAGGGTTACCAACAAATTTTTCAGCTGGTTTGGTAGAAACAAATAATTCAAAGTCCGAAAATCCAAAAACACGTAGCATATCTAAGGAAAATATAAGCGCACGTTCTATTTCATCATTAATATCCTCTTTAGAACAAATAATATGGGCATCATCCTGAGTAAATCCTCTGACACGAAATAAGCCCTGCAAAACACCAGAGCGTTCAAATCGGTACACGGTACCGAGTTCAGCATAACGGATAGGGAGGTTGCGATAGGAGTGTAAAGCACTATTATATATCATAATATGAAATGGGCAATTCATAGGACGTAAATAATAGTCTTGATTTTCAATAGACATTTTATCGTACATATTTTCTTCATAAAAATCTAAATGTCCCGATGTTTTCCATAAATCAGCTTTTCCAATATGGGGCGTATATACAAGATCATATCCCTGCTCCAGGTGTTTGTTTTTCCAAAATGTTTCAATGATATTTCTCATGATAGAGCCTTTTGGATGCCATAAAATAAGACCGCCCCCAACATCATCTTTAATGCTAAAAAGACTAAGCTCTTTCCCAAGTTTTCTATGATCACGTTTTTTAGCTTCTTCAAGTTGATTTAAATAAATTTTTAAGTCTTTTGAATTTAAAAAAGCAGTTCCATAAATTCGTTGTAACATTTTATTTGCCTCAGAACCTTTCCAATAGGCACCCGATACTTTTAACAACTTAAATGCTTTTATTTGTTTTGTGTTCTCAATATGAGGGCCTTTACATAAGTCAATAAAAGGGCCATTTTCATAAAAAGAATAATGATCTAGTTGTAGATCTTTAATTAATTCACATTTATATGGCTGATTAGATTTTTCTAATTTTTTTAATGATGAGTCTTTATCAAGGGAAAATTGAGTAAAAGGTTGCCCTTCCTTGATAATGTCACTCATAATGGATTCAATGTTAATTAAATCATCTTCAGTAATAGGGGTATCAATATCAAAATCATAATAAAACCCGTCATTAATTGCAGGGCCAATCCCTAATTTAGCATCAGGAAATAATTTTAAAACAGCCTGAGCCAAAACATGCGAAGTCGAATGTCGCAATGTATCAAGATTATTGATTAATTCAGACATAAATTAATACCTAAAATTAGGTCATCATTCTCCTGAGGAGTGCTATCCGAAACAAAATCTTGGATATTAAAATTATCAAACGAACGGTGTTCATCAGACTGTGATATAGAGATAGACTTAAACATAGAGTTAATAGATTTAATAAAAACACGATGATCTACAACGTTAGACTTAGTTCCAATGGGAATAATACGATGTTGAAAATCATCGGCACTAGTAGGATCTGTAATAACTTCAGTATAATTATTAGTTAAGAGATGAAGCTTTAAAAAATCTTGAGTAGATTCTTTAACAAAGTTCCCAATGGAATGACAAAGTCGTATAATAGCTTCCTTTTTTGTAGAACCAAACCCTTTACAGTGAGGAAAAGAAGGCGCCGTAGCTTTGTAACGATTATTTTTCTGTTTTGCTATAATAAGCTCAAAATCTAAATTTTTCAGCAAATTTTCATACATTTCAAAAGATATATTAGCATGGAGTCAAAGAATAAATAAACAAGCAATTATAAAATATTAAAATAACAAATACCTAAATTAAAATAAGTATCATCATTACCAGAACCAAATAAGTTTTGAATAGACGCCCTTAAATAGAGATCGTCTGTAGATTCACCCATAGATAATTTGTAAAGGGTACTAACATTAACAGTATAGTAATTATCGCCTGTATTAGTTAAATCTCCAAAGATAAGCAACGATTCATTATAGGCATAGTCAATACCAGCCATAAACCCTGGAACAACTTTTTCTTTAAATAACGCTTTAAATCCACCATGTAAACCAAGATCAGATCGTATTTTTTTTGATGAAACAATATAAAAATCAGAGTTATGAGTTGACGTTAAATTTTCAAAACCAATAGCCATAAGAAGCGGAAAACGACCCGTATTGGAAGATAAATGCCATTTAAAATTTATAAATACACCTTCAGAAGGATTAGAGCCCCCAACAAAACCAACTTCTGTATTTTCAAGTGCCCCAACATTAATTTTATAATAATATTCAGATGGATTACGGGTATCTAGGTTTAAATTATAATCAATAGCAACATTGTATTCTCTATACTTTAAAATATCCGCAGTAGGCATTGTAATAAGGCCTGTCGTCCCATTGATACTAGGCAATGCCATAGAATAGCTACTAAGAAAGACTATAAAAATAAATAGTAATGCAGATAAATAATTCATATATGACTCCTCATTAAATGTCTAATAAACGCTTGTTTTTTTAATTCCTTTTTATGTGACCAAGCTGGAAACCCAGATACCATCTCATTTTCCGAAACATCTTTAGTTACACCTGCTTTTCCTGCAATAACAGCATGTGAACCAATATGATTAGCATCAATACCAGCTTGTCCTCCAATGATAACATGATCTCCAATTCTAGTACTACCAGTAAACCCAACCTGAGCAGCAACAGCAACATGAGGTTCTATAATCGTATTATGAGCAATATGAACTAAATTATCAATTTTACAACCGCTCATAATATGGGTAAGCCCAATACACCCTCTATCAATACATGTATTAGCCCCAATTTCAACATGGTCATCAATTTGAACATAACCAATATGAGGGACTTTAAACCATTGATTCGCATCTTGATAATAGCCAAATCCGTCTGAACCAATAACCGCTCCAGAGTGAATAATAACGTGATTGCCAATAATCGTATTATCATACAGTGTAACATTGGGATAAATCATGACATCATTTCCAATGATACAGTTTTTACCGATAGTAACTAGATGGGAGATGATGCTATTATTGCCAACAGAGCAACCCTCATCAAGATTAGCTGTTGTAGAAATCGTTGATGTTTGAGAAATGATCGCATTATGTTTTTTAGTATAAGATTCAGTAATAGATTTTTTAAATAATAAAATAACTTGAGAAAGTGCTTTTTTGGGATTTTTAATAATAATTTGATTCGCTAAACCATCTATATATTTAAAGGTGATAAATGCACTAGCAGATGATTGTTGAGCAAGAGAAATATATTTTTTTTCTAAGACAAAGGTTAACTGACCTTCTTTTGCTTCATGTAGGGTATTAATATGATCTATTTGTACAGAAGAATCCCCGATTAAGTCACCTGATAGATGACTTGATATATCAGCTAAAATCACTGCTGGTTAAGGCGCTCTAAAACAATATTAGTTAAATCAAATCCTCCATGGTAAACAACTTGTTTATCAAAAACAACATCAATATCATATTCAGCTGCTACTTTTTTTGCAGTTGATGAAACATTTAATAAAAAGTTTTGCTGAAAAGACATTTCATATTGCATAAGTTCTTGTTTTTTAGGTTCTAATTCCTCATCACGTTTTCTGACCATTTCACGAATTTCATCCTCAGGCTTTCCTTTTGCAATAGCAGCTTCAATTTTTTTTGATTTTTTCTGAAGATGTTCATTAAATTCCTTTTCTTTTTCTGAAAAGTTGTCTTTAAAGACAGTAACAAATTTTGCTTTTTGAAATATAACAGCAGTATCAATAAACCCTATTTCGCTAGCATAATTAAATGATGTTAAAAAAACAGATAATAAGATTGTAATCATGAATGGTTTCATTAAATAATTCCTTTTAATTAAAAATATTAAAAAAATTATAACGTAAGAAATATAATTTGACTATAAATGACTTAAAATGAATATCCCAAATTAAATTGAACACGCCCCTCCGGGTTCTCTTGTGTAATACCATAATGTAACTGTATTGGGCCAATAGGATTTATAACAAACGTAACACCAATCCCTTTTGTAACTTTATAGTTAGAAATATCGGTAAAGGATGCAGGGATAAAGACATTATCATTATTTTTAATTTTAGACGCATAACCAACATCTGAAAATAAATAAGCCGTAACAGTTGGAGAAAAAACATAGCGGTATTCTACGGTTCCTATTATTTGTTTATCGCCATAACCAAAAGGCTCATTATCATGGTATCCACGAACGGTGTGGCTTCCACCGACATAATAATATTCATCAACAAAGATAGATTCATTGTTGATTTGGGGACTTCTAATAAAACCAAATTTAGATTGGAAAAAAAGAACTTGTTTATTAAAAACAGAAAAGAGTTTCTGAAAAACAAGATCAATACGAGTAAGATCTATAGCAGAATTACGAAACTTAAACCCTTGTTCAATAGAAAAATTAGCAAAATAACCAGTCGTTGGGTTTAGCTTTTGATCTCGTTTATCATAGGTAGCTCTAAATGTATATGTGTACAAGTAATAATGTATATTATCATCAATAATACGAATAGATTCATATTTTGTTTTGTGGGATGTTCTAAAGTCATAGGTATGAGGAAACCCGTATTCGGTATCTATACCTCGGCGAAATGAATTTTTAAAGCGATACTGTTGATTTAATAAATTAAACGATTGAAAATTACCGGAACTTGACCAGACACGAAGTGTAAATGATTTTCGTTTACCAAAGGCCCAAGGGTTATGATACTTAAATTGATACGTATTACTTCTATTATCATAATTAACCGCACCAAGACCAAAGTTGCCTTTAAGCATAATAAGCTGACCTTTCCCCATTAAGTTATCCCAATATAAATCAGAGAATATATTAAATCCTCGATTAGGTTGAAATCCGCCCCCTAGTGTAAAGGCGCCACTTGTTTCTTTTTCATCTAAGTTAATAATTAAGTTATAGTGGTGGGGTTCTTCTGTTAAGGTTAAATCTGGAATAATATTATTAAAGTAGTTTAAATTAAATATTTGTCGAATATTATCTTCTAAGATTCGTTGATTAATAATATCACCAGGCCTAATATCTAATTCTCTTAAAATAACAAAATCTTGGGTTTTGATATTGCCAGTAATAATAATATCATCAATAACCCCTTCAGCAATTTTAAAAATTAAAGGCCCCTTATTTGTTTCAGGGCGTTTAATATTATAAATTTTAGACTCTATATAGCCCTCATCTTTATACTTTGATTGTATGGTCTTAATATCGGCACGAACATGAGCCATGTTAACAGGTTGATTACGTTGAGTTTTCATTAAGGGTAAAAGATCCTCAGGCGTATAAATACTTGCTCCATCAAAAATAATATCAGTTATAATAGGGTTTTCAGAAACAGTAATAGAAACATGCTTAGTGGGTTCATCATATTTAAGAGTAACATCACGAAAAGATCCTTTTCGTTTTATAGTTTTTTTAGCTCTTTCTAAGGTAAGATCTGAAACAGAGTTTCCGATAGCCAGTGATGAATAAGCAAGGATAGTATTGGATGAAACAAATACATTTCCTGTTACTGTAATAGAGTCAATAACAAATGTTTTTAAAGAGTATGAATTAGAAAGAGCTTCTGATTTAGAAAAATCAGGCATATAGGTTTTTATATAGGTTGAATCCGTTTCATCAGGAGTATCTTGTGAATAGGATAAAGATGAAAAGAATAATAAAAGGGTAATGAGGAGGATTAAACGTTTAATAATAAACACCAAAAATACCTGCTGTAGTAAGAAAAATAATAGCTAAAATAGTAGTAATACGATTTAAACCGTCTTCTAAGCCTTTTTGACTATTAAACATCCGCCCTTGTCCCCCAATGCCAGCAAGACCTTCTCCTTTTGCAGAATGAAGTAAAATAGCAATAATCAATGATATGGCCGATACAAATTCAATAGTTAATAATAAAACTTTCATAATACTATGAAACGTATTCTATGAAAAAATAAGAGTGAATGCAATGTATTCTTTTTGAATAATATATATATCTAATGGTAATCTTGTGATTAATGGAACTGTCGATATCATTAATGATCATTTGTTTTTTTACATGTTTGATTCATACAACAGAGTCTTTAGCCTATGGGATGAGATTAGCGGGAGTAAGAACAAAGCAAATAGCGATTGCGATGGCATTTGTAACCTCTACCTTGTTGGTTTCAAGATTATCAAATATGTTTCAAGCCCCTTTATTAGGGGCCATGGTAGATACAACGATATTAATCAACACACAAGAAAGCTTGGGTATACTAGAAAATCAATTTAGACTCGTTATTTTATTTGCTTTTGTAGGAGCCTTCATAGGAGCTGTATTAACACCAACAGCCGTATTTTTGTTTCAAAAAGCTATTTTGCATTTTCAAGAAACAGGATCGATTCCTCGTACGGTTGTAAGAGGATTAAAGCCTAAAAATATGATCCAGATTTTAAAGTCATTTCGATTGCCATCTTTAAAAGCGCTTAAAACCATTTCAATAAAAGATATTCCTAAAGGATTTTTAGTAACCAATGTGATAGTAACGTCTATTTATGTGATAGGGGTATTATGTTCCTTATTAGCAGGCGCATTTTTACCAGAATTTCGTTCAACAGCATTGCAGTTATCAGGAATTATCAATGGAATGGCCACCATTTTATTTACTATTTTTGTGGATCCACCCGGAGCTAGAGTAACCGATCAAGCTGTAAATGGGCTACGATCAGAAAATGATGTAAGAAGTGTTGTGTTTTGTTTACAAGCAGGAAAAATGATTGGGATTTTAGTTCTTGCACAACTATTTTTAAAACCATTTAGCAATTACATCATGTGGGTTACAGAAATCATTAAACATTGGGTAAGTTGAATGAATCATAAAGAGTATGAGGCTTTAGTAAAACAGGTCAATCAGTATGCATTGGAGTACTATCAGTTTGATACCCCTACAATTACAGATAAGCAATACAATGACTATTACCAGCAATTAAAAGCATTTGAAACTAAAAATCCTCTTTTAATAAATCCAGAATCTCCAACTCAAAAAGTAGGGAATGAGCCCCGAAAAGATTTAACACAATTTAATCATAAAATTCCTTTAAAATCATTAGCTAATATTTATAATTATGAAGAGTTCATGACCTTTTATGAACGGATGCAAAAACAGCTAGATCTATCTGAGATAGAGCTATCGATTGAACCAAAAATGGATGGATTGGCAGTGGCCTTGCATTATGAAAAAGGACAGTTAAAGGTTGCTGCAACACGGGGAAACGGTGTGACAGGAGAAATCGTAACAGAAAATATTAAGACCATTCAGTCTTTACCTCAGCAGTTAAAAGAGCCTATTACAATAGAAGTACGAGGCGAAGTGATGATACGACATTCTACCTTTCAGAAAATAAGTCATTTATTTGTAAATCCAAGAAATGCAGCAGCTGGATCGTTGCGTCAATTAAATCCTGAAATCACAGCTCAACGAGAATTAGATATTATGATTTATGCTGGTATTTATCCTGGTATTAAGACGCATACAGCAATGATACGCTTTTTAGCAAAGCAAGGATTGCCAGTATGTCCGGATATAACAGCGTGCACAGTGCCACAAGACATATGGAGAGCCATAGATGTTATTGAAGGTAAGCGAGCTATATATGACTTTGATATTGATGGCGCTGTGATAAAAGCAAATCAGTTAGCTGCACAAGCTGCTATGGGAGAAACAGCCAAAGCACCACGATGGGCGGCTGCCTATAAGTTTGCTGAAGAAGAGGTTGTGACGCGATTAGACGATGTGGAGTTTCAAGTAGGAAGAACCGGTGTGATTACACCGGTCGCACAGTTAAAAGCAGTAAACGTATCAGGTGCTATGTTATCAAAGGCATCCTTACATAATAAAGATGAAATCGAGCGATTAGGTATTGAGATAGGAGATGACATTGTTATTAAACGAGCGGGCGAAGTAATCCCAAAGGTAGTGCGATTAGCTAAAAAAAACAACAAGCAAAATCCCATTTTATTTCCGACACAGTGCCCCTGCTGTGAAAGTAGTTTAATTCAGTTAGAATCAGAGGTCGCTTTACGGTGCACAAATACTCAATGTCATGATCAAGTAATAGAAAAAATTAAGCATTATGTATCACGTAATGCCATGAATATAGATGGATTAGGAGAATCCATTATTGAGCAATTATTAATGGAAAAGCTTGTGAATAATATTCCAGATTTATATACATTAACAAAAGATCAATTAATACGTTTAGATCGATTTGCAGAAAAATCAGCGGATAAGTTAATCACTGCTATTCATGCATCTAAAACCTGTGATTTAGAAAAATTTATTTTTGCTTTAGGGATTCATCATATTGGACAAGTTACAGCAAGTATTTTAGCTGAAACGTATCAAACAATCGATGCATTTTTAGCTGCGGATTATGATGATTTATGTAATATTTATGGAATAGGAAAGACGGTAGCAGAATCCATGAAAGTAGAGTTAAGCAATCCCACGTTTATCAATCAGGTAATACAATTAATCAATTTAGGAGTAAGGCCTAGCTATAAAACAAAAACAATAACAGGAGAATTATCTGGGAAAACCTGTTTAATTACGGGAACATTAGCAGAATCACGATACAAAGTAGAAGCGCGAATAAAAGAAAATGGCGGGCGACTTGTATCTAGCGTTTCAAAGCAGCTAAATTATTTAATTGTAGGGGATAATCCAGGATCAAAATTAGAAAAAGCAAAAAATTTAAATAAAAAAGACGCTGAGATTCAGATTATCACCTACGATGAATTAAATAATAAATTAGCGTAAAGTAACATTATATTTAAATAAAGTATGAATAAAGCGGATTATTATTTTTATCTTGGGGAACATGGTGGACTTGGGCCAGCTTTAAGAAGTGATGTGATGATATTAAATATAGATATTTTGAACCATTATACAATGATCTATGTAACTAATTCTTTTTGTATATAAGAGGGTCAAAAAAACACCACTGAGGAGAAAAAAATTATAGGATTACTTAGGAATTAGTTTGTATATTTGTCGTGTCAATTTGCAACGTTGTTGTTTATTCAGATCCTTAATATAATCTTGAACCATAGAGATATCTTTTGAAGAATCATAACATGTTTGAAGGTCACAACTAAACAAGGTAGTGAGCAATACAGTTAAACTTTGAGTCCAGTGCTCAATTGGTTGATTATAATATACATCTACTACAATGATATTAAGATAGGCCTGTAAAGTACGATATAAAATGGCAATGTTGCTTTTATCTAAAAACGTTCCAAATGGGTTTTTTGTAGAAAAGTTTTTAAAATCATTTTCCCCCTCCCAGCTAGATAATAGTCTAACGTTTCCACTACTAAACGGTAGAGTACAAGTATGAAAAATGGGAGTTAAATAGTATTAAGCTAACAATGAACTCGTATTAGCGCCATTGATAACAGCGGCTAATTTAATAACCGTTTGAATATCAGTGTTAGAAACCCCAGATTTTTGAGCAACGCCAACATGAGCATTAACACAGGTTCCACANCCNTTAATAGCAGAAACAGCTAANCAGTAAAGTTCAAAATCAAGTTTTTCAATACCAGGATTNCCAATAACTTGCATACGCAAACCCGCAGGTAAAGACTTAAANGCATCATCTNTNAGCTGGCTCATCGAACGATAATACACATTATTCATAGCCATAATACTAGCTGCCGATTTAGCAGCTAGTATCTCAGCCTCTGATAAAATAGAGGCTGACATAGATTCAATAACAGCAATAAGATCGGCATTAGTATAAGAGTAAGCACAAGCAAGTACACATCCATAAAGCTGATTTTGAGATAAATTAGTTTGTGTATTGGATAGGATGACTGACGAAATATTAATTCGTATATCCTTAGCAAAATCAGGAATTAAATCACGTAGTGTACGAGTTGTCATAGAAGTCTTAGGCCATTACAAGCGTTTTTTCGCCTTTTTCCCAATTACATGGACATAATTCATCTGTTTGAAGAGCGTCTAATACACGAAGCACTTCTTTAGGGTTTCGCCCAACATTTAAATCAGTCACCATAATAAATCTTACGATTCCATCTGGATCGATAATAAAGGAAGCTCTTTGAGCAACACCTTCTTCTTCATCTAAAATACCTAATTCGTTTGATAATTCTCGTTTTACATCAGAGAGCATAGGAAATGGAAGGTTATTTAATAATTCATTATGTTGTCTCCAAGCAAGATGAACAAAGGATGTATCGATACTAACACCAACGATAGAAGCGTCACGATCTTCAAACTCATCATTAAGCTCACCAAAGGCAGCAATTTCAGTTGGACAAACAAACGTAAAATCTTTTGGCCAGAAAAAAGCAACAATCCATTTATTTTGAAAATTATTATTATCTCCATAGTTTTGAAACGGTTTAAATGCAGAATCTATGTTATTAGATACTGTTCCTTCTAAATCAAAATTAGGAAATTTTTCACCAATTTTTATCATGTTAAAACTCCTTAGTATAGTTTTTTTGTGGAATTATACGAGAAAACATATGAAAAAGCAAATTTTCTTACTTNAAATAAGCATGAAGGATAATCGATTCGGAAACACAAAAGAATATTTATTAGATAACCAATGTTTTACGATAGCTCATAGCGTCGATGGTATAGCGTGTTCCTTCAGAGCCAATACCACTATCTTTAATACCAGAAAAGGGGAAATGGTCTGCCCGAAAACCAGGGCCATCATTAAGATTTAAAGCTCCCACCTGTAANCGGTTAAANNTAGATTTAGCTAAATTAATATCATTAGTAAAAATGCCTGCTTGTAAGCCATAAGAACCAGCATTAATNGTTTNAATANCNGTATTAAGATCNGAAAAAGATTGTAAAACCATAACAGGGCCAAATACTTCATCCNTAATTAAGGGNGAGTCANNTAAAACAGATTCAAGAATAATAGGATNAAAAAGAGCNTCCTCTCTTTGAATAGGCAATAAAGAGATAGCCCCCTGNTTGATAGCCTCCTGAACAGAATTTTCAAGTAATTGAGCTGCTTCNANAGAAATCANAGGNCCAATATCAGTGGTATTCAAAGAAGGATCTCCGACGGTGAGNGATTGAGTTTCAGAGATTACGAGTGCTTTAAAATCATCATAGATACTCTCNTGAATATAAAAGCGTTTTGGNGCATTACAACGTTGNCCCGCTGTTCCAAATCGTTGAGATACCGCTGTTTTAGCAGCTAAAGAAAGATCTGCATCNGGCATAACAATNAAAGGATCATTCCCNCCCAGTTCACATAAGAATTTTTTTAANCCCATATGTTGNGTAATAGATTTAGCNGCNTCAGGNCTGCCTGTTAAACTGATGCAGTTAATATTGGGAAGNCTAACTAATTNTTGTAAATCATCAATAGNCGGNATGATTAACTGAAGACANTCTTNTGGGATNCCTGCTTCATAACAACANTCTACTANTTTTTTAGCCGATAAATAAGTTTTAGGCGAGGGTTTAAAGAGCAAGCAATTACCAGCTGCAAAACCAGGAGCAAGTTTATGNAGTGCTAAATTAATCGGAAAATTAAACGGAGTAATACATAANATAATACCGAGTGGAAAATGCTGAACAATGCCAATTTTATTACTTGGAATACCGTAAATTGTAGAATCAATTGCTTCACCACGAAGTGCTTGAATATCAACGATAGTACTTTTGAGTGTTATAAGAGCACGTTTCATTTCAGCATAACTTTCAGNAATTGGTTTACCCATTTCAGTTGTAATNAAAGTGGCAAAGGTATCAATATGTTTTTCTAAAATATGAATAAGTTTATTTAAGATAGAGATACGATCTGAGATTCCTAATGATTCTTGTATGGGCAAACCTNATTTTAAATGGTGGAGTTGATTAACTGCTTCATCGAAAGGAGTATAGNCAACTGTTTCAAGAGTAGCTTGTGAGTAAGGTGAGATAATNTTAAACGATGACATANNCNTTATTGTATGAGTATNAAAGNATTTGAACAATAAAAATTAATNANAAAAAAGAATGCAAGATCTGATAAAAAAGGATCGTGATTAGATAANGAAGTCATCACTTTATCCGGGGAAAATTTAAATAAGGAGATATTCTATGANTAAGCGCATATCAATTTTATCAGGANTTATCAAAAANAATCNGTTAGTCATNATTAGTTTATGTTTGNTTNNATGTTTAGGNGNATCNTTACANGCTAATACNGNTATNAATATAAAACAAAAGANTNTANTAGAAAAAAATCAAANTNTATTTATNAAAAAAAATAAAGTTAAATTAGTAACTATAATAGGAAANATTAATGCTCAACTNAATCGATATAATGCTATTAATCNAAATAATATATTTGATAAAGAAGTNACAGATGAAATTTCAGAATATTTAATGCNAACAGAAGANCATAANTTATTAAAAGANTATTTNAATGGTCTNAATACCTTAAANTTAGCTGGATGTAATATTGATGATAANCAAATAAAACAAATTGTACATATAATAAAAAAGAATAAAACCATNCANAAAATAGATCTTAGTTTTAATANTATTACAGAAAAAGGNGCTAANAGTATTGCTTATTTATTAAAAANNAATCCNATTATTACTGATATAAACTTAGAACTAAATTATATAAAAGATAATGGNGTTAAGGCTATTACACAGGCTTTAGAGAAAAATATCACATTAACATCACTAAACCTAAGTGTGAATAATATATCGGATGAGGGAGCTNNNTATATTAGTAACTTAATCAANAAAAATANTACCNTAAAACANATNAAGATAAATGATAACAATATTACTGCAGAAGGAGCGGTTGGTATNNCAATCGCNTTAAAAGAAAANAANNANATAGAAACNTTAGATCTTGCCTATAATTTGATTGGAGATAATGGNGCAATGGCAATTGCNNTATTAATGAATGATATATTAAAAAACAATGAATCATTATCCTATNTAAATTTAGGCTTAAATAATATTGGAGATGCAGGTGCNATGGCATTATATGTAGCGATGCAAGCNGNNCCCATCCATTCGAAAGATAAAGTAGAATTAAATTTAAGTAATAATAGTATTGGGAAAAAGGCAAAAGATATTATGGGATTATTACCAAAAAACCCAAATATGAGTATTATATTATAAGATTATAATGTANGTAATGTNTNATGAATTAAAGTNGCTAGNTNAAGCCCAATNCNNGGAANNGNAGCAATATCTTNGANAGATGCCTGNTTGANAGAATNAAGTGAATCAAAACNCTGATATAAGGCTTTNAGACGTTGTTTTCCTAGACCTTCAATTTGTAATAATTGACTTTGTTGAGAAAGTTTATGACGTTTATGACGTTGAAAGGAAAGGGCAAAACGGTGAGATTCGTCNCGTATATNNTGTAAAAGATGGATNATAGCATTGTCATGAGGTAATCGTAGCGGTTTCTTATGATTAATNCGATAAATATCTTCATTTTTTTTNGCTAACGCNATNAAATCAATATTAGCTTCTAGGCCAAGTTTACAAAGGCTAGAAAATGCAAAGTTAAGTTGAGCTTTNCCCCCATCTATTAATAATAAGTCAGGAAGGGGTTCTTTCTTATCTAGGCAATNTTTTAAGCGNCGATACACTACTTCNTGAATAGATTTTGGATCATTACTAGTAGGAATAGGNGATGTAATAGAAAATTTGCGATAGGCATTTTTAAATGGNGATCCATTTTTAAAGGCAACNGCAGACGCTACAATATTAGAGCCTTGTAGATGTGAGATATCAAAACCAAAAATTAGCTTTGGAATATTAGTCAATTGAAGAGATTTCTTTAAACTCATTAACACAGACNCGTTAGATGNTTTTTTNGGTTTAAGAAGCAATCGTTGTAAGGNATGATGCGCNTTTTGAGTAACATTATCAAGTAAATCTTTTTTTAAGCCACGCTCAGGAGANATACTCAAAGGTAGATTAACATGGTTTAAGAGTGGGTTTAAAANAGTAGCAATATCAGAACTACAAATCANAGAATTAAGGATATCAANATAATCATTGGTATAAGCTAAAAAGGTTTTTTCAATAAAACTAGCGGCCGTAACATACCGCTTTTCATCATAAAAGCCATGCTGAGAGATTAACTTTCCATCAATTAGTTCTTGTACCATGATATAGTAGTAANAATCCGATTCTACAAATGNCCAGANACTATACGAATNAGAATCATCTAACNCCACACGTTGTGATTCTGTTAATTTTTCAATNAAAATAATACGATCTCTAATTGTAGAAGCTTGTTCAAACTTNTGATTATTTGATAGCGATTTCATGTCTTTTTTTAGTAGNGATAACAGTTTGGAGTTACGNCCTGTTAATAATAGATCTAATTGNGTTACAAGNTCATCATAAATAGGCTTAATATCTTTTTTGACACAAGGGCCAACACATTTATCAATATCTAATAAAAGACATTTAGGTTCTTTAGATGTTAGAGAAATGGATTGTTTNCAATCACGAATAGGAAAGAGATCGTAGAGTGTTTTTTTTAAAGANCGAGAGGATCCCATAGATGGAAATGGGCCATAATAAGTAGCTCCATCTTGNTGTTTATGCCGAGTNACAATGATACGAGGGAAGGGTTCCTGAGTNGTAACTTTAATATAAGGGAATGTTTTATCATCTTTTAGCAGAATATTATATTTTGGTTTAAACGTTTTAATGAGTTGATTTTCAAGAATAAATGCTTCCTTTTCCGTTCTTGTTTCAATAATTTCAATACGAGCAATGTGAGNGACCATNAGTTTAGTTTTGATGGAATCTAANCGTTTAGAGAANTAGCTTTTAACACGATTTTTAAGATGTTTNGCCTTNCCAATATAGATAATNANNTCATCATCATCAATCATTTTATAAATNCCNGGATTAGNTGGNAGTTGATTTATTGTNTCTTTCGTAAAGTACATAATANCANGTANGNTTTAANAGGATAGATGTGNCTGCTGAGCATCATTATATTCTTGAGATANTTGNTGNACATAATCAGCAACNGATAAGATAGANTGNATATTGCCAACGCCTTGTCCAGCACTCCACAAGTCTTTCCATTTTTTGATATCACGTAAGCGCCAATGTTTCCATGCTAATACTAAAGGATGGGGTTTTTTATAAGTAGGAGGAGAAACATTNTTNGGATTAATCCCATATTTTTTTAAACTAGGTTTAAGAATATTAATATTAACACCCGTAAATTCAGGAGTATAAACAATATCATTNGCTGTAGAAGATAAGAGCATTTGTTTNTAATCNTCAGAAGCATTAGCTTCTTTAGTGGCAATAAAGCGNGTNCCAATATANGCTAAATCAGCTCCTAATATTTGGCTGGCCAANATATCTTTNCCAGACGTAATNCANCCAGCAAGTAAAATAGTTCCTGTAAAAATCCGTCTAATTTCGCTTACAAAGGCAAAAGGATTAATCATCCCTGCNTGNCCACCCGCTCCACTAGATACTAACACTAAACCATCTACTCCTGACTCAATAGCTTTTTCAGCATGTCTACGATTAATGACATCATGAAAATGAATTCCTCCATAAGATTGAATAGCTTGAGAAACATCTTTTGGAGCACGCATGCTAGTGATAATGATAGGGACTTGTTCTTCAAGGCATACCGAGAGATCATGATCCANTCGTTTATTACTATCTAAAGCAACTAAATTAACACCAAAAGGGGCTACCTTAGCACTAGGNTTGGTTTGTTGAAAATCAAGACATCCTTGTTTAATCGTTTGAATCCAAGTTTTTAAATCTTCTTTAGGNCGNGCATTNAANGTAGGNAAGGTNCCAACAATNCCAGNACANCATTGAGCAATAACAAGCTCAGGGCTTGAGATAAGAAACATAGGAGCTCCGATCACAGGGAGTGTTAATTGATTTACAAGAGAGTCTGGCAACGACATACTATCAGCTCCTAACTAACTAATATGTATAATTTACCCGAAAACAATTAGAGTTTAAACAAAAAAATTAAACAATTAAAAAATTGTATCATCAATAGTTGTTGNTTCTGANGAAGNNTTTTTTTCTTCAGNTACAGAAGTNGTATCNTCATCAGCATANGTTTGAACNCGAGATTCAGTTNNATCAGATTGNTTAGANGATGACTTAGAAGCNNATTTTTTTTCAGTTTCAGNCTCTTTTTCAACAAGNATAGTNAAGGAAGAGCGTATNTCTTTATGAATAACAACAGTAGCANTATAGGTGCCNAGNTCTTTAATTGGAGTAAATCCTTTGATGTCATGTTTATCAANNGTNGTTTCAAAATTAATATTTAGAGTTGATACTACGTCGTTAATAGAAATAGAACCATATAACTTTCCTTCATCATGAGATTTAACTTGAAATGAAATAGATTGACCATCAATAATTTTATGAGTTTCATCTGCTTGTTTCTTTAATTCAGTAGAGTACTTTTCAGCTTCCTTAGAAATAGAATCAATTTTTGTTTTATTTTCAGGAGTATTTAAAATAGCAAAATTAAATGGAAATAAATAGTTAAAGGCATAACCTGGTTTAACAGATTTCTTTTGCCCAATAGTAAAACTACCTTTCTTCTCTTTTGTAAATACAACTTCAATTTCTCGCGACATAAATAACTCCTAAATTAGAATTCAACAGAATAAGGAAGTAAACCCATAAATCGAGCTCGTTTAATAGCAACAGCAACTTTACGTTGCCATTTCGCAGTTAAGCCAGAATTTCGTTTTGGAACAATTTTACCTCTATCAGTTACAAATCTACTTAATGTTTTGGTATCTTTATAATCAATAAGCTCTATTTTATTAGCGGTAAAATAACAAACACGTCTTTTTGGACGACGTTTAAAAGGTTGTTTTGTGGCATTTGCATTCATAACATTATCTCCTAATTAATTTCATTTTCAGTGGAAGGGGCATCCGTAGAACGATCAAGCATTTGAAAGTTATCAGCAACAACTTCAACCCACTCTCGAGTTTGCCCTTCTTTTTCATATTCATCAATACGTAAAGCACCTTCTACCGCAACTAATTTACCTTTTTTTAAAAATTGAGTTGCAATTTCAGCAAGACGTCTCCAAGCAACAATATTAATAAAATCAGTTACTTTATTTTCAGCATTTCCACCAATACGATCGATGGCAATCGTAAAACGAGCAAAAGAAATACCAGAAGACGTAACACGTGATTCTGGGTCTCTAACTAATCGTCCAATTAAAACAGCTTTATTAAACATCTTAAAACGGTACATCCTCTCCCAGTTGGGGTACAAACTCTGGTGATTTTTCATCAGTCTTTATGGCTTCATTAAAATCAAAAGATTTATCTGATGTTTGATTAGATTCTTCAACAACAGGGATAGACGATGTTTGCGAAGTAGATGGATCTGTTGAAATAGATGTACTGCTGATAGATTTAATACTACGAGCTTCAATTTCTGTAATATAAACACGTTGCCCATTATCATTATCAAATGAACGATTACGGATACTACCATCAACAACAACAATAGAGCCTTCAGTTAAAGTAGCCGAGGAATCAGCAAGATCACGCCATGCATTAACAATAAATACATCCGATTTACTAGCAGCATTTTCTATGTCAGGGCGGTCAACATTTAAAGTAAAAGTACATAAAGAATCACCTGATGATGTTTGTTTAAGTTCAGGTGTATTTGAAACAGTACCGATTAAAATAATTTTGTTGAATCGAGACATAATATTATTTTACTCTTTCTGCTAAAGCATCTTTTGTAAGAACAGAATCCAATGTTACGATCATATACCTAAATATATCTTCTGTTACACCAAGCTTCGTTTGCAAGTTTGTTAATTGGTCATTATTAGCCATAAATTCACAACGATAATAATAACCTTGAGGTTCCTTTCTTAATTCCATAGCAAATTCTTTAAGACCAAGGTCTTGAAACTCAATAATACTACCACCGTTTTCAGTAATAGCATTTTGAACAACATCCGTTATATTAGAGCGTTGCTCTTCAGAAAAGTTTGGTAAAATAATAAATAAAATTTCATAAGCTTTAGAATTCATAGTTTCTCCTTAATACAGCTCCTTACTACAAAGAGGTGGACAATTTTAGCATAAGCAATAAAACTTATTCAAGTCTATAAATAGCTAATTTTAAAATTATAGAGGGGGGATAGTAAAGGTTAAATAAATGCTTGTAGAAGAATTACGAGAAGTAATAATAAATAACTTATGCTATATGATTATTTTTTGACAAAAGGATGTCATTCACTTTAGCAAGATCTGTAGGCGTGTTAATCCCAATAATTTCATCAGGATCATCCGTAATCATGCCAGATATAGTATGGCCATTATCAGTTAAAATGTGAATAATATCAGTTAAATAATATTCTTTTTGAGTATTATTAGATTGAAGTTGAGATATATAATTTAGTAGTAAAGATGTATTAAATACATAAATACCAGAATTGATTTCAGTGATTTTAGCTTGATCATCAGAGCAATCTTTTTGTTCTTTAATACCTGAGATATGATTATGTTCTGAACGTAAAATACGGCCATAACCAAATGGATCAGTCATATGTGTTGTTAAAATCGTAGCAGCTGCCTTTGTTTGGCAATGAGTATCAAGGAGAGATTCAAGTGTAGATTCTTGTATCAAAGGGCAGTCTCCCGCCAAGATAAGGGTATGCTCAGCAGTTGAATTCTGTAAATATGGGAGCACTTGTTGTACAGCATGGCCTGTTCCCAATTGTTCAGTTTGTTTAACAAATGTAAGTGAATTATTAGTAAATATTGAGCGAACATCATCAGATTGGTGACCCACGACAACATAAATATTAGGAGCACATGAGTGAACGGCATCAAGAACATATGCAAGCATAGGTTTACCAGAAACATGATGCAAAACTTTTAAGACATCTGATTTCATGCGTGTACCTTTACCAGCAGCAAGAATAATAGCATTAGTTTGAGCTAACATAGGCACCATTATAATATACTTTTGAGGAAATAAAAGAGAAGTTTAATGTTAGCGAAGACTTGTATTGAGTAGTTTTGTAATTGTATGATGATATAAGTATCAGAATAAAGGAGAAAGACTATGAACGTTATTATTAAAGCACATCATGTTGAAATTACCGATGCATTAAAAGAATATGCTCAGAAAAAGATAGATAAAGTAGAACATTTTTTTAATCAAATACAACATGTTACGATTAATTTAAATATTGAAGGGACTCATTCTTTAAATGAGAGTCAAGTAGCATCCGCAATTATTAAATCATCAGGTGCTGTAATAACAGCAAAAGAGAAGTCTCCAGACATGTACTCTAGTATAGATTTATTAATTGATAAATTAGTGGTGCAGTTAAAAAAATATAAAGAAAAGCTTAAAAAACATAAGGGAAACTTACCCTTGAGGAGTCTCTCAATAAAACCTCCGGAAGTAAAAAAGAAAGAAGAATTTATTCAACGTTATGTACCAAAGCCAATGGGCCCAGAAGATGCGGTCTTAATCTTAGAAGAAAAGCATTTAAATTTTCTAGTATTCCGAAATTTAAAAGAACGTGTTTGTGTGATTTATCAAACAGATAGTGGGGAATATGAGTTAATTGAAACTTAAATAGAAAGATAGTAGCGGTTATAACAGCAGAGTTCTAATAGAGTAATTAATAATCATCATACTAAACAATTAAATTAATTGAGCAAATTGAAAAAGAGTGTGGAATAAATGGAGCGGGATACCAGATTCGAACTGGCGACCTTCTGCTTGGCAAGCAGACGCTCTACCAACTGAGCTAATCCCGCACAAAGAAAGCATAATCATACCATTAAATAAAAAGGTTTTTAAGAGCAATGCTGTTGATTAGATATAGAAATCATTAAATTGTTTAAAAGCGATTGAACGGTTGGTAGGTGAGGTGAGCTAACATGAGTGGATGTATGTTTTTGAAAATCTAAAAATAGTGATTCTAAAGTAGTTTCAGTCGAAGAGGATTCCTTCAAGTTAAGTGCAAATTGTTTTAATCGATCCTTAGATAAAGACGAAGTATGCCCAATGACATTTTGGAGCATAGATTCAATAGATACGTTGTTGATAGATTGCTTTAGAAAATGAGTAATATAAATCCATTCATAATCATGAATGGATGCAAATAAATTTGAAAAATGAGTACGTGCAATTGAAAAAGGGTACAACAAGATAAATCCTAATTGAGCAACTGTAACTAAGGCTGATTCTAATAGTGTTCGGTGTGTTATAAGATATTTATCAAGTAATGTAAATGCTTCATAGTGTTCTTGTAATTTTGCAGGATCCTGTTTTAATAACTCTAAATTTAACATGTTAAGACATCGCTTATTTAAGACAGAATGGTCTATTAAAAAGCTATGAAAAGAAGCTTTTCTTTTCTTTGAAAGAGAATCAAAGAGTGAATGGGTTAGATCAAGAATAAGAGGAAGTGAATCTAATAAAGCATCTTTCTTTGCATTAGAAATAGTGTGAGATGAAGATTGTAAAAGAGCCATCACAAAAGGGATGTAAGATACATTAAGTAATGATACAAGATTATGACTATATAGAGCATGTTCAAAACTATGAAGTTGATCTAAAAGAAAGGATTTTTCATAATGAGTAGTAGGCACTGAAAGCAGGTTAATTAATAAAGAAAACTCTGTCACATGAATAGTTGAGTTTAAAGAAAAAGATTTTAAGTGAAAGAAAAGCGATTCAAAGAATGGTTCTGCTAAACGACTAATCATATCACTAGTAATACTTTGGGGAGCAATAATAGAAGAGATGTCATCAATTAACTTAGCATATATATCATAAGGGTCATAAAAACTAAGAAAATCTTCCAGTGAAAACAAAGATAGCATATTATGTTCAGTCAAATGCCCTTCATCAATAAGCCATCGCTTAAAAGCTTGGTGGTAAATAGATGATTCAAAGAAAGAATCAGCTACATAAATAAGTTTTTGTTTAATACATACTAAATTATAGATATTAATGAACCAACTAGGAATCGTTGTGATAGTATAAGGAGTTTCTGCTTCTAAATATAATGATATCCATTCATTCTCAAGTTCAGAGGTAAATAAAGAAGAAGAGCGAAAGGCAATAACAAGCTCAAATAGTGTATAGCCTGTGTCAAAAAGTTCATTCATGATACGAACTAAGGTATCTAAATCAAGCAATGTAACATGATATTTAGAAAATAAAATTTCTAACTGATCTTTACAGGCAAACAATTTAGGAAAACAAATACCAGTTTTATTAAAAATAGGGGTAAAATAAGGGGTGCAAATAGATTGAACAGCACTAGGAAAATGAATTAAGAAAAACAAAATAATTTCGATGTTAGTTTGAGTATCGTCGACATTCATTGTATGTAACCAAGGGGATATTAAATCAGTTAATAATGTATTAACCACTCTACTTTCCCAGGCATTGTTATTATCTGTGTTATAACACCCTTTTTCGTCATGAAGTAAGCCATATAAAATAAGATGGCGTTGATTTATGGATAATTTAGGATGAGTAATAAGTGTTGATAATAAATCCGTTGGTAGTTTTTGAATATAATTAAAAAACTTAGATTTCAGTGTCGTATTATGACTGACATTAATGCAAAATTCTTGAAGGGCTAATGAATTAAACCCAGAAATAAATAGGAGATTTAACAGATAATCAAGATAAGATGGATCTTCTTGAAAAAAAGTAATCCCTAAATTTTGGTTTAATGTAGGAAGAATAGAGGTTTCTCTGATAAAAAAGGAAGGGGCTTCTTGGCTAAGAATATCTAGGCAGTGGTGGCGTTGTTGATAAAATGAAATAGACGTTTGTTGAAGATTAACAAATGCAAATTCGATAGGAGGGGTAAATTTAATATCAGAATTTAAGAGAGCAAGCTGATCAAGATTTAAAGTTGGTAAATCTTGAATAAGTTCACCTGTATCTAAGATAATACCTGCATTTAAAAAGAGTTTAGAAATAGTATTTTTAATAGATGGATCAATATTATTAGGTAAGGTAGCTAAAGGGATATGATATAGATTATTTAAAAGTTGAATAAACCAACTTATATTTTTATTATTAGGAATAATATAATGTTCAATACAGCGAGCTAAGAAGAATAAGAAACCAAATTCTTGATCACGCAAGGCCTGTTCTGTAAGTTTCATAAAAGGATTTGTAGCGGTCAGAGTGGTAATTGTATCATTAATAATAATGCTAGAAAAATAATGGTCATATAGTTTCTTAAAGAAAATATCGATAAAAATTTCATATTTATAATGACTAGAACAAAAATGGAAAAAGCTTTTTGGTTGATCCTCGATAAAATTCCTTAAAAACACCTCAACACTCATATGGAGAGGGCTAGTTTCGACTAACAAATCAGATAAAATAATATGTTCTTTTGAAACTGAAATAAAATGTTCCCAAATATCACAAAAGGTAGGTTGCAAAAAGCACGCTTTAAATAGGGGGGCATAACAAGCAGTTTTTTGTTGGTTAATAAATCCTTTAGCTAGTAATGAGATTGTATTTTGATCAAGATTTTTTGAAGAAAAAACAGGTGCTAGGTAAGAGAAATAAGATGATTTCATATTAGGTATCAGACAATTAAGAACCCATTGATGAAGGTATGTTTTATCAGGAGCATAAGTTAACAAAAAGTGTAGAGAAGAGCAAATTTGTTTAAAAGGAGAAAGTTTAAATTGTTTAAATGAAAAACGAGTAACAATTCGAGACATAAATAAAAGGTAGTCATACATAAGATAATGTTCAGTATCATCTTGAAGATTTAAGGTGAAACTATCATATAAGCTTTGCTTATCTTCCCAGTTATTAATAAAGTTACTAAATAGATGTAGCGATTTATGATCGGAAGGGTGATAAAAATAAGAGAGAAGCAAAAGATGATTGGCCCCATCATTACAACATATTTCAAGTTGTTTTTTAATGTGAATGGAATCTATACCATGTTGAGCTAATTCCTGAGGATTCGCGGCTAAGAAACAGTATAATTGTTCTGTGACATGAAGATTTTGACGAAGGTGAGAGAGCTTTTTAAAGATTAAGGAAAGAATAGGGTCTTTAACAGATAATTGTGGAATAGGTGTATTAACTAGATCTTTATAAGACGTTTCTAATTCATCAAAGTTATTCCGAACATTTTCGGATGAAAAGGGTAAAAACGAATCCAGTAAGTCATGGCATAAGGCTTGTTTTTGAGACGTTAAGTGTTTATTAGAATAAAGCGCTAAAAATTGCATTAAATGAATATAATTAAAAGAATCAAGAGCTTTGATGATGTGATTATATAATAAAGTATCTGTAGTCAGTTCATTATAATAAACAGCTTGTTGAATCACTTTAGTAAAAGGAGCTGTAAAAAATAATTGGTGAAAAATGGGAGTATAATGCAATGATAGATCTGTAAAAAAATGATGATAGCTAGGATCAAAAATAGCATTACTTAAATTAATAACATGGTTAGGAATAATCAGAGATGGAATAAAATTACATTGTTTTAGTAACTGACAAATCTCAGAAATAGAAAGATCGTTAACGTAACATAAAGATGAATAAGCAATGATATAGGTGTCAGATAAAGGTTGATTTGTAGATTTGTTATGTAGGCTCATTAAATAGGGGGTACAGCGAATTAATAGTTTAGAGTAACTATGATGATCTGATGAGGAGGGTAGAGATCCTAAGAGAAATTGAGAGAAATCATGATATGAAACATGAAAGCGTTCTTCTAGTTTAGAAATAAAGGAGGCTAATGTAATGTCATCTAAATAATCAAGATAATCTAAAAATAAGGAAGGCTTAGCCGTAGATAATAAAGAGTTTTTAGGACATAAAAACATAAAATAAAAAGAATCAGCAGAGTGATAGTCTCTAGATTTTAAAAGATCAAAACAGAAGATAAGCTGATTAAAACGAGTACAATAATATATCCAATTTACAATATCATGTTCAGAAAAAGATGTAATAGCGGAAGGTGAATGTAAGATAGCGCTATGAATAAATAGAGGAGGGACAGAATCATAACAGCTTTTTTCTAATAATAAAGCAATTTTATTAAGAAAAAATGGATTAGCAAGCCAACGCGATAAAGGGGTGATAGAAAAAGAAGGAAGACTTTCATTATGAGAACGTTGTACTAATTCTATGATACTATCACAGATATCAAAATGATTATGTTGACATAAAATCCAAAATAACTCGGGTTGATTTAAAAATAATAACTCTAAATAAAACGTAAAAGAATCTAAGTGATTAGGAAGTAGTGCTTGAATAGATGCGGCTATAGACTTGAGAGAGGGATCATTAGGTTTATATATATAAGTAATAAAATTATGAGCCGGATGATGAGATTTTGTGCTCATAGAAAAATAGGATAGTAAGGGATCTTTTTTTAGTAATAAGAGACAGTCAGAAAATAGAGTTTGATCAGATTCAATAGAGGATACATGTAATAAATAGAGTAAGCAAAATGATAAAGGTTTATTTTGTTCGATAATAATTTCTAGATAAGAAATAGGTTTTTTTTGTGCTTTAATAATATCCAAAGCTATATCCTGATTAAGCAGAGAACATTCATATAAAATCATACTTAAATCTGTATCATCAGCATAAGAAAGAATATCTAGATGAAGAAACCATTGAGAAAATCTAGAGTAGGATAATTGTTGTGGGGACTGTTCTAACAAGGATAAGATACTATGGACTTGTTGGAATGAAATAGAATTTTGATTAACAATAATTGTTTTTAGTTCATCAAGTAATAAAGCTTGGTGGGTTGAAAAGAAATAATCAAGTAAATAAGAATCAAATGTATTCACAAAAATAGGATCTAACAGTATTTTGGCAATAATATGGCACAGATGTCTACATAAGTGTTGGATAGAATCATGAGTAATGTCAGATAAAGTTGAGTGTAATTCAGTAATGATACGAATAATATGAATTAATTGATTAATATAAAGAGGAGAATGGATATCTAAGTTTTTTATATAAGGTTTTGATGAGGGAAAAGCATTTAAATACATGCTAGCTTTTAAAATAAATGTTTGAAAATTTTGAGGGCGAATAGATTGTTGAGAAAAGGTTGTTACTAGACGTGATAATTGTTGAAATATGTGAGTAATATTATGATCAATTTCAGATTTAATAATAAGACATTCTCTTAAGCTATCATTAGAGATAGATTTTAAAGTAAGTAAAGGGTCATTAAGATGTGTTTCAAGTGAATAATCAAGGAGTGAAATCATAACATTTTTTAAAAGAGGATGAGATGATTGAGATAAATCTTGAAGGCGTAAAATAAGTTGTTTAGCTTGCTGAGGGGATTTAAGTAATAAAGAGGAAATAATTAATTTATCTTGGCTTTTCAAGGATAGGCCCATCATATGATCTAGCTGATGTGAGTCCTGTGAATAAGAATAAAAAGTTTTTAGTAAATGAAAGAAAAAATAAGATTGTTGCCATTGTAGTAAATTAAGATCTTGATTGAAAACTTTATTTAAGAAAAAGCAAATACCGTGATCATGATCATCAGCTGATAACTCTTGGGTGTGAGTTAGTAAAAATAAAGAAAAATTAAGACACATACCTGACATATCAGAAAAAATATAGTGTAAAGAATGATTAATGTAAGGTTTTTGAATAATAGCTTCAAAAAGGTTAAAGTTCATAGGAGTATTTAAGGATAAGCAAGAGATTAAAAGTTGATAGTCAATTAAAAATTGAGAAGAGGAAACTAAGGACTCAGGCGGATGTGGGTGTTGATCATGTAAAGAAATAAGTTTAGCAAAGAAGGGGTGGAAATAATTAATAAAACCAAATTCTAACAAGGGGTTTAATAAAGGAAGGAATTTATAGAGGAACGAATTAAAAAAAGGAGAATTAACAGAGATAGTATCAAGGTAATCATAATATTTATTTAATAAAGAAAAGAGAGTGTTTTGATCAGCTGTGGCATGATCTGACAAAGACATGATAGAGGTTTTTAGAACAACCATAAATTGTTCAAGAAAAATAAAATCTATTTCTTCAAAATCAACAACAGTATGTTTAAATTGAGAAAATAATTTTTGAAGAGTAAGACCGTCAAATTCTGAAAAAGAAAATGAGGGGATCATATCAAATTGTAATTTATATGTTTCAAGACAAAATAGTAAAAACGCTTTTGAATCAATAGAATCAAAATCAAAACTATACAAGGAAGGAGAATAAAGTGTTATGTCGCCTTGATCAAGATCAACTAAACAACTCGATAGATTGATAATATGAGATAATAACAACTTATGGAAAAACGAGATGGATTTAAGAGAAAAAAGAAGTGATATAAGATGTTTTCGCTGTGATAAAAATTGATTAGTATGATTCTCAATGGCATGTTGAATTAATAATTTTACAGATTTAGACAGAGATATATTAAGTGAATTTTCGATTTGAGATTGATGGCTGATAAACCATTCTTCAATTGATACTTTAAGCTCACTAAGCTGAAAAGAATTCGAGTTAGGAACAATCATCAAATGATAAGCATCAATTAATAAAGGGGTAATACCTAGAACTAAGTAAAAGGGATCGTGAAATGTAGGGTGTAAGCGAGGAGACAAAGAAGTTGACTTATGAACGGAGTCAGATAGCGGATTATCAGACAATGACAGATATGTTTGAGAAACGGATAAATCAAAGTTATGTACGGTAGGTTGATTAGCATGTACAGATGTATGACTTTCAAAGTAGGTGAGTAAGTAAGAAAGAAAAGGTTTTGATAAATTAGGAATTTCTTTTTGAATAGTTAATAAGATATTATTAATTGGAGTAACATCTTCAATGACACCTAAATACTCAGAAAAAAGAGTATCCATAGGATCATAAATGGCTTCATAGAGAGAATAATAAATACCTAAAAAGTTAATCAGAGCAGCTAAAGAAGGTAACTGATGTTTTAGATGAATACATAAAATAAACATAAATGAAGAAATGTGAGGATGAATTAATTGGACAACAACATCAGCAGAGTAATTAGCATGTAAGGATTCACAATAGTTAATTAGCTGATAACTAAGTAGGTCAATAGCATAAAGACTTTGACTATTATCAGAGTTATAAAGATATTGAATATGAGAGATATAATCATGCAAGGTTGAGTCTGAAAGAGAGTAACTTAACTGAATTTTTTGTAATTCATTAATATCAAGATTAAGATGTCTTGTTCGAATAAATATATTATAAAGCCTAACATCATTAGGAGTATGAGTACTAATATAATGAATCATGCGTATAAGACAATCGCGTTCTAAGTGGTGAGTAGCTGCATAATTAATCCAATCTTTAATAAGAGGAGCTGTACTAATAAAAAAATAAGACATGTAAGGGTATAGATATTTCCAAGTATCGGAAGAGCTATGAAAAATAGAAGAACGAAATGACGCAATCCATCGATTAATAAATTCAGTAGAGTTATACCAAGTAATAAAAGAATCGTCATATTGTAATGAAATAGAATTTTGAGTCGGATACAATGATATAGAAGCGTTAATAATATTAAGCATATTTTGAGGGTATAGTTGCGTAAGATAATCAATATAATGTTGAAAGATATAAGGTTTTAGTAAAACAGAAAAATAGGCTATAAAATTAGAGTTAAATATACTACCAGGAAGATTTTGATAGATATGCATACAACATTCACTCATTAAGCTATAACGGCCATGTTTAGATAAATAAAGCGATAAAATACTGGCCCAAAAAAGAATTTGATATAATGATTGAGTCGTCTCTTGTAAAGAAGAGTATAAAGAATGAGAAACTTTTAAGGAAAGATTAGATTGGTTTTGAACAGAATCAGGTAAGCTATGAGATAAGGATTCAATAGAAGAGATAGAGGAAATAATATGATCAGAAATAACCTCTGAAAATTCATAGGTAGAAAATAAATCATAAAATTCAGTAATAATAGATAAGCTTAAGTGAGAAATTTTATTAGTAAAACAGGCATTAAAGTAGTCTACCCATGACTTAACACTGAGTTGTTTCAACTTACTAAGATAATCTATGCTAAGATGTTTAACATCAAAATAAGATTGTTTAATCTCAGAAGAGAAAGAAGTGAGATCAGTAGAATAAGAGGAATGAGAGTCAATAAGAGATTGAAGACCAGATAGAAGATCTGCTAAATAACCTTGTTGAAAACATAGGTTATGAACAAGCTTTGTTTGAAGCTCTTTGATAAGTTGAGACAGTGAGTTAGATTCTGTATCAGGCGCTGATTTAGAAAGAGAATGTAATAGGATCGTAAAATAGTGTAATTTATAAAAAGAAGTAATTAAAAAGGTTTGAATAATGGCTCGAAAGAGGATGAAAAAGGAGGTTAGATAGTGATTCCAAGCTTCAAAATCTTGAGAAAATGAATCAGGATGATCCGTTTCTGCCTTATAAACTAAGTTACTAGATTCTTGAATATGGATGAGTAATGTTGGAATCAGTGAAAGAAAATTATCAACTAAGTCTACAGTGGGAGATTTTTTTAAAGTATTAGCCTTATCTAAAACACGTTTTAAATAGCGTTTATGATCATTAGATGCCCAAAAAATAGTTGTGTCATAAGTATCATTAAGAGCTGCTAAGTGATGGGTAACTGTATCTAAAAAAGGGTGTATATCAGCAGGGCAGGTAGTTTTTGAAAGTTTTTGGTAAGATTGAAAAGGAAATTTTGATAAAGATTTTATATACGAAGACCGAAAGTAATGAGATTCAAAAAAACGGATATCATGATCAGAAAAAGAGAAAACATTTTTTAAATTTTGTTGAAACGTTTGAAAGCTAAATTTTTTAGAAGGGGTGGCGGGTAATAAAGAGAGAGAGTCTAAAATAGGAAGAGAGATTAAATTAGATTTAAGATCAGGCGTTGGTTGAATAAGAAGCGCTGAATTAGCAGAATTCAAGACAGAATCAAAGCAGTGTTGTTTTGAAAGATGATAACGATTTAAAGAAGATGCTGTGGTAGAAAAAAGCTGAGTGTAAAATAAATGAAGAAAAAGAGATTTTTTAAATTTCATATGATGTCCATTTTTTGAAAATCAAAAAACTTCATAATTCGAAGACATTTCTCCTGTTCAGGAAAATGTGTTTTATCAACATCTTCAAATAAATTTTCTTTAGATACACAATGAATACTGACAAAAGTAGGGCAAAAAATAGTTCCTGCTTTAATAGCTTCTATTCCTTTACATGCTAAAAAATAACAATTAATTGATGTATCCATAAGTTCTATAATTTCATTATACATTGGTAAAGTTTCATTAAACATGGGATTAATGATTTTAGGGTTAATAAAAACAACGGTAGGCTTTCCTTGTTTAAGAGATTGATGGATGGCGGGCAAGCTATCATGAATAGGGGTGTCATCATATCCTAAGGTAGTGATCAGCGAGCGCATGCGTACAAACGGGAAAAAAAAGTGAATAGGAAATTTTTGAAGATGTCTAGAAACTGGAATGGAGACAGGGTAAGAAAATAATGTTGATAAAAAACATGAAATTAGCTCATGATTACGAGTTGTAAAAATTAAAGTAGGTTGAGTTGGCTGTTGAGTTGGTGGTGGAAAAGTAAGTAGTTTTTGAACACCACCAAATAAGAAATACAAATAAAAATAGGATTTTAAATAAGTATAAATGGATTTATAGGACCACTCTTTTGAGATAGCAAGGAAAATAAGTAAGCCCAGATGAATAGGTAATAAAAGAGGTAAGAAAATTAGCATATAAGCATGATTACGAATACGAGCCCATTTAACTGCTTGATAAGATTTTTGTTCAGCTTGTAAACGGTTGAATTTAGATTTATTTTTTTTATCTGTAAATTTAGAAGATAAGTTCATTAACTAATATTTCCTTTATCATTATCAAGTAATTTTTTAATATCTTGTTCACGCTTTTTAAGACGATCTAAAGATTCATCCATAGAGTGAGATTTATGGGGGGATGAGACATCTTTAGAGGTTGATTTAGAAGGGATATTGAATATATTAGAAAATGAGTGAAATGTTTTTTTAAGATTCTTAATAAGATTGATTTTTGAAGCGTTTTGTTTAGGTTGCGGAGAGGGAGGCGTCGTTTTTATCATAGATTTTCGTTTTTGTATTGAAGAAGGTGGTTTTTTTTGCGCAAGTGAATTGACGGTTGGTTTTTTTGGTTCTTTTATAGTGTGAGAAGTGGTATTGACGGTTGGGGCTGATAAATCAGACGATATGTCCGGTGTAGGTTGAGATTTTTTAGAAGAGTTTGAATTAGATTGAGCTGGAAAATCTTGTTTAATGGATGTTAAATGAGGGTTTTTTTGAGGAGGAGTTTTCGTAGGAGAGGTAGGCTGGATCTTATCTAGTGTATTAGAAAACTGATCAAGGGTAGTATTTAGCAAATCATCAAGATACTGTGTTGTATTTTCTAAAGAATTTTCATCTTTAAAAAGCTCTTTAAAACGCTCATCATTCATTTTAAAGTCATCAAATGGAGATGAAGAATCAGGTTTTTTCTTTTTCGTCATTAACTTCTTTATCAATATCCGCTATTGCCCCATCTATATTATTTTTTAAAGATGATAAATTATTGATAAGATCAACTTTATTTTGATCAGATTGTTTAATGAGTTCAATGATACGCTTTTCGGATTCAATAAGAGATTGTTTATGGCGTTTAAAATTTCTTCTTGAACGATAAGCAGCATAAAAATCACGAGTAAATAAATAAAGAACAGGAAGTAAAATAGCCAATAAAATTGAATATTTTTCGATATAGTCAAAAAAGCTCATGGTTAAAATCTCCTATAATTGATTCATAACGATTTTAATATTTCCTTCAGAATTCGATTGAATATAATCATTAATTAGTTTATAAAATTTCATATACACATTTCTTTTCTTATTATTTTTAATTTTTTCATATACAGAGATGGATGTACAACATTTTTTTAATATATAAATAGGTAATTGCTCTAAGATTTTGATCACCCAAGAAGGAGATTTGATGGTATCAAGAGAGAGTAGAAAGTATTCAATAATAGAATCTAAGGTAGAGCTATGATTGGGAAACATAACAACAAAAGAGACGGAAATATGAAAAAACTTTAGATAGGATAAAAAATTATCTTTGGAACTTAAGGAAAGACGTAAGTTAGAAAAATCGTGAAAGGTTAATTTAACAAAATCATTTAAATCATCATCCTCTAGCGATTGTTGAATGGAATCAACAAAGGTAGTGATGTCTTGAATAGTAAATGAAGGGTCTTGAAGATAGCTAAATAAGGTATTGCGATATGACTCAGATTGTTGAGGGCTAATTTTTGATTTTTCGATAATAAGGCCATTTTGAATAGCAAAAGAAGGCTTAAGAGATCGTTTGATAGTATTAAAGATAGTGATGTGAGTTTTAAAGCAGGTAGTTAGAAATTCATTTTGAAGACTAGGCTCTAAAAGAGAGAAGAGCGATACTAGTAAGTTCTTATTGTTAATATTAAGTAACAAGCAAGATTGATCACTATAAATAAGATTGGAAAAACATTTTTTTTGTGAGTTTACAGATAAGCTAAAAAATAAGGTGCATTTCATGGTTTCTACAGTAGAAGCTTGAATTAAAGTTGAAAAAACAGTGATTTCATTATCATTATTAAGTTCAATATTAGTTTGTTCATGAATATAAATAGTTTCTAGAAAATTACTTGCTAGCATAACCTGATCAGATGAAAAAGATTCTAGTAGTTTTTGATCGACAGACATAGTTTAAGTATAATAGGATATTTAAAAAAGAACCACAAATCAGCTTTTGGTTGGTATATAATTAATCGGATTTACTGTAGATACATATTTAAGACGAGATGATGAGTTTTTGACAATAACCTTAACTTCAAAATGAAGATGAGGTCCTGTAGCATAACCTGTATCCCCAACCCAACCCACTACATCTCCCTTACGTAAGATATCTCCTTTTTTAACTAAAATGCGAGATTGATGAGCATAAAAAGAAGAGATGATTTGATTTGTTTTAGGGTGAGGCCCGTGATAAATTAAGACGCTATTTCCATACCCTCCATGAGGCCCGGCAAAAATAACTTTTCCAGAATCAGCAGCTTTAATAGGCGTTCCTTTTGGCGATGCAAAGTCGATACCAGCATGTTTTATCTTGCGTTTAAAAATAGGATGACGGCGATTGCCATATTTTGAGGATATCCATCCTTTAACAGGGTAGATAAAGCTTCCTGATCCATAAGACCGCGTTGGTTCTTTAAGAATTAATTTAGATAAATATTTAGATAGTTTTTCAAGCTCTTTATTTTCTTGAGTAATACGATTGATATCATGTTTGAGCTGAGTAATATAATATGTCTTTTGTGTTCTTTTTTTTTGCAAAGATTTTTCATAATCTATTTTTTCTTTTTGTAAAGTAAGAATTTCTGTAGTTTTGGTAAGAAATTTAGACCGTTTTTTTCTAATAATATTTAAATGAGTTTTGATAGATTGGATAAGGTTAATATCATATTTAATAATAAGTGAAAAAAAGTAATGGCTACTAGTATCATAAATCCAGCTATCATTAGAAATCATAATATCAAAAATACTTAAGGGTGAATGTTTGTATAGATAGCGAATACGTTTCTTAAATGCTGTATTTAATTGATGTTCTTTTTTAGAAAGAGTATTAAGATCACGTTTAACAAGTTTTTGATCATGAACCGCTTGTTTTAATTCTTGTTGTGAGCGTAGCAATGAACGTTCAATAGAACGAATATCTTTCTTAATTTTACCTAACTCAAATTGAGCTTTTTTTTGTTTTTGTTTTTTTGAAATAAGTTGTTTAGTATTTTTATTTATTTTAGCATCAGGTGTTAAGTAAGACTTTTCTCCCAAGATAGATACAGTAAAACTAGAGAAAAATAGTAATACAAAAAGTAAGCGAACCATAATTATATTATACAAAGAAGCCGCTAAATAATACTAGATAAAAACAAAAAAAACGCCCTCTATTTAGAGGGCGTTTTTGGTGAAAGATGAGGAATGAAGGGTTACATCATACCTGGCATGCCGCCGCCCATACCGCCCATACCACCACCGGCACCAGCCATAGCTGCAGCAGCTGCTGCTGCATCAGCTTTTTCATCAGGCTTTTCAGCAATTAAAACATCTGTTGTAAGTAATAAACTAACAATAGATGCTGCATTTTGAAGAGCAGACTTAGTTACTTTACATGGATCAACAACACCATCTTTAATAAGATCAGCAAATTCTCCTGTTCGAGCATTAAAGCCAGTTTCATCCGAGGAATTTTTAACTTTATCAGCAATAACAGATGCTTCTAAATCAGAGTTTGAAGCAATTTGTCTTAACGGTGTTTCAAGTGCCTTACAGACAATTTTCATTCCGACTTGAAAGTCACCTTCAAATTCTTTAACAGCTTTTTCAAGAGAAGGAATTTGTCTAATTAAGGCCGTTCCACCACCTGAAACAATACCATCTTCAACAGCCGCACGTGTCGCTGATAAAGCATCTTCAACACGATGTTTTTTCTCTTTTAATTCTGTTTCAGTAGCAGCTCCAACTTTGATAACCGCAACACCACCAGAAAGTTTAGCTAAACGTTCTTGAAGTTTTTCTTTATCATAAGAAGAATCGCTAAGTTCAATTTCTTTTTTAATTTGTTCAACACGAGCATTAATATCAGCTACTTCACCTTTTCCTTGAACAATGGTTGCGTTATCTTTATCAGCTTTTACCTTAGAAGCAGACCCTAGTTGATTTAATTCGGTTGTTTCAAGAGCAAGTCCTTTATCTTCCGAAATAACTTCTGCGCCAGTTAAGACAGCAATATCTTCAAGCATAGCTTTACGTCTATCACCAAATCCAGGAGCTTTAATAGCTAAGCAATTAACAGTTCCACGAAGTTTATTAACAACGATAGTAGCTAATGCTTCACCTTCGATATCTTCAGCAATAACAACAAGCGCTTTTCCAGCTTGAACAACTTTTTCTAAAACAGGTAAAAGATCTTTAATAGCAGAAATCTTTTTATCAGTTACTAAGATAAATGGATCATCATAAGCTGCTTCCATTCTATCCTTATCAGTAATCATATAGGGAGATGCATATCCTTTATCAAATTGCATACCTTCTACAATATCAAGCTCTGTTTCAATGCCTTTAGATTCTTCAACCGTAATAACACCATCTTTCCCAACTTTATCCATAGCATCAGCAATAAGAGATCCTATTTCATCATCATTATTAGCTGAAATAGTAGCAACCTGTGCAATAGCTTCCTTTGTTTCAATAGCTTTGCTTTTAGAGTTTAAACCTTCAATAACAATTTGAACCGCTTTTTCAATACCTTTTTTTAAGCGAATAGGGTTAGCTCCAGCAGCAACATTTTTTAAACCTTCTCTAAAAATAGCATAACCAAGAATAGTAGCTGTCGTTGTTCCATCTCCAGCAATATCATTAGTTTTAGAAGCAACCTCTTTAAGAAGTTGAGCACCCATATTTTCAAATGGATCTTCTAATTCAATTTCTTTAGCAATAGTAACACCATCATTAGTGATAGTGGGAGATCCCCATTTTTTTTCTAAAACAACATTATTTCCATTTGGACCTAATGTACTTCCAACAGCATCAGCTACTTTTTTAATTCCTTCTCCAAGTGACTTCCATGCGTCGTCTGAATATTTTAATTGTTTTGCAGACATAATATATAATCCTCCTAAAAATAGTTTACGATTCTTGTATAGCTAAGATATCGTTTTCCTTAATGATTAATAAATCACTACCACCCACTTTCAATTCAGTACCACCATATTTGCTATAAATGATGATATCGCCCTCTTTAACGGTTAATGGGATTGTTTTTCCATCATCCGTAATTCTTCCAGATCCAACTTTTAAAACTTTTCCAGTTTGAGATTTTTCTTGAGCCGAATCAGGAATAACAATACCTGATTTTGTAGTTTGTTCAGGAGCCTCAGGCTCTATTAAAACTCTATCTCCTAATGGCTTATATGTATTAGTTGCCATGATAATACCTCCTATATTACTTTTTTATTTTGGGTGAAATTGTAATAAAAAAATAGGGTAAGTACAAGTAGAAAAAACAAAATCGGTAAATGATGAAGATTTAAGTTGAGAATTAGTAAGAAATTAAATTAAAATATATGGTATGTCGTCACTATCATTAAATTCAAGTGCATATAGAAGAAAAATGATGATTGGAGAACATAAAAAAGTAAAACCAATGGATAATCAATCTGAAGGTCGTTCTAAAGACTCTGAAGTAGGGCAGGAGGAAAAAGATAAAAAAATAGTAGATGATAAGGAAAAAGAAAAGAAAAAGATAAAACAAGAGTTAAGTGTGTCTATCCCAAAAAACTATCCTATTATTAAGTCAATAAAAAAAGTATTTTATATTAAGTTAAATTACCCAGAAAAGAAAGAGTTGAATATTGATTATAAAACAGGAGATATTATAACAAACATTTTAGACATTCCTGAAAATTATTTAGGAATTATTTGTTTTGATCCAAAAACATTTCCTAAAGATAACGATAGAGCAAATTTATACGATGTAGCATATTGGCTAGCAAATGATAATTGTGTAACTTACATTAGTATGGGTAAAACAGTTTCACTATTGAAAAACGATTCAATTTAGTTAACAATAATTAAACAATTTTGCCGGGGTGGTGGAATTGGTAGACACGACGGACTTAAAATCCGTTGAGCATTTAAACGCTCGTGCCGGTTCAATTCCGG